>NZ_JBFBFP010000001.1:225977-587604 GCF_040684275.1 Streptomyces sp. NPDC091371
TCGGGCTGCTCCGCAGCAGCGGCGACGGGCTCGGCCTCTGTCTCGGCGTCAGCCGCGTCCTGCGCCTGCGGCGCGTCGTCCTGCTCCGCAGCGGCTGCGACCGGCTCGGCCTCGGCGGCCACCGGCTCCGGCTCCGCCTCGGGCTGCTCCGCGGCAGCGGCGACGGGCTCGGCCTCTGTCTCGGCGTCAGCCGCGTCCTGCGCCTGCGGCGCGTCGTCCTGCTCCGCAGCGGCGACGACCGGCTCGGCCTCGGCGGCCACCGGCTCCGGCTCCGCCTCGGGCTGCTCCGCAGCGGCGGCGGCCGGCTCCGCCTCCGGCGCGCTGGCTTCGGCGGCCGGCTGCTCGGTCTGCTCGGCGGCGACCGGCTCCGTGGCCGGGGCGTTCGCCAGCGGCTCGGCCGTGGGCTCGGCAGCGGCCTGCTCGGCCTGCGCCAGCGGCTCGGCCTCGGGCTGCGCCGCAGCGGCGGGGGCCGGCTCTGCCGGGGGCTCCTGCTGGTCTTCGGCCGCGGCAGCGGCCAGCGGCTCCGCCGCGGCCGGAGTTTCGGCGGCAGCCGTGTCCTGCGCCTGCGGCGCGGGGGCTGCTGCGGCGGTCTCGGGCTCGGCGGTAGCCGGAGCGGTGTCCGGGGTGGGCTTCGCCGCAGGCGCGCGGCGGGCCTCCGGGACCGTGGGCTCCGCCGTGGGGGCGGGGGCCGTGAGGAGGGCGCCCGGTCCGCCGTCCCGCGGAGCGGACTGCGGCGGAACGGACGGGTTGTCGAACGACGCCGCTACCAGTTCGGCGGCCACGTCCAGCGGCGTGCGTTCCGCCTGGTTCGGGACAGCCGCCGAAGGGGCGTCCGTGGTCTCCGGAACCGGTTCCGCAGACCGTCCGAACACCTTGCGCAACAAGCTCCGAATACCCATGGGCCAGGCCTTTCGCATGAGTGCGTGCGTCATATGTCCGTGCTGCGCGGATGATCCCTGCCCAGAGTGGACACGTAAGGTTATCGGCCGCCCGGCTCGATCTTCGGCAGGGGCGCCCTTCGTGGCGTCCGCCCCTCCGGCGCCCGGAAACCGCCCCTCGAACTCCCGCTCCGACGTGCCGGGTTCACCGATCGTTCATCCCTCCGCCGCCGCATCGGCGCAACCCGCGCCTACCGTCACGGCTGGATTGTTCCGACACGTTGTCGGCGCCCACGCAGCTACTCGGAGGACACTCGTGCGCAAGCTTCTGCCGCTCATCGGCAACCCGCATGGGAGCGGTCGGTCCGCTCTCACCTGTCGCTACCGCTGTGGCGACGCATGCTTCCACGAGGTGCCCAACACCAGCGACAACGAGTACGCCGGCGACGTCATAGCCAAGGCCTACTCCCGCCGCTCGATGCTGCGTACGGCCGCCGTCGTGACCGTCGCCACCGCCGGCGGTACGGCCATCGCCCTCAGCGGCCCCGGCCAGAGCGCCAACGCCACCCCGGCCGGTGAGGCCGCCGCCGCGACCGAGGGTGCCGGCCAGGCCGCCCGCGGCCTGCGCTTCACCCCGGTCGCGCCGAACACCGCCGACCAGGTCACCATCCCCGCGGGCCACGACCAGAACGTGGTCATCCGCTGGGGCGACCCGATCATCAAGGGCGCCCCGGGCTTCAACTCCGACAAGCAGACCGCCGCCGCCCAGGCCGGTCAGTTCGGTTACAACAACGACTTCCTGAGCCTCCTCCCGCTCGGTGGGAAGTACGAGCGCCAGCAGCTGCTCGTGGCCAACCACGAGTACACGGACGAGAACCTCATGTTCAAGGGCTACGACCCGGCCAACCCGACCCGCGAGCAGGTCGAGATCGCCTGGGCCGCGCACGGCCTGTCCGTGGTCGTCGTCCAGGAGGACCACCGCAGCGGCAAGCTGACCGCCGTCTCCCGCCACGAGCTCAACCGTCGCCTCCACACGACGAGCGAGTTCAAGATGACCGGCCCGGCCGCGGGCAGCGCCCTGCTGAAGACCTCGGTCGACCCGAGCGGCACGAAGGTCCTCGGCACGCTCAACAACTGCGCCGGCGGCACCACCCCGTGGGGCACCACCCTCCACGGCGAGGAGAACTTCAACCAGTACTTCGGCAACGCCGGCAAGGTCACCGACCCGACCGCCGCCGCCCGCCTCAAGCGCTACGGCGTGACCCCGGGCGAGACCGAGCGCAAGTGGGAGCGGTTCGACAAGCGCTTCGACGTGGCGCAGGAGCCCAACGAGTCGCACCGCTTCGGCTGGGTCGTCGAGCTCGACCCGCACGACCCGAACTCGGTCCCGCGCAAGCGCACCGCGCTCGGCCGCTTCAAGCACGAGGCCGCGCAGCCCCGCCTGACCGAGGACGGCCGTCCCGTCGTCTACATGGGCGACGACGAGCGCTTCGACTACTTCTACAAGTTCGTGTCGAGCAAGCAGATGAAGAAGGGGAACAGCCGCGCGGCGAAGGAGCACAACCTGACGCTCCTCGACGAAGGCACCCTCTACGTCGCCAAGCTCACCGGTGACTCCCCGGCCGCCCAGGTCGACGGCTCCGGCAAGCTCCCCACGGACGGCGAGTTCGACGGCGCCGGTGTGTGGATCAAGCTGGCCACCGGCAACGTCTCGCACGTCGAGGGCATGACCGCCGAGGAGGTGTACATCTTCACGCGCCAGGCCGCCGACAAGGTGGGCGCCACCAAGATGGACCGCCCGGAGGACGTCGAGCCCTCCCCGCGCACCGGTCGCGTCTACGTCGCGCTGACCAACAACAAGGACCGCGGAGCGGCCGGCAAGGCCCCTGCCGACGAGGCCAACCCGCGCAACGGCAACAAGCACGGCCAGATCCTGGAGCTCGCCGAGTACTTCGACGACCCGGCCGGTGACGCCTTCGCCTGGAGGCTCTTCCTGGTCGCCGGTGACCCGAACGACCCGGCCACCTACTTCGCGGGCTTCCCGAAGGACAAGGTCAGCCCGATCTCCTGCCCGGACAACGTGGCCTTCGACCCGCACGGCAACCTGTGGATCTCCACGGACGGCAACCAGCTCGGCTCCCACGACGGTCTGTTCGGTGTCGCCACGTCCGGTGAGCGCCGCGGTGAGCTGAAGCAGTTCCTGACGGTCCCGCGCGGCGCCGAGACCTGCGGCCCGATCATCCAGGACAAGCGCGTCCTGGTCGCGGTCCAGCACCCGGGCGAGATCGACGGGGCCTCCGTCGAGAAGCCCCAGTCGGTGTGGCCCGACGGACCGGGCAAGATCGTCCGCCCGGCGGTCGTGTCGGTCTGGCGCAAGGACGGCAAGAACATCGGCGTCTGACCGATGCGTTGAGGGTTGACCGTTTCACGTGAAACATCCGATCCCGTGGATGTTTCACGTGAAACACTCCTCAACTCCCTTCGAGCAGGCGGCCCACGGGAAGCCGGAGCGTGGTGATCGCGCCCCCGTCCGGTGCGTTGGCGAAGCTCAGCTCGATCTCCAGTACCGCCGCCTGCCCGGCCACGATCGTCAGCCCCAGACCGTGGCCGCGTCCCCGCCCGGGGTCCCCGGTGCGGAAGCGCTGCGGGCCGTGCTCGATCAGTTCGGCCGGATAGCCGGGCCCGTGGTCGCGGACCACCACGACGGGCCCGTCCACGGTCACCTCCACCGGGGGCCGCCCGTGCCGGTGGGCGTTGGCCAGCAGATTCGCCAGGATCCGGTCCAGGCGGCGCCGGTCGGTCAGCACCGCCGCGTCACGGACCACCCGTACCGAGGCGGCCGGCGGCCTGGTCCCGGCGACGGCCCGTTCCACCGCCCGGCCCAGTTCCACCCGGGCCAGGTCGGCCCGTTCCACTCCGGAATCCAGCCGGGAGATCTCCAGCAGGTCCTCGGTCAGCCGGTGCAGGGCCTTGAGCCGGTCGTTGATCATCTCCTTGGGGCGCCCCTCCGGCAGCAGTTCCGCCGCGGCCAGCGAGCCCGTGAGCGGGGTCCGCAGCTCGTGCGCGACATCCGCGGTGAAGCGCTTCTCCGCCTCCAGCCGCTCCTGGAGCGACCCGGCCATCGAGTCCAGCGCCTGCGCCACGTCCCGTACCTCGTCCCGTGAGCGGGGCTGGCGGGGACCGTCGCTGTCGGCGGGGAAGTCCACGCGGGCGTCGAGGTCGCCGGCGCTGATCCGGCGGGCCACGGCGGCCGTGGTCGTGAGCCGCCGGCTGATCCGGTTGGCGAGGAACAGCCCGGCCAGGGCCACCACCCCGGCCGCGACCACCGAGGAGGCGAGGATCGCGGTGTCGATGTCCCGCAGCCGGTTCCGGGTGTGCTCGTAGGGGATCCAGACCGCGAGGGCCTTCTTGTCGGCGGGCCCGGCGGCCCACATCACGGGCTCGCCCTGGTGCTCGCCGACCATGCTCCCGGTGTCCCCGCGGGCGACGAGCGCGCGCAGCGGACCGGGCAGGTCCGGCGGGTCCAGCGCGACGTTCACATCGCCGTGCGTGGTGCCGTACTCGTAGTGGCCGAGGGCGTGGTCCAGGTCCCGGTCCACTTCCTTGCGGACCTCGCCGACGATCTGCCGGGCGACCACGTTGTGCACCAGGATCCCCAGCGCGGCGGCGACCATGCAGCACACCAGCGTCGTGGTCAGGGCGATCCGCCAGCGCAGGCTGCTCAGGGCGCGCATCGCGCCCCGCCTCCGTCGGTCGGCGTGTCGCCGCCGGCGCCGGGGCCGGGGCCGGGGCCGGGGCATTCGTCGAGGGTGAGCTGGGACAGGTTCATGGTCCCGGTCTCCGGATCCCACACGTAGTCGGAGACGGCGACGTACGCGGGGTTCGAGGTCGGCTCGCGGACGGCGAGGTGCTCGGCGGCCACCTCCACGCCCTCCAGCACCGCGTGCCGGGACAGGATCCGGGCCACGCGGCCGTCGTCCTGGACGGTGTAGACGCGGAGCTCGCTGAGCCGGCCGTCGAGGTCCAGGGCGGTGATCAGCTCCTCCCGGCCGTCGCCGGTGAGGTCGTGCAGGACGGGCGGGCGGACCGGGCAGCCGGGACCGCCGTCCACAGCCTGTGTGCAGAGCGCGAGCCGCTGGGGGGCGCGGGGGTCGACGAGACGGCCGGTCCCGCCGTCCTGTGCGACGGCGGCGGTGACGTCGGCCCGTACGACGGACAGGGCGTTCACCCCGCGCATGCCGGGGCCGGCCACCTTGGGGATCCCGGGCACGACGGCGGCCGTTCCCGGCTGCTGGCCGGGCTCGGGCGGGTCGGGGCGGAACTCCTTCCACAGGGTCTGCGGGGCGTGAACGGTGCCGAGGTCGCCGGCGTCCTTCAGGCCCTCCACGTCGGCGCAGCCCGTCAGTACGAAGAGAGCCAGGAGCGCTCCGACGTGCTGAGGGATGGGTCGCATGCTCTGATGCTCCCGCGTGGGGTGGGACCCGGCCCGGCCGTGGGGCCGTTCGGGGGACCCCGGGCGGTCCGTCCCCGGTCCTCAAACGCCGGACGGGCTGGGGGTCAGGGGGCCGGGCGGGTGATGGCGCGGGCTGCTGCTACCTCCTGGTGGACCGGGGCCAGGACGCTTGATTCGTCGGCCTGGGGCTCCACCTCGACCCGGAGCGGGATCGTGCTGCTGCGTACGCCCTCGGCAAGGGACCGGAGCTCGCGCGCGATCCAGTCGACCTCGCTCGCCGCAGGCGGCACCGCGCCGTGGTTGACGCGGACGCGGGCGGCCGTGGTGGCGTCCACGATCCGTTCGACGGCCACCACCAGCGGCCACCACGCGGCGGCGCGGGTGCCGGTCGGCGGGGGTTCGGTCAGGGCGCGCTGGAACTCGCTGCGCACGCCCGACAGGTCCCGGTAGATCCGCCGGCGGGCCTGGAGGCGGGACTGCCGGGCCACCCGGAGCGCGGCCTCGTCCGCGACCGGGGCGAAGGCCCGCTCCACGTACCGGGCGGCGTCGTCCACGGCGTCGGCGAGCCGGTCCCCGATCCGGGTGTGCCAGCTCTCGGGCCAGAGGAGGTAGCCGAAGACCAGCGTGATGGCGCAGCCGATCAGGCTGTCCAGCAGGCGCGGCCGGATCAGGTCGAAGCCGGAGTGGTTGAGCAGGTCCGAGAGGAGGAGGATGACCGGGGTGATCGCCGCGGTCTGGAAGGCGTAGCCCTTGGCGGAGAACGCGGGGATCAGGGCCGCCAGGACCATCATCACCGGTACGTCCCACCAGCCGCGCGGGACTTCGGCGAGCACGGCGGCCGCGATCACCAGGCCCGCCGCGGTGCCCAGCGCGCGCAGTACCGCCCGGGAGAACACCGACCCGAAGTCGGGCTTGAGGACGAAGGTGACGGTCAGCGCGACCCAGTAGGACCGCTCGACCTCGATCAGGGAGACGAGGGACTGCGCGAGCCCGATGCACAGGGCGAGCCGCAGGCCGTACCGCCACGACGCGCCGGACAGCATCATGTCGCGGACCGCCCGCCGGGCGCGCACCCGCAGGGCGGCGGGCCGGCCGAGGCGGTCGTCGACGTTGTAGGGGTCGGGCTCGGCCAGCAGCACGATGGTCGCCGCGTGCCGCAGCGCGGCGTCGACGGCCCGCTCGTCCGGGGTGTGCGGCTCGGGCAGGTCCAGCACCGGTGTCCCGGTGCGGCCTTCCTCGATGGCCGTCGCCAGTTCCCGTACGGCCGCCGGGATCTCGGGCGGTACCGGCCGACGGCGCAGGTGCGCGGCGGGCACGGCCTCCACCAGCGGGATCACCACGTTGAGCTGGGCCAGCATCCGCACCAGCGCGGGACTCCGGCCGTGCACCCGGGCCCGTCGGCCGAGCACGAGGTCGTAGGCCTGGTTCAGCGTCTGGGTGACCCGCTGACGGCGCTCGTCGAAGGCGGCGCCCGGCCCGCCCGCGGCCTCCAGGGCGTCGGCCAGGGCCCGGTAGGTGGCGGCCACGGCGGCCCGTTCCGGCTGCCGGCCGCGCAGCGGCCAGCCGAGCAGGGTCAGCGCGAGGACGAACAGCCCGCCCGCGGTCAGCAGGAGCGGGGCCGTCCACCAGGGCTGGGGCATCGGGAGCCCGGCGCCGACGACGGCGTTGAGCAGGAGCAGCAGCCCGGACGCGGAGGCGACCGTGCCGATGGAGGAGATCATCCCGGAGACGAGGGCGATGAGGGTGAGGGCGCCGACGGCCACCCAGCCGTGCCCGAAGACCAGGGTGCCCAGCGCGATGCCGACGGCGCCGAACAGCTGCGGGACGGCGATGTTCAGGACCCGCATCCGGTACGCGTCGGCGGTGTCGCCGATCACCCCGGCGAGGGCGCCCATCGAGACGAGCGCGCCGTACTCGGGCTCGTCCAGCGCGAAGCCGACCGCCAGCGGGGCGGCCAGCGCGATCGCGGCCCGGACCACCGCGGCCCAGGGGATCGGGGCGGAGGTCGGCTTCAGTCCCGAGAGCAGCCAGTCGGGCGGGGCCAGCGAGTGGTGCCGGGCCCGCCGCGACGCTATGTGTTCGGTGCGTTCGGTGCTCATTCCCGTTTCCGTGCCGCCGCTCGCGAATCGGTTCTTCTGGGTACCTTCCGAGCTTATGGGGTGCGGCGGACTCGGCCCGCCACCCAGGCCGTCAGCGCGGCGGCGAGGCCGACCGCCAGCACCACCCAGGCGGTGGTGCGCAGGAACGCGGTGAGGGCGTCGTACACGGCCCCGGCGGCCGCCCGGTCGACGTCGGCGGGCAGATCGTCGAGGGTGAGCCTCCGGCACAGGTCCACCGCGATCCACAGCAGGCCCGCGCCGATCGCGAGCCCCAGCCCCGTGGCGATCACCGCGCGGCGCCGCCGGACGGCGACCGCGATGGCGGCCACGGCCAGGGCGAGGGTCAGCACGGGGAGCCAGACACCGGCGATCTGGAGCATGCGGAACCCCTTCCGGAGGGCGCCGAGGTTGTCGTACTCCATGACCTCCACGGACAGGTGGGTCACCGGGATCCGGTCGGCGAAGGGCACGCCGTCGTCGACGAGTTCCTCCTTGACCTGCGCGATGACGGGGGCGAGGTCGATGGTGACGGCGTTGCCGTCGCCCGTGGTGAGCGCGTCGAGGAAGGCGGCGTGCGCGGCGCGGTTGGCGGCGTCCCAGGCGGTCCGGTAGGCGGGGGTCCCGGCGAAGGAGCGCAGGGCCTCGCCGAGCAGGGCGTCGACCCCGCTCTGGAAGGGGCCCGCGTCGATCTGTCCGGCGAGCGCGCGGGTGGCCTGGGTGACGACGAGGTCCTGCACGGCCGGGTCCTCGGCGAGCGGGGACATCGTGGCGGTGTAGCGGTCGGCGTCCCCCAACTCGCGGTCGGCCCAGTACGCGACGGCGCTCGCGGGCACGAGCAGGGTCACGAGCACGATGAGTACCGCCGACAGGATGGTGCGCACGTCACCAGGGAAAGCGAGTGCGGGCCCCGGCGCGAGCGGTGTTGCTGCGGGCGGGTGGCGTGGTGCGCTTGCGCGCTAGATCCTGGATATTTAATATCCAGAATATGAAGATGAGCGAGGGCGTCGAGTGGGCGCTGCACAGCTGCGTCAACCTGGCCTGGAGCGGCCCCGATCGGGCCGTGTCAGCGGCCCGGCTGGCCGCCTGGCACGAGCTGCCCGCGGCCTACCTCAACAAACAGCTCCAGGCGCTGGCCCGGGCGGGCATCCTCACCTCCGCCCCGGGCCCCCGCGGAGGCTTCCGGCTGGCCCGTCCGCTCACCGCCATCTCGCTCATGGACGTGGTCGCCGCCGTCGAGGGGCCGGAGGAGGCCTTCCGGTGCGCGGAGATCCGCGGGCAGGGCCCCGGCGCGGCGCCGGAGGAGGGGAGGGGCGCGGAGTGCGCCATCGCGCACGCCATGACCCGCGCCGAACTGGCCTGGCGGCGGGCCCTCGCCGCCCAGAACCTCGACGAGATCCGGCAGCAGGCCGAACGGCAGGCGCCCGAGGCCCCCGAGCGGCTCCGCGCCTGGCTCGCGGAGCAGTAGTCAGTCCACGGACAATCAGGAGATCGGCATGACGCGCAGCATCATCAACCCCGCAGGACTCCACAACCCGACCGACTACGGATACAGCCACATCGTCTCCGCCCCCGGCGAGCAGGTCTTCATAGCCGGCCAGTACGGCTCCGACGAGAACGGGCACGTCGTCTCCGAGGACTTCGCCGACCAGGTCGAGCGGGCCTTCGCCAACCTCCTCACCGCCCTGGCGGCCGTCGGTCTCGGCCCCGGGGACGTGGTCCGCATCGGCACGTACGTCGTGGGCCACGACCAGGGCAGGCTGGAGGTGCTCCTCAAGCAGCTGCACGCGACCTGGGGCACCGAACTGCCCGCCCAGACCCTGATCGGGGTCGCCGCCCTCGCCCTGCCCGACATGCTCTTCGAGATCGACGCCGTGGCCGTGCGCGGCTGACCCGCACGGGTGATCCACTTGCCGGTCGGGGGTGCCGGGTGTGCCCTGGATGATGGGAGAGAGGAGCCCGTCATGGCACATGCGGCACCCGCTGCCCATCGGCAGCACCGGCAGATGACGGACATGACCCACCTGAGCAAGTTGGCCTACGCCGGGCCCCTGCTCCTCGGACTCGTCTACGGAGTCTGGGCCGCCTACATCGAGCGGCAGGCGGGCCCGGTCGACGCGGCCAACGTGTTCTACGGGATCCTGTGCGGCGTGCTTTTCGCCGGGATCGCCTTCGGCCTCGACCGGATGGGCCCGAGCGTCATGCAGGAGGTCCGCGCCGCGGCGTACGGGGCCTTCGGCGGCATCGCCGTGGGCTACCTGCACAGCCTCACCAACCAGTCGATCCTCAAAGCCGTCGTGGTGGGCCTCTTCGCCGGCATCGGCGTCGGCGTGGCGGCGTTCTACCGCTTCCACACCCACGAGGACTGAGACGGGTCTCGTAGGCGGCGGTACTTTCGGCCGGGGCGGGTCGGTACTTCCGCCCGAGGCGGCCGGGGGTCCGCACAGCACAGACTGAACAGTGGCGCCGGTTCCCGTGCCGTGGTCGAACCTCACGTGACCACTCTCCGTTGCCGAGGGCACGGGAACCGGCGCTCTTCACCGTCCTGCGACGGGTCTACGCGGCCGGGTCCCCGGCGGCGGCCTGCCGCTGTTCACTCTCGGGCGCCGCGGTCGCCGCGGGTGCTGCCGGTGCGACGGGCTCGGCCGGACGCACCGGCTCGGTCTGCCGGACCGGCGGGGTGAAGCGGGCGGCCTCGGCGCGGAGCATGGCGTTCAGTGCGGCGTACGGGTCGATGGGCATGACGGAACCTCACGGTGTGGGGGTGGGGGCGAAGTGGGGGGATGCTGCGTCAGGGCTCGGCCCGGTCAGCAGCGCAGGACCACACTTCGCGCCGTCCCCGTGGACGGCACCGCTCCGATCGGCCCGCGCGCGGGGGCCGCGGCATGTTTCACGTGAAACACCGGAGCCGGCCTCAGCCGTACGCCCGGGATCCCGCGCGCGACCAGCCGTACGGCGGCTCGTGCCTCGGGATCGGCGGCCGGATCGGACGGCCCCTCGGCGGGTTCCGCGGGGGCGCTGGAGGCGGGCCGCGGCTCGGCGGCCATCGCGGCGGCCGGACCGGCGCCGAACACGCACAGCAGCACGACGCAGGCCGCGGTCAGGGCCCGGGTCAGTGCCGTTCTGGCGTAGTGCCTCCCGCTCATGCGAGGGGTGTGCCCAGGTATCCACGGCGACTCCCGGACACGCCGCGAGAAGCCCCCGACCGGGGGAGGAAGACCCCCCTAGCGGGTGCGGCGCTGACCCGTCAGCCGGGCCAGTACGGCGGTTTCGCCGCCGGTCAGGCGCAGTTGGGGCCGCCCGGCCGGGCCCTCGTCCCCAGAGGCCTCGCCGGGGGAGACCCGTACGACGGTGAACACGGCCGTACGACCGTCCGCGCGCGGGATCTCGACGGTCCGGCCCGGCCGCAGTTCGCCGAGGCGGAGCCCGGCCCCGGTGACCACGGCGGTGCCGGCCGACCCGGGCGGCGGGCCGCCGGCGTCCCAGGAGGGGCCCGGGGCCGCCCCTTCGCCCTCGGCCAGCGGCACGTCGACGTGCAGGCTCGGGATGCGCAACCGCAGCGGCCGCGCGGGCCGGAGCGGACCGGTGACCGCCCGCAGCGGTCCGGGGGCGGTCCTCGGCGACCGGGCCCCCTTCCCGGGGGCGTGCTCGTCGGGGCGTTCCAGTTGCCGGACGAGACGGCGGTGGCCGGACAGGCCCAGGGCCCGCGAGGGCAGCGAGTCGTCGGTCGTCGCGGTCGAGGCCGAGGGGTGGGCGCCCTCGGTGCTCTGCAACACCCCGATGCCGGTGCACAGCAGAGTCACCGTCAGCGCGGCGACGACCCACTTGGCGCGGGGCATGGCGATCCCTCCTGTCCGGCGCGGGCGGCCGGGTCATGTGAGCAGTGGACACCTCCTCTGCCCATCCACACCCTGTGAAACACCAGGGACTGACGGGGCGTCACGGGCGTGTCGTCCCTTGGCCGGGGCGTCTTCGCAGATGGCGCCCGTTCCGCCGGTCGGGACGGGGTGTGGGGGATGTACGCCCGAACGGGTGAGATGCGTGGTGACGCCTTCGGGCGTGTCGGGGCGGTGGCACGTTCTGCCACATGCGAAAACCTGTCAAACAGGGGTGCCGGGAGTGGGGTTGGCGTGAGTTGCGGGGGTCCGTTCATCCCCCTTTCGTTGAGGCATGAATGATCCTTTCGCATATGCCCTTGCCATGGGCGCCCCTCACTTCGCGCCGGAGTCCGGGCCCCGCTCCGGCCCCGGCGACGCCATAGCGGGGGCGGCGGTCTTCGGTGCCGTCGCCGCCCCGCTGCCCAGGACCCGTTCCGCGGCCGCCTCCCGCAGGGCGCCCGCCAGGCCGTCCACCACCCGCCGCTCCCGCCAGGGGTGCCCCGCCGTGCTCATGCGGGCACCGCTGAACGCAGCGCCGGCAGAACCGGAGCCGCAGCCCGGGTGAGGTACCCGGCAGCGACCGGCGGCAGGGTGATCGCGGTGGTGGGCGTCGTCGGCTGGAGGGCCGAGAGGCGCCGCAGCAGCCGGGCGCCCAGCTCCGGACCGACCGCTTCGGCCACCACCTCGGCCGGGGTGGGCCGCGAGTGCACCCAGCCGATCCGGCGCAGCCCCGACCAGCCCGCCTGCTCGCCGGCATCGGCCAGGGCCCGCGCGGTGGCGGAGAGCGGCAGCAGGTTCACCGCCGCCGGTACCGCTGCGAGGGCCTCCCCGGCGGCCTCGCCCGGGGCGGGCCGGGTCGCCTCGGCGACGGCGATCCGGGTGAACGGCGGCCGGGGCAGCTCCGGATGGTCGGCGAGGTCGCTCACGGTCGGGGCCAGGCAGTGCACCCCGGCCGGGAACCCGTCCCGTACGGCCGCGGCCGCCACCGCCCGCCCGGCCGGACCCGCGTCCCCATCGGTGACCAGGTGGAACGCCGTACGCCGCTCCCCTCCGGCGGCGAGCGGCAGCAGGGCGGCCACGGCCCCGGCCGCCAGATCCACGCACCAGACGGCGTCGAAGCGGGCGGTGGAGCGGGGATCCAGGGCATCGGCGGCCCGCCGCGCGTCGAGGCGGACCGCGAGGAGGTCGACGTACGCGGGATACAGCCCGGTCAGGGTGAGCTGACGGGCCAGCAGGAGGCGCGCCTGCCGTACGTCGGTGGCGGTGAGCAGGGTCAGGTGGTGGCCGCGGCCGAGGAGTTCCGCGGCCAGGCGGATTCCGGTGGGACCGGCCGCGCCGGCGAGGGCGATGTGCACGGCTGACTCGTTTCGGAGGTGGAAGCGGTGCGTCTACGCGGTGGCGGTGGCGGAGACGGCTACGGGGGCCCGCCCCGGCCCTCCTGGGTGGCCCAGGCGGGCCGGGCGGGCCGGGCGGGCCGGGTGACCTGGGCGGCCCGGGTGGGTCGGGTGACCCGGTTGGGCCAGGCAGCCCGGGCAGGCCGGGCAGGTCGGGCAGGCCGGGTGGGTCAGGCGGGCCGGGTGACCTGGGCGGCCCGGGTGGGTCGGGTGACCCGGTTGAGCCAGGCGGGCCAGGCGGCCCGGGTGACCCGGGCGGGCCAGGAAGGCCGGGTGACCCGGGTGGGCCGGGCGGGCGAGGTGGCCCGGGCGAGCCGGGTGGCTAGGGTGGCCCGGACCGTTCGGGTGGGCCTGGTGGGCCGGTGGGTTGGGTGTGAGTCAGGATGTTGCCGCGCTTGCCAGGCGGGTTGCGGGGGCGTCCCCGGGCCCCGTCGTTCGCGCGGCGAGCGCCACGGCCGGGACGGGCGGCAGCGGCTCGGTCACGGTGACCTCGCCCGCGATGGCCACCCGGGCGAGGAAGGCCCCGCGCTCGGGGCCCGCGCCGATGACGGAGAAGGCGGCGGTGTCACCCTCGCCGATCAGGCCGTTCACCACGTCCGTGTAGAAGAGCACCGGGGTCGCCGACGTGACGAGGTTGCCGAGCTCACGGGCGTGCGCCGGGGCCTTCGTCTCGTCCAGACCGGCGAGCTGGTGGTAGTCCTCGACCAGCGCCGGGCCCGCCTGGTGCGTGTAGATGCGCCTGACCTCGTCGACGAAGCCGGGCCGGTGCGCTTCCATCGTCAGCTGGTTGAGCATCATCCCGCGCGAGTAATAGCGGGCCAATTCCGGACCGTTGAGGCCGAACGCGGAGAGTTCCGCGGAACCGGGGAAGCCGGGCGGGTGCGCGGCGCCACCGCCGGGGTAATGGATGAGCGGATCGCTGAATCCCGGCTCGCCGCCGAATTCGAGGGAATCGCGCGAATAGAAGCCGAGCCCGTCGAAATCCTCGTCCCGCTCCAGGACGAGCGCGGTGGCGGCGTCGGAGAACAGCGCCCCGGAGCACCACAGGGTGTGCGCGAAGGGGTGCTCGCCGTTCCCGCCGCCGTAGGAGGCGATGATCCCGTTGTCGTCGATCCCGATCGGGCTGGCCGCGTTGTAGGTGACGACGAGGGCCCGCTTGGCGTCCGTCCGGGCCAGGTGCGCGGCCACCCGCGACAGGCCGCCGCAGCCGGCGCCGAGCTGGAACGGGGGCACGCTGTCCGGGATGCGCAGGTGCCGCAGCAGGTTGAAGGCGTCCTGGTCGAGCATGATCTCGTACGGGGTGCAGGTAGCGACGAAGACGGCGTCGATGTCCGCGGGCTCGGCGTGGGCGGAGCGCAGCGCCTGCCGCGCCACGGGGACGACCGCGTCGAGCGCCCCGAACCGCTCCCGGTCCCAGCTCTTGGACACGACCCCGAGGATCCGCTCGACGTCGGCGCCCCGGAGCTCCTCGCCGAGGCGGCGGCGGTGCGGGATGTGGGCGAGACGCGCCCAGTCGTCCACGGAGATGATCTCGCCTATCTGGGCTCCGATTCCGGAAATCCGGTACGGAAAGTCGTATGCGTGGGTCGTCGCGGAAGTCATGGTTCTCCGGTCCGTCGTTATTCCGAAGGGGACGGATTCAGAGAACACCAGGGCGTGGACCGGAAGAAGGAAATGCGTGACCGGAATGGTGAAAGCGTTGAACGGCGGCGACGCGGGGGATGGCGGCGGCGGGGGTGGCCGGCGCCGGCGGGCGCCGAACGACAGGCTGGCGGCGCTGCTGGCCGAAGCCGGGTGCACGGGGGCCGAGCTGGCCCGGAGCGTCAACGCCCTCGGGACCCTCCAGGGGCTCGCCCTGCGCTACGACCGCACCGCGGTGGCGCACTGGCTGTCGGGCACGCGCCCGCGTCCGCCGGTGCCGACGCTGATCGCGGCGGCGCTGACCGACCGCTGCGGGAGGCTGGTCACACCGCAGGAGGCGGGCCTCGCGGAGGCCGGGCCGGCGGACGGCGCCGCGTCCGGCGAGGGCTCCCCGACCGGTGACGCCGGTGCGGGTGCCGCCGCCGGTGCCGGGGCCGGGGCCGACTCGGAGGGGCTGCACCGGCTGGCCGTCCAGACCCTCGCGGACACCGACCCGCGCACCCGCCCCGGGCTGTTGCGCAGCCCGTACCGGCCGGGACCGGTCGTGGCCTGGCGGCCGGCGCGGGCGACCCCCGCACCGATGCCCGGTACCGCGCTCGCGCAGCTCGCGGCCCGGCGCCACCTCGCGGGGCACGCGGAGCAACTGCGCGCGCTCGTCCACAGCTTCGCCGGGCTGTACCTCACGCACGGCGGCGTCCACACCCGCGCGGCCCTGGCCGCCTGGCTGGCCCAGGACGCGGGCGCCTTCGCCGCACGCTGCCGGGCCCTCCCGGGGGGCTCGCCGGCCCACGGCCCCGGTCCGTCCGGCGCCCAAGTCCCCGGGGGCGGCGCTCCGCCGGCGGGTCCCGCTGCGCGGGCGGGGCGGGTGGCCGGTCCGGGGCTCGGGGCCGGTTCGGGTGGTGCCCGGGGTCTCGGTGGCGGGCTTCCCTCGGCGGGTGCCGGTGCGCGGGCGGGGCGGGCGGCCGGTTCGGGGCCCGGGGCCGGGCTGGCTCGGGATGGGGGTCTCGGCGGCGGTGGGGTTCCGGCGGCGGGTGCCGCCGGGCGGGCGGGGCGGGTGGCCGGTCCGGGGCTCGGGGTCGGTTCGGGTTGGGACGGGGGGCTCGGTGGCGGGGTTCCGCCGGCGGGTCCTGCCGCGCGGGCGGGTACGGGCGGCAGGGGGGCCGGGTCGGGGTCGGCCTCCGGGGCCGGGGCTGGGGCCGGGGCCGGGGACGATGCTCGGGAGGTGTTGTGCTGCTATGCCCAACTCGCGCACCTGCTCGCCGATATGACCGCCGACGCCGGGCACCACGGCCTGGCGCAGGAGTACCACGCCATATCCCTCGGGCTGGCCCGGCAGGCCGGGGACCGGCGGATGTACGCCATCACCCTGCGGGCCATGAGCACGCACGCGGGCCGGCTCGGGCAGCCCGCGCACGCGGACCGGCTGGCCCGGCTCGCCGTGGACACCGCGACCGGCGACGGGGACCCGGCCGTGCGGGCCTACCTCCTCGCCCAGCGCGCCGCGGCCCGCGCCCACGCGGGGGAGCGCTCCGCCGCCCTCGCCGATCTGGCGGCCGCCGACGAACTGCTCGCCCGCGCCCCGCAAGAGCCCGGGCCCTTCGACTCGTACGGCAAGGCCGACCTCGACTTCGCCCGCGCCCGGACCCACCTCGCACTCGGCGAGTACCCGGCCGCCGCCGACGCGCTCGAACAGTCGCTGCGCGCCCGGCCGCCCGGCCACCACCGGCCCACCGCGCTCACGCACGCGCTGCTCGCCGAGACCGTCCTGCGGCTCGGGCACCTCACCCGCGCCTGCGAACACTGGCGGGCCTTCCTCACCGCGCTCCCCGCCGTCCACTCCCGCGCGGCCCGCGAGGCGCTCGGGCGGCTGCTGCGCGACCTCACCCCGTACCGGCACGTCCGCGAGGTGGTCCCCACCCTGGCCATGGCCCGTGCCTTCGCGGAACGGCTCTGAGCAACGGCTAACGCCCGCGGTAGCGCCCTGGCGGTGTCCCGTACGCCCGCTTGAACGCGTGGGCGAAGGCGTACTCCGCGGTGTAGCCGGAGCGGCTCGCGATGACCGAGAGGGGAGTGTCGGTGGTGCGCAGCAGGCGCGCGGCCGTGGTCATGCGCCACCACGTGAGGTACGCGAGCGGGGGCTGCCCGACGCGTTGGCGGAACCGGCGGGCGAAGGCGGCCCGGGACAGCCCCGCCCGCGCGGCGAGGGCGGCGACCGTCCAGGGGTGGTGCGGCTCGCCGTGCATGGCCGCCAGGGCAGTGCCGACGGCGGGGTCGGCGAGCGCCGCCGCCCAGCCGCTTCCGCCGGGTGAGCTCCCGCCGGGCGAGCCCGCATCGTCCACGTGTGCCCGCAGTACGTACAGCAACAGCGCGTCCAGCAGCGCCGGCAGCAGCGTGTCCGTCCCCAGCCCGGGCGCCTGCGCCTCCCGCGCCAGCAGGGCCACCGCCTCGGCCACCCCGGGCCGCCCGCCGGGAAGGTGCAGCACCTCCGGGAGTTCCCGCAGCAGCGGGTGCGCGTGTTCGGGGTCGAGGCGGTAGCCGGCGCACAGCGTGACGGTCGCCGGTCCGTCGCCGGGTTCCCCGACGGTGTCGCGGACCAGCAGGGCGGGCCGTCCCGCGGGCAGCACGGGCGGCCCGGCCACGGCCGCGGAGGCGTCGGAGGCCAGCGCGTAGCCGTGCCCGTGCGGCAGGAACAGCACGTCCCCGGCGTTCAGCCTCAGCCGCACGGGACTCGCGGGAGCGTCCGCCACCAGCAGACAGCTGCCGCTCAGCACCACCTGCACCCCGGCCGACCCGGGGACCGCCGGGAACATCTGGCCCCAGGGCGCGTGCCACCGTACGAGCGCCGATGTGGGCTCGCCCGTGCGCATGAGGGCGATGACATCGCTGAGTACGTCCACGGCGCGCAGCCTAGCGGGAGACGATCACGCAGGAATCGGAGACCCTCACGCATGGATCGTCCACATCCCGGCCCCTAGCGTCGAGGCATGAACGAAAACGGCACCGACACCACCATGCGAGCGGCCCGCTTCCACGCCTACGGGGGCCCCGCCGTCATCCGCTGCGAAGAGGTCCCGCGCCCGGTCCCGGCCCCCGGCGAGGTGCTCGTGGAGGTGGCGGCCACCTCCTTCAACCCCTCCGAACTCGCCTTGCGGGCGGGGCTGTTGCGGACCGTCCTCCCGCTGGACCTGCCGCACACCCCGGGCTGGGACCTGGCCGGCACGGTCGTCGCCACCGGCGAGCGGGTGATCGGGCGGCTCGACGGGGGCGGCGCCGCGGCCCGGTACGTGGCGGTGGACCCCGAACTCCTCGTCCCGGCACCGCAGTCCGTCCCGCTCACCGCGGCGGCCGCGATCCCGGTGGCCGGACTGACCGCCTGGCAGGCCCTGTTCGAGGGGGCCCGGATCGGCGCGGGGGCCCGGCGCAGCCGGATCCTGATCGTCGGGGCGAGCGGCGGCGTCGGATCATTCGCGGTGCAGCTCGCGCGGTGGGCCGGGGCCACGGTCCTCACGGCCCCGGACGGCGAGCCCCTGGACGTCGTGCTCAACCTGGCCCCGATCACGGCCGAAGCGGCCGCGGCCCTGCCCGCGCTGCTGCGCCCCGGCGGGACGGCGGTGTCCGTGGCGACCCCGATCCCCGGCGGGATCCACCTGGTGGCCCGCCCGGACACCGGGCAGCTGTCGCGCCTGGTCGCGCTGGTCGACGCGGGCGAGCTCGCGGTGAACCCCGCGGCGGTCCGTCCGCTGGCCGAGCTGGCCGACGTACACGCGGAAGCGGAGGCGGGAACTCTCCCGCGCGGGAAGACGATCCTGGTCCCCGTCCCGTAGGGGCCGGGTCAGGGGTGGACCGGGGGAGGGCCCGGATGGCCGGGCGGGAGGCCGTCCGTAGCGTCGTGGACATGCCGAATTACGGGAAGACCGGGAAGAGTGAGAGCGAGAACGGCGCGCACGGCGAGGGCGGCGCGCACGGCGAGAGCGGCGCGCACAGCGGGAACGGCCCGCACCGGGCGGACGGACAGAAGCGCCGGATGCCGCGCTGGAAGAAGGCACTTGTGGCCCTCGGAGCCGTCGCCGGCGTGTTCGTCCTCGCCATCGGCGGGCTTTTCACCTGGCTCTACACCGGAGCCGAGGTGTCCACCGTCGGCGCCGTGGACTTCCACAACGCGCTGCGCGTGCCGCCGCTCGCCCCGTCCACCGTCGACGCCGACGGGACGCGCGTCTTCGACCTGCGGATGCAGCAGGGGCGGACGGAGTTCGAACCCGGCGTCCAGACCCCCACCTGGGGCTTCAACGGCAGCTACCTCGGCCCCACCCTGCGCGCGGCGAAGGGCGAGAAGGTCCGGGTCAAGATAGCCAACACGCTCCCGGAGGAGTCCACGGTCCACTGGCACGGCATGCACCTGCCCGCCAAGATGGACGGCGGCCCGCACCAGATGGTGCCCGCGGGCGGCAGCTGGGCACCGGAGTGGATGGTCAACCAGCCCGCCGCCACCCTCTGGTATCACCCGCACCCGCACGGTGCCACCGAGACGCACGTCCAGCGGGGCCTCGCGGGCATGTTCCTCCTCGACGACGAGGAGAGCGGCAGGCTCGGCCTGCCGGGCATGTACGGGGTCGACGACGTGCCCGTCATCGTGCAGGACGTGCGGTTCGACGGCGCGCGGTTCGACCACGGCCACCAGCTCATGCGGAACGTCGGGTTCCTGGGCGACCGGACGATGGTCAACGGCACCCTCGACCCGTACCTCACCGTCGGCGACGAACTGGTCCGGCTGCGGCTGCTGAACGCCTCCACCGCCCGCGTGTACACCTTCGGCTTCGACGACGGCCGCCCGTTCCAGCAGATCGCCTCCGACGGCGGCCTCCTCGAAGCCCCGCACACGACCGACCGGCTGCGGCTGTCCCCGGGGGAGCGCGCGGAGATCGTCGTACGGATGGAGCCGGGCGGGCGGACCGTCCTGCGCTCCTACCCCCTGGACGCCGGACTGGACTTCTGGAACCAGCGCTTCGGGGGCGGCGACGACTCCTTCGACGTCATGGAGCTGCGCGCCGCGCCCACCCTGCGCCCCTCGCCGGCCGTCCCGGCGGCGCTGACCCGGTCGGCCCTGCCCACGGGCGGGGACTCGGTCCGCAACCGCTTCTTCGAGCTGAAGATGTCAGGGATCAACGGCCGGAAGATGGACATGGCCCGGGTGGACGAGACGGTCACCCGGGGCACCGCCGAGACCTGGACGCTGCGCAACGAAGACGGGATGCCGCACAACTTCCACGTCCACGACGTGCAGTTCCGCATCCTGGATGTCGACGGGAAGACCCCGCCGCCGCACCTGCGCGGCCCCAAGGACACCGTGTTCATCCCGTCCGGTTCGACCGTCCGCATCGCGATGCGCTTCGACGGGCCTGCCGATCCGGACGTCCCGTACATGTACCACTGCCACCTGCTGTACCACGAGGACGAGGGAATGATGGGCCAGTTCGTGGTCGTGGACCCGGGCGGCACCGCGGGCACCCCGAAGCCGCCGGCCGGCGGCTCGCACCAGCACTAGCTCACATCACGACGAGGGCCACCGCCGCCCCCATCGCAACGGCGGCGAGGTGCACGGCGGGGTGGCCGTAGTCGCCGGACCAGAGGTGGCGGGCCAGGCCGCCGAGCGCGGCCAGAGCGGCGATGACACCGATCTGGCCGAACAGGGTGACGGCGGTGAAGGGGGCCAGGAGCAGCAGGAGCGAATTCAGCCAGAACGGGGCGGCGCCCGTCCATCCTCGCCATTCCCTGATCGCCGTCGGCATGTACTACCGGCCCCCTCGATGTGGAGTTGTCGTCAACTCGCAGGCTGCAAAGCCTCCTTGGGAGCGGCCGACGGCACAAGAGCGCGTTCGGCGAGAAAACCGAAGGCGAGGCCGAAAGTCGTCCACAGCGCGGTCTGGATGGCCAGCGACGCGAGGCGGAACTCCCAGATCAGCGCGGCCGGGAAGTCCGCCGGGACCTCGTTGATGCCGGGCAGGACGGCGTACGAGATTCCGACGAGCAGGACGAAGCCCAGGCCGGCGACGACCGAGGCGTTCCAGTTGCCGAGCTTCGGCGCGAGCCGCCGGCCGAGGATCAGCGCACCCGCCGCGAGCAGTGCGCTCAGGGCGATCATCAGCAGGTACAGGGCGGTCCGCCGGGCGGCCGTGTCGGGGTCGCCGACGGCCGGCGGGTTGGCCGGGTACTTGAAGAACGGCACCAGGGTGACCGTGACGAACAGGCCGGTGGTGACCAGCGCGGCCGTGGCCCGCGGGCCGAACCGGCCGATGCGGCCCAGGGCGTAGCAGTAGACGAGCGCGGCGATGCCGCCGAGCGCGACCCCGTAGAGCAGGACGCCCGTGCCGAGGCCGGCCGTCGCCTGGAGGGCCCGGCTGACCGGGGCCTCCTCGCCGTGGCTGTGGGCGGCCGCGGCGTCGGCGGCGTGCTCGTGGGCGGAGGCGGCGGCCTGGCCGGCCTCCTCGATGGCGATGGCCGCGTCCACCTTGGCCTCACCGAGGAGGTAGGCGACGAGGAACGCGACCGCGCCGGCGAGCAGGCCGGCGAGCATGCCCCGGACCAGCAGGGTGCGGGGGGAGACAGGGTTCATGGAGTTGTGTTCCCTTGCGGAGACGGGGGATCAGGCAGGGGAATCAGTGGCAGGGGAAGCCGAGCAGGTGGCGGCCGTCGTGCAGCCACTCGTGCACGGTCTCGCCCTCGAAGACGGCGGTGGCGCCCTGCTCGATGCCGATGAAGTACAGCAGGACCAGCATGAGGACGGCGACGAAGGCCGCCCAGGGGGCGAGCGCGGAGAGCGAAATCGGGGCGACGGCGGGAGCCGTCGTGGGCACGGCGGAGTGGGCCATGGCTGAAACCTCCAGAGGGAACACGCGTCCCGGTCAGTGGTGCTCGCGACGACGGTGGCGGGTCTGACTTACCTCCCCCTCCGGGAGGATTCACAGTGGCGCGACCGTGCCGGATTCTCACCGATGCTTCCGTCGTACCGTCGTCATGTAGTTATGTCGTCCGAGACCGTACCGCGCTTACGCTCCCCTTATGAACCCCCCATCGGTACGAGTTCATCTCGTGAGACCCCCACTGGACGCGGCTGCCCGCCAGGGACGCTTCGGAAACCCTGAATCCGGCGGCATCGCGGGCCCCGACGGGCTGCGCGGCCTGGACGCGGGGGAGTGGGCGGGGCGGACGCTGGAGGAGGTGGCGGCCGCGGATCCGGCGGGGGTGCACGCCTGGCTGACGGATCCCGCGTACGCGCCGCCGGGCGGCGAGTCGGTGGCCGCGCTGATCGCGCGCGTCGGGGCGGAGCTGGCCGGCCTGGCGCCGGGCACGCACCGGTTCGTGGTCGAGCAGGCCGTCGTGCGCGCGGCCGTGGTGCACGCGCTGGAGCTGCCGGCGCCGGCCTTCTGGCGGCTCGACGTACGGCCGGAGTCGGTGACCACCCTCACCGGGCGGGCGGGCCGCTGGAACCTGCTGGTCGGACAGCAGAACGGCCCGGACCCCGCGACGCGGTCCGGGCCGAACTGAGGTTGCCGAGCAGCGGTCCTAGGCGACGATCCAGTCGGAGGTCGCGATGACCGGCTGGACGCCGTCACGGTGGATGGTGCCCTCGATCAGGCCGTACGGGCGGTCGGCCGCGAAGTAGACCTCGTTGTCGTTCTTGAGGCCGAAGGGCTCCAGGTCGACGAGGAAGTGGTGCTTGTTGGGGAGGTTGAGGCGGACCTCGTTGACCTTGGGGCAGGTGTCGAGCACGCGCTCGGCCATCTGGTTCAGGGTCTGCTGCAGGGAGTACGAGTAGGTCTCCGCGAAGGCCTCGAGCATGTTCTTGCGGACCTTCTTGTACGACGCGTCCCAGTCGTACTCGGTGTCGTCCGCGGCGAGCGCCGAGTGGGCCCAGCGCGCGGTGACCTTGGTCGCCAGGATGCGGTCGTACGCCTCCTGCAACGTCGTGTACTTGTCCTTGATGTAGCCGTGGAACTCGGAGTTCGTCGAGTTCATCACGGTCAGGTCCTTCAGACCCGAGATGACCTGGAGACCCGTGGACTCGCTGTAGGTGATCTGCGCGGTGCGCACTTCCTGGCCCTTGCGGGCGAAGGAGTGCTGCTCCTTGCGGGTGGGGACGGGGAGCCGCTCCCAGGCGAACTCCTCGATGCGGATCTGCGCCTCGCGGATCGGCGACTGGGAGGAGACGAAGTGCTTGGCGAGCAGGATGCCGAACGCCTCGGGAGAGGAGATGCCGTGCTCCTTGCCGAACGCGTACACCGTGTTCTTGGTGGTGTCGGTCGGCAGGCAGTTGGCGTTGTCACCGGTCAGGTGGACGTCGCGGAACTCGCCGCGCAGCGCCACCGAGACGTTGAGGTCGCGGATCTCGTGCCAGGAACCGTCGCTGCCCTTGCGGGTGACGTGGACGATGCGGTTCTCGGCCTTGCCGTACTGGTTCTGGCCCAGGACGTGCTTGCTCATGGCTGTCTTCCTTCGGGTACACGGAGTCCGACTGACTGGATCCCGTACGCCCGGCGTCCAGCGGAAGGCCCGCTCCCCGCCGTTCGGTCACGGAGGACCGCCCCGGGACTGACGTGCATCCCGGTCCGTAGGTGCTCTGTCGGATTTCAGCACGTTCACGTGGTGTTCGTAATGGCGCGGAACGTCCAAGACAGGCACCCACGGCTTGGGCGACCCTACATTTTCGCAGGTCAGGCCATGTGCGCATCGGCCACGGAGAGGGCCTCGTCGAGGATCTCCAGACCGCGCGCGACATCCTCGGCCGAGATGTTGCAGGGCGGTGCGACGTGGATCCGGTTGCCCGCGATCAGCGGCCAGAGCCCGCCCTTCTTGCAGGCGGCCCCGAAGGCGGCCATCGGCGCGTTGTCGGCCCCGGCGGCGTTGTACGGGACGAGCGGCTCGCGCGTCTCCGCGTTCCGTACGAGCTCCAGCGCCCAGAAGGTGCCCAGGCCCCGGACCTCGCCGACCGAGGGGTGCCGCTCGGCGAGCGCGCGCAGGCCGGGGCCCAGCAGCTCGGAGCCGGTGCGGGCGGACTGCTCGACGACGCCCTCCTCGGCCATGACGCTGAGGGTGGCGACGGCGGCGGCGCAGGCCAGCACGTGCCCGGAGTACGTCAGTCCGCCCGGGTAGGGGCGGGTGGCGAAGGTCGCGGCGACCGCGGGCGAGATGGCCACGCCGCCGAGGGGCACGTAGCCGCTGTTGACGCCCTTGGCGAAGCAGAGCAGGTCGGGGACCACGCCCCAGTGGTCGGCGGCGAACCAGGCGCCGGTGCGGCCGAAGCCGACCATGACCTCGTCCAGGACGAGCAGGATGCCGTAGCGGTCGCAGAGGGCGCGCACGCCGGGCAGGTAGCCGTCGGGGTGCACGAGGACGCCGGGGGCGCCGCCGACGGTCTCCAGGACGATCGCGGCGATGGACTGCGGGCCCTCGAAGACGATGGTGTCCTCGAGGTGGCGCAGGGCGCGCTCGCACTCCTCGGCCTCGTTCGCCGCGTAGAAGGGCGAGCGGTAGGCGAAGGGCCCCCAGAAGTGGACGACGCCGGCGGTGGCGGTGTCGTTGCCGAAGCGGCGGGCGTCACCGGTGAGGTTGATCGCGGTGGAGGTGGCCCCGTGGTAGGAGCGGTACGCGGACATCACCTTGGGCCGGCCGGTGTGCAGCCGGGCCATGCGGACGGCGTTCTCCACGGCCTCGGCCCCGCCGTTGGTGAAGAAGATCTTGTCGAGTTCGCCCGGGGTGCGTTCGGCGATCAGCCGGGCCGCCTCGGAGCGCACGTCGACGGCGAAGCCGGGCGCGACGGTGCACAGCTTGGCCGCCTGCTCCTGGATGGCCGCGGTGACCTTGGGGTGCTGGTAGCCGATGTTGGTGTAGACGAGGGCGCTCGAGAAGTCGAGGTAGCGGTTCCCGTCGTAGTCCCAGAAGTACGATCCCTCGGCCCCGGCCACGGCGAGCGGGTCGATGAGCTCCTGCGCCGACCACGAGTGGAAAACGTGCTTCCGGTCTGCAGCCTTGACTGCGTCTTTTGCGGCGGCGAGGGCGTCGGCGACTGTGTTCATAAAGAGAGGGTAGTCGTCCAGGATGTGGACACGGGGTCGTGTCCACACCACGGGACGGCCCCGGGCGCCGCCGATCTGACCAGGGGGGTCACACGATGTGTCGGCCGCCGTCGACGGTGAGGACGTCCCCCGTCGTGTAGGCGGCGTTGACCAGGTAGAGGGCGGCTTCCGCGACGTCCTCGGGGGTGCCGACGCGGCGCAGCGGGGTGTTCTCGGTGATCCAGTCGCGGGAGCTCTCCCAGACCTGCTCGGCGTCCTCGTACCAGGGGGTGTCGATGAGGCCGGGGGCCACCGCGTTGACGCGGATGGCGGGGCCGAGCTGGGAGGCGAGCAGGCGGGTCATGTGGTTGACCGCGGCCTTGCTGACGGCGTACGGGACGGAGCTTCCGAGCGCGCGGGCGGCCGAGACGGAGGAGATGTTGACGACCGAGGCCGATCCGGACTTCCGCAGGTGGGGAGCGGCGGCGGTGATCATCTGCCAGGCGCCGATGACGTTGACGTCGAAGATCTCGCGCCAGGCGCCGGCGTCCGCGGCCTCCAGGTCGTCGAGCGGGATGAAGCGGGTCACGCCCGCGTTGTTGACCAGGATGTCCAGGCGGCCGTGGGCGTCGACGGCGCTCTGCACGATCCGCCGGGCGTCCGCCGCGTCGGCCACGTCGCCCTGTACGTAGACGGCTCCGGGCAGCTCGGCGGCCAGTGCCCGGCCGGCGCTCTCGCTGCGGGCGGAGTTGATGACGACGCGGATGCCTTCGGCGCTCAGCCGGCGGGCGATGGCGGCGCCGATTCCGGACGAGGAACCGGTGATCAGGGCGACGCGGATCTCGGCCATGGGTCTTCCTCCTGGGCAGTCCTTGATCGTGGCGGGCGGACGCGATCTTAACTTACCGCATCGCGGAATTTTGTTTCCGAGATGTGAAAGTTCTGGGGTGGGCGTCAGGGAGTCGTCAAGGGCGGGTCCGTGGGCGTATGAGGCCCGTCAAGGGGAGCTGTGAGCGCCGGAAAAGGAGGTCCACTCGGAGTTGTCCGATTTTCACCCCTCGCACCCTCCGGGAGCTCACGATGGCCGACCTGGCCTTCGTCGCCGCCACGATCGCGCTGTTCGCGCTGGTGGCCCTCATCGCCAAGGGGGTGGCCAAGCTGTGAGCGTCGAAAGCGTCGTCGGTCTGCTGGTCGCCGTCTCCCTCCTGGGCTATCTCGTCCTCGCCCTCGTGTACCCGGAGAGGTTCTGAGCACTGATGAGTCCCGTCCTCGCCGGGGTGCTCCAACTGCTCGCGCTGGTCGCGGCACTGGCCCTCGCCTACCGCCCGCTGGGCGAGTACATGGCCCGCGTCTACTCCTCGCCGAAGCACTGCGCACCCGAGAAGTGGATCTACAAGGCGATCGGCGCCAACCCCGACGCCGAGATGCGCTGGCCGGCGTACCTGAGGAGCGTCCTCGCCTTCTCCGCGGTGGGCGTCCTCTTCCTCTACCTGCTCCAGCGCGTGCAGGGCGTCCTGCCCGGCTCCCTCGGCTTCGCCTCCGTCAAGCCGGACCAGGCCTTCAACACCGCCGTCTCCTTCGTGGCGAACACGAACTGGCAGTCGTACGCCGGTGAGCAGACCATGGGCCACGTCGTGCAGACGGGCGGCCTGGCGGTGCAGAACTTCGTGTCCGCCGCGGTCGGCATGGCCGTCGCCGTGGCCCTCGTACGGGGCTTCGCCCGCTCCCGCACCGGCGAACTGGGCAACTTCTGGTCCGACCTGGTGCGCGGCACCTTCCGCATCCTGCTGCCGCTGGCCGTCGTCGGTGCGGTCGTCCTGGTCGCCACCGGCGTCATCCAGAACTTCGCCGGCATCCACGAGGTCGGCCAGTTCTTGAATGGGCACAGCGCGGGCGGCACCCAGCAGTGGAACGGCGGCGCGGTCGCCAACCAGGAGGTCATCAAGGAGCTGGGCACCAACGGCGGCGCCTACTTCAACGCCAACTCCGCCCACCCCTTCGAGAACCCGACCCCCTTCTCGAACCTCTTCGAGATCTTCCTGATCCTGCTGATCCCCTTCGCGCTGACCCGCACCTTCGGCCGCATGGTCGGCTCCGTCAGGCAGGGCTACGCGATCCTCGCCACCATGGCCACCATCTGGCTCGGCTTCACCGCCCTGATGATGTGGACGGAGTTCGCCCACCACGGCCCCGCGCTCCAGGCCGCGGGCGGCGCCATGGAGGGCAAGGAGACCCGGTTCGGGATCGGCGCGTCCGCGATCTTCTCGGTCGCGACCACGCTCACCTCGACCGGCTCGGTCAACTCCTTCCACTCCTCCTACACCGGGCTCGGCGGCGGCATCCAGCTGCTGGGCATGCAGCTCGGCGAGATCGCGCCCGGCGGCGTCGGCTCCGGCCTCTACGGCATGCTGATCATGGCGGTCATCGCGGTGTTCATCGCAGGCCTGATGGTCGGCCGCACTCCCGAGTACCTGGGCAAGAAGATCGGCACCCGCGAGATCAAGTTCGCGGCCTGCTACATCCTCGTCACCCCGGCGGTCGTCCTCGGCCTCACGGCCCTCGCGATGGCCCTGCCCACGCCGGTCCACTCGATGGCCAACGGCGGCGCGCACGGCTTCTCGGAGGTCCTCTACGCCTACACCTCCGCCGGGAACAACAACGGCTCGGCCTTCGCGGGCCTGAACGCCGACACCCAGTGGTTCAACACGACCACCGGCATCGCGATGCTGCTCGGCCGCTTCCTGCCGATGGTCTTCGTCCTCGCGCTGGCCGGCTCGCTCGCCGAACAGACGCCCGTCCCCGTCACGGCGGGCACGCTCCGCACCGAGAAGGCGCTGTTCACGGGCCTGCTCGTCGGCACCATCCTCATCGTCACCGGCCTCACCTACTTCCCGGCCCTCGCGCTGGGTCCGCTTGCCGAAGGGCTCGCCTCATGAGCACCATCACCCCCACCCGCGCGCCCCGCCAGGACGCACCCTCCGGCCACGCGGAGCCCGACCAGGGCCGGGTCGGCGGGGGCCTGTTCGACCCGAAGCAGCTGCTGAAGTCCTTCCCTGACGCCGTGCGCAAGCTCGACCCGCGCGTGATGGTCAAGTCGCCGGTCATGTTCGTCGTCCTGATCGGCTCGGTGGTCACGACCGCCCTCGCGCTGAAGGACCCCACCGACTGGTTCGGCTGGGCCATCACGGCCTGGCTGTGGCTGACCACGATCTTCGCGAACCTCGCGGAGGCCGTCGCCGAAGGCCGCGGCAAGGCCCAGGCGGACACCCTGCGCAAGGCCAAGACCGACACGGTGGCGCGCAGGCTGACCCGGGACGGCACGGGCGAGGAGCAGGTCCCCGGCACCGAGCTGCGCATCGGCGACCTGGTGGTCTGCGAGGCCGGCGACGTCATCCCGGGCGACGGTGACGTCGTCGAGGGCGTCGCGTCCGTGGACGAGTCCGCCATCACGGGCGAGTCCGCGCCGGTGATCCGCGAGTCGGGCGGCGACCGCTCGGCCGTCACCGGCGGTACGAAGGTGCTGTCGGACCGGATCGTCATCAAGATCACGACGAAGCCGGGCGAGACCTTCATCGACCGCATGATCAACCTGGTCGAGGGCGCCGCCCGGCAGAAGACCCCCAACGAGATCGCGCTCAACATCCTCCTCGCCTCGCTGACCATCGTCTTCCTGCTCGCGGTCGTCACCCTCCAGCCCTTCGCGATCTACGCGGGCGCCAAGCAGTCCATGATCGTGCTGACCGCCCTGCTGGTCTGCCTCATCCCGACCACCATCGGCGCCCTGCTCTCCGCCATCGGGATCGCGGGCATGGACCGCCTCGTGCAGCGCAACGTCCTCGCCATGTCGGGCCGCGCGGTGGAAGCCGCGGGCGACGTCTCGACCCTGCTGCTCGACAAGACGGGCACCATCACCCTCGGCAACCGCCAGGCCTCCGAGTTCGTACCGGTCAAGGGCACGACGGCGGCGGAGCTCGCCGACGCCGCCCAGCTGTCCTCCCTCGCCGACGAGACGCCCGAGGGCCGCTCGATCGTGGTCCTGGCGAAGGAGAAGTACGGGCTGCGCGAGCGCCATCAGGGCGAGCTGGCCCACGCCACCTGGATCGAGTTCACCGCCCAGACCCGTATGTCGGGCGTCGACGTCGACGGCAGGCAGACCCGCAAGGGCGCCGCCGGATCCGTCATCAGCTGGGTGGGGGAGCAGGGCGGCGAGGTCGCCGAGGACGCGGAGCTCCTCGCCGACACGATCTCCGAGGCCGGGGGCACCCCGCTCCTGGTCGCCGTCAAGGACGACAGGGGAGCCAGGATCCTCGGCGTCATCCACCTCAAGGACGTCGTCAAGGAGGGCATGCGCGAGCGGTTCGACGAGCTGCGCCGCATGGGCATCAAGACCGTCATGATCACGGGTGACAACCCGCTGACCGCCAAGGCCATCGCCGAAGAGGCGGGCGTCGACGACTTCCTCGCGGAGGCGACTCCCGAGGACAAGATGGCCCTCATCAAGCGGGAACAGGCCGGCGGCAAGCTCGTCGCGATGACCGGCGACGGCACCAACGACGCCCCCGCCCTCGCCCAGGCCGACGTCGGCCTGTACGGCGTGGGCGGCCTGATCGCCCCGTTCATCGGCATCAAGCTCATCGACCTGCTCCTCTCCCTCATCCCCGGGCTCGCCTGAATTTAGGAACGTGCTGATCTGCGATGAACAACTCTGTAGGAAACACCGTACGGTTGATCGGCGCGGGCCTTCGCGCCCTGCTCGTCCTGACCGTCCTGTGCGGGGTCCTCTACCCCCTCGCCGTCACCGGCATCGCCCAGGCCGCCTTCGCCGGCAAGGCCAACGGCTCCGAGGTCAAGGACAAGGGCGGCCGGGTCGTCGGCTCCGCCCTCATCGGCCAGACCTACGGTGACGACCCGCGCTGGTTCCAGCCGCGGCCCTCGGCCGGACTCGCCCGGAACACCAACAACACGCAGTACGAGCTGCTGGTCTCCGGCGCCTCCAACAAGGCCGCCGACAACCCGGACCTGGTGAAGGCGGTGAACGAGGCCAAGGCGAAGGTGCTGGCCGACAACACCGTCCCCGGCTACGCCCCCGAGGCCTCACAGGTCCCGGCCGACGCCGTCACCTCCTCCGGCTCCGGCCTGGACCCGAACATCTCCCCGGCCTACGCGGAACTCCAGGTCCACCGGGTGGCCGTACGCAACGGCCTCCCGCCGGCCCGGGTCGGGCAACTGGTCGCCGAGCACACCGAAGGCCGCACGCTCGGGTTCATGGGCGAGCCCAGGGTCAACGTCCTGGAGCTGAACACGGCCCTGAAGGACCTCACCGGTCAGTGATCCTGATCCGAATACCTGAAGTCCCCCACGGTCCAGGCGTCGACGTCCCCGACGGCGATCCGGTACATCCCGCCGGTCTCCGGGATGCCCAGCGTGCCCTGGAGGATGCGGGCCACGTGGAAGTGCAGGTGGGAGGGCGGCGAACCGGTGCGGTCGGATTCGCCGGGGGCGCTGAAGATCTCGGAGAACGGTCCCAGCTGATCGGAGTCCCGGAGGACTTCCGCGACGCGCTGGCGCCAGACGCGCTCCGGTGCGAGCCGGCCGGTGATGACGGCGCCGTGGACCACGACGGTGAGGGACATCTGATTGGTTTGCTCCGACTCGACCATCGCGGCGAGATCGATGAGCAGCTCATCAGGAATCGACATGGCCAGGCACTCTAGCGGGATTCGGGGGCGCGGGCAGCGCAAACCGGCCGGGGACCGCACCGAATGGTGCGGTCCCCGGCCGTGGTGCGGGCGTTTCCGGTGTTTCAGATGTTTCAGGCGGGAACGATGTTCTCGGCCTGCGGGCCCTTCTGGCCCTGGGTGACGTCGAAGGTGACCTTCTGGCCTTCCTGAAGCTCACGGAAGCCGGACGCGGCGATGTTCGAGTAGTGGGCGAACACGTCGGCGCCGCCACCCTCCTGCTCGATGAAGCCGAAGCCCTTTTCCGCGTTGAACCACTTCACGGTGCCAGATGCCATATGAATTCTCCTTCAAAAGCACAATATCTTTGGGCCGCGATTGCGGATGTCGGCACATTAGCACGGGGAGGGTCGCGGCTGCGGAAATCCGAAGTCAAGGAATTCCACACCTGCGGTAATTAAAATCCGCGTGTGAAAGTCCTATGAACTGGGCCGTCGGTGGTAAAGGGGGCAACGCGCCTGCCCGCAGCCGCGGGCGCGCCCTCTTGCCCGCACGTGACGCAGGTCACGGGGAATGTCCGGCCGGTCCGCTGCCTCTTCCCTCCTGAGACGCCGTCAAGGAGGAGCCGATGAGAACCCCGTGGATCCGTACGTGGACAGCCGCGCGGACCGGAGCGGTCAAGCGCCGGTGCGGCGCGGTGGCCGCCGCGCTGGTGTTCGCCGGGAGTGCCGCGCCCGCCGCCGCGGCCCCCGCGGAGGAGGTGCGGGTGCGGGAGGCCTACGTCTCCCTGCGCGGCGCCGACGCCCCCGGCCCGGCCGCCGCCGACCGCATCCGGGTGCTGAAGGCGGGCTCCCCCCGGGCGCGCCAGGTGTTGGTCCTGGAGCCGGGACAGTTCGCCGCCGCCGGCAGCCTCGCCCCGGTGGCCCGGGAGTTGGCCGCCCGGCTGCCCGACACCGAGGTGTGGGCCGTCGACCGCCGGGAGCAGAACCTCGCCGACCTCGACGGCTTCCGCCGCCCGCCGGACCGCGCCGCCGACCACTACCTCGGCGGGCACTACCGGTCGCGGACCCCGCAGAGCGTCCCGTACGTCGGCGAGTGGGGCCTCGCCCTCGAACTGGCCGACCTGCGCGAGGTCGTGTCGGCGGCGCGCGACGGCGGCCGCCGCCGGGTGGTGCTCGGCGGCCACTCCTGGGGCGGGACCATCGCCCTCGCGTACGCCGGCTGGGACTTCGACGGCCGCCCCGGCTACCGCGACCTGTCCGGCCTCGTCCTGCTCGACGCCGGCGTGCACGACGCGTTCGCCGGGGAGGGCGTCACCTACCGGCTGACCGCCGAGCAGGCGCAGGCCTGGCGCGCCAGGATCGAAGGCGGCGAGGTCTTCGACGAGGCGCTGAACATGGGCCGCACGGAGACCTACGCCATCCTCATGCAGCTCGCGGGCGGTTACGCGAACGCCGCCCCCGACCGGCCGTCGACGCTCGTCGCGCACCTGCCGTCCTGGCTGCGCCCGCCGGACGGGACCGCGGTGACCAACCTGGGCCTGGTCGAGTGGCTCTACGCCACCCACCCGATGGTGCCGGACATCAGCATCAACCCCGAGTTCACCCCGCCCGCCACCCTGGCCCGCGCCCTGGCGAGCCCCGAACCCGCCCTCTACCAGTGGTACTGGCCCAGCCGCCTCACCCTGGACCTCCAGGCCGCCGACCCCTTCGACGACACGGCCGTCGCCCGCGGACTGGGCCTGCGGCTGCGGCACACGCGGGAGATCGACGTACCGCTGTACTCCTTCCAGACCGGCCTGACGCACGGCACGGTCAACACCTCCGCGCGCTGGGTGGTGGGGCAGTCGCGGATCACCTCGGCGACGTACGCCGAGAATGAGTCCATGACGCACCTGGACCCGCTGTTCGCCGCCCCGGGCCGGAACACGTTCGTCGACACGGTCGTCCCCTTCCTGACGGGGCTCGGCCGCCGGTGACCACGACCACCGAACCCGAGGCGGTGGCCGGGCTCGTACGGGCCGCGCAGCGCGGCGACCGGATGGCCGTCCAGGAGCTGCTGGACCTGCTCACCCCCTACATCGGCCGGCTCTGCGGCCCGATCGCCCTCCAGGACGGCCCGGACGCCACCCAGGAGGCGCTGATCGTGATCTTCCGCAGCCTCGGCCAACTGCGGGAGCCCGCCGCCCTGTTCGGGTGGGCGCGGGTGATCGCCGTACGGGAGGCCGTGCGCATCGCCCGCAAGGCGGCCCGGAGCGTGCCGGACCCGCTCGACGACGTGCCCGCGCGGGACGATCCGCAGCTCGCCGCCGACGTGCGCGACGTACTGGAACGGCTGACACCGGCGCACCGGGCCGTACTGGTCCTGCGCGACCTCGAAGGGCTGGACGAGCGCTCCGTCAGCGCGCTGCTCGGCGTGCCCGAACCCACCGTACGGACCCGGCTGTTCCGGGCCCGTCGCAACTTCCGGAAGGCGTGGGGACGTTGATGGAATCCTGGCCGGTCGCCGAACTCGACCCCGTCCGCAGGCTCCGCGTGATCGCCCGCACCACACCCGGCACGGGGTACGCCGAGCACCTGATCGACGCCCCCTTCGACCGGGTCTGGGCGCTCGCCTCCGACCTGGAGCGGCAGATGCCCATGCTGATCACCGACATCAGCGCCTTCACGGTCACCGAGGCCGACGGCGACCGCCTCGAAGCCCGGGCCCGCAGCCCGCTCGGCATGCGGGCGCGCTTCGACGTCGTCCTGCGCCCCGGCTGGTGCCTGATGCAGAGCCGCTTCGTGATCGGCGGGATGGCCGCCGTACCGGAGGGGGAGGGGACCCGGTTCGCCTTCTTCGGCGGCCTGCGGCTCCCGGGCATCCGCCTCGTCGACGGGGCGCTGCGCCCCCTGCTGGCCCCGCTGGGCGCGCGGGCGCTGAAACGCTTCACGGACCAGCTCTGAGGGCCCCGGGCTACGCGTTGACCCGTACCAGCGCGAGGGTGATGTTGTCGGGGCCGCCGGCCTCGATGGCGGCCTTCCACAGCTCGAAGGCGGCCTTGCCGTCGTCGTGGACCCGCAGCAGCCCGTCGATCTCCTCGTCGGGCAGCGGGTCGGTCAGCCCGTCGCTGCACAGCAGGTAGCGGTCGTCCCCGGACAGCGGGAAGGCCGCCATGTGGGGGGTGACCGAGCTGTACCCGCGGCTGCCGCCGAGCACCTGCGTGACGAGGGAGGTGGTGCGCCGTCCCGGCTCCGGCGGCGGGCTGTCGTCCACGCTGACCTGGCGCAGCCCGCCCTTGTCCGCGTGGTACACCCGGCTGTCGCCGACGTTGAAGGACAGCAGGGACTCCCCGACGAGGAGCGTGCCCGCCACGGTGGTGCCCATGGAGGTCAGCTCGGGTCGGCCGTCGGCGGCCGAGTACACCATGCCGTTGCACAGGTTCAGCGCGTCACCGACGCTCTCCTCGTCCTCCAGGGAGGGGCCGAGGGAGGCGAGCTGGCGCACGACGAGCGCACTGGCCACCTCGCCGGCCGGCTGCCCGCCCAGCCCGTCGGCGACCGCGACGACCAGGGGGCGGCCGAGCGGGAACAGGAAGGTCTGGGGGCTCTCGGTCACGGTCCCGCACAGCGTCCACGGCCCGACGACCAGGCTGTCCTCGTTGTGGTCGCGCACCAGCCCGGTATGGCTCAGGGCGGTCACGGCTACGTACGACACCACGGCGTCCCGCCTCTCCTCGGCAGAAGCGTTCCTCACCCCCATTGTCCGCTCGGCATGCGCGGTGCCGCCCGCCGGAGCACCCTGGTCGTGGAGCTGCCCGTCCCAGCCGGGCCGCCCGGCCAGGAAGGGAAGCCGGAGATGTTCGCGAGGCTCAGCACCTACCAGGGATCTCCGCTCCCGGCGGAAGGGGACGTGGCGGCGCATTCGGAGGCGATCGTCGAGCAGATCCGCGACGCCCCCGGCTTCCGGGGCGCCTACTACCTCGTCGACCGGGCCTCGGGGAAGGCGAAGTCGCTGACCCTGTGGGAGGACGAGGAGACCATGCTGGCGAGCGAGGACCGCGCCGCCGCGATCCGGGCGGAATCCGCCCGGCGCGAGGGGCAGCGGATCATCACGGTCGAGCGCTTCGAGGTCGGCTTCGCCCACCTGGAGCCCTAGGAGGCGGCCGGCCCCTGGGCGGTGGCCGGGTCGAGGGAGTCGGCGTCCTCCATGAAGCCCAGCATCCGGGCGTTGACCACGTCCGGGTGGTCGATCTGCGGTCCGTGGCCCGTCGCGGTGATGATCTCGGCGCGGGCCCCGGCGACGAGGCGCGGTACGCGTTCCAGCTGGCGCTTCGGGTGCACGAGCAGGCTGTGCTTGCCCATGATCACGTAGAGCGGGGTCCGGATGGACCGCAGCGCGTCCTCGGCCAGCGGCAGGGGTGCGGGGCGGCGGATCCGGTACGCGCGGGCGCCGAGCTGGATCCACTTGCGCATCTCGGGAACGGCGATGACCGGCTGGTCCAGCCACTTGGCGAGCCGGGGGCGCAGCGCCTTGGGAGCGAAGGTGGCGAACAGGCTGATGAAGACCCAGGCGAAGAAGCGCAGGCCGACCTTCTCCAGGCCGCCGGGGTCGAGGGCGGTGACCGAGGCGAGCCGTCCGGGGCGGCGGTGGGCCTGGTTGAGCACCAGCCAGCCGCCGTAGGAGGAGCCGACGAGGTGGACCCGGTCGAGGCCGAGCGCGTCGAGGGCCTCGTCCATCCACTGGGCGGCCCGCTCGGGCTGCCACATGGGCTCGCGGTGGACGCTGCGGTTCGCGTCGCCGGGGGTGTCGAGGGCGTAGACGGGGCGGTCGAGGCTGAGCCCGGGGGTGTTGGGGTACCACATGGCGGAGGAGTAGCCCGCGCCGTGGATCAGGACGATCGGCGTGCGGGACTCGGCTGCGGGGTCCGTGGGGCCGTACCGGTAGACGTGCGTGGTGCCGAAGCTGGTCTCGACGTCCGTCTCGGAGCGCAGGGGCGCCCCCATCGCGTAGAGGACGTCGGCGGCGGCGAAGTAGCGGTCGCGCAGCTCGTCGTTGACGTAGCGGCCGACGTCGCGGCGCACACGGGTCGTGTTCTCGGGCACGGGGCACCTCCGGGAAGATCATCCGTTCTTCGTGATACGACCGTACCATGATGTTGGTATGGCGGTACCATAAAGAGGTCCGGGGAACGGACCGCGAACCCACCACCGACGGGCGGAGACACCGGAACATGCCGAAGCGTGTGGACCACGAGGAGCGGCGCGCCCAGATCGCCGAGGCGCTCATCCAGGTCGCGGGACGGCGGGGGCTGCACGCCGTCGGCATGCGCGACGTGGCCGCGGAGGCCGGCGTATCGCTCCGGCTGGTGCAGTACTACTTCGAGACCAAGGAGAAGCTGCTCTTCTACGGACTCCAGCACCTGACCGCACGCTTCACCGCGCGGGTCGGCGCCCGCCTCGCCGCCGCCGGACCCGACCCGGGCCCGCGCGCGACCATCGAGGCGCTGCTGCTGGCCTCCCTCCCCACCGACGGGGAGAGCCGCACCTTCCACCTCCTCTACAGCTCCTACTCGATCCTCTCCGTGACCGACGAGGCGCTCGCCGCCCAGCCCTTCATCGACAACCCCGACGCCGCCGAGAACGCCCTGACCGGCCTGATCGAAGGGGCCCAGGCGGCCGGCCTGGCCGACCCGGGCGCCGACGCGCGCACCGAGGCCATCAGCCTGCTCGCAATGGCGGCGACGATGGGCACCAGCATCCTCGTCGGCCAGCGCGGCCCCGAGTCGGCCATCGCGGTGCTCCGGCACCACCTCGACCGGATCTTCTCGAACGGTGAGACGCCCGCGAACGGGATGGGCCGGGCCTGACCGGGCGCGGGGCCGTCCGGCGCCGAATGCCCTTTACCAGGGGCATGAGTTGGGTGATGCTGACCCGGCGTTGGAAGCAAGATCGACACGGTAGGGGCCGGGTCGGTCGGAGGGGGAGGCCGCCGTGTTGCGCGTGGAGCTGCTGGGACCGGTTCGGGCGTACGCCGAGGACGGGACACCGGTGGAGGTGGGCGGCGCACGGCTGCGGATGCTCCTCGCCCGGCTCGCCCTCGAAGAGGGCCGGACCGTGTCCGCCGACTCCCTCGTCGACGGCCTGTGGGGGGAGGAGCCGCCCGCCGACGCGGCCAACGCGCTGCAGGCACTGGCCTCCCGGCTGCGCAGGGCGCTGCGCGGGTGCGCGACGGTGGAGTCCGCGGCGGGCGGCTACCGGCTCTCGGTACGGCCCGAGGACGTCGACGTACACCGCTTCGAGGACCTGACCGCCCGGGGCCGGCGGGAACTCGCGGCCGGGCGGCCCGGCGAGGCGGCAGCACAGTTCGGGGCCGCGCTCGGACTGTGGCGGGGTGCGGCGCTCGCCGACGTCCCGGGCGCCCCCTTCGCCGGGCCCGTCGCGACCCGGCTCGACGACCTGCGGACCGCCGCGGCCGAGGACCGCTGCGATGCCGAGCTGCGCCTCGGTCGGTACGGAGAGGTGCTGGCCGACCTCGAAGCGGCCGGCGCCGAACGGCCGCTCAGCGAGCGGGTCGCCGGGCTGCGGATGCGGGCGCTGTCCGCCGCCGGACGGCAGTCCGACGCCCTCGCCGTGTACGAGGCGATACGGGAGCGGCTCGGCGACGAACTCGGCGTCGACCCGTCGGCCGAGCTGAGCGAGATCCATCTGACCTTGCTGCGCGGCGAGTTGGAGACCCCGGCCGAGCGGGCCGAGGCCGCCCCGAGCCGGCTCCCGGCCCGGCTCACCAGCTTCGTCGGCCGCGACGGCGAACTGAGCGGGCTCGCCGGGCAGTTGGCCCACAGCCGGCTCGTCACCATCGTCGGCCCCGGCGGCGCGGGCAAGACCCGGCTCTCCCTCGAAGCGGCCACGCGGGACCGCGCCCACGCGCGCGGCCGCGTCTGGTTCGTGCCGCTCGCCGGTGTGAGCGCCCCCGACCAGCTGGCCGACGCGGTACTCGGCGCCCTCAGCTCCACCGACGGCCGCCTCTACGAAGCCGGGCCGGGGCAGCGGGCCACCCCCGTCGAGCGCATGGCCGGGCTCTTCGGCAGCGGCGACGCCCTGCTCCTGCTCGACAACTGCGAGCACCTCGTCGAGGCGGCCGCCGAACTCGCCGCCGAACTCCTCGACCAGCTCCCGGAACTGCGGATCCTCACCACCAGCCGCGAGGCCCTCGCCATCACCGGCGAGGCCCTGTGCCACCTCGGCCCGCTCGACGTCCCGATGGGATCGCCGGAGCCCGCCGAGGCCGCGCAGTCGCCCGCCGTCCGCCTCTTCACCGACCGGGCCGCCGGCGTCCGGCCGGACTTCACGCTGGACGACTCGACCCTCGACGCCGTGGTCGAGGTCTGCCGCCGGCTCGACGGCATGCCGCTCGCCCTCGAACTGGCTGCGGCGAAGCTCCGCTCGATGAGCGTCGAGCAGATCGCGCGCCGCCTCGACGACCGCTTCCGCCTCCTCGCCTCGGGCAGCCGCACCGCCCTGCCCCGCCAGCGCACCCTGCTCGCGCTCGTCGAGTGGAGCTGGGACCTGCTCGACGAGCCCGAGCGGATCCTCGCCCGCAGGCTGTCGGTGTTCCCGGGCGGCGCGACCGTCACCGCGCTCGAAGCGGTCTGCGCGGACGACTCGCTGCCGGCCGCCGACATTCCGTACGTCCTGGACGCCCTCGTCGAGAAGTCGCTGGTCACCGCCGTCGACGAAGGGACGGGCGAGCCGCGCTACCGGATGCTGGAGACGGTGCGCGCGTACGCGGGGCGGCAGCTCGCCGCGGCCGAGTCCGGGGACGCCGTCACCCGGCGCTTCGCCGCGTACTTCCTGGCCCTCGCGGAGGAGTGCGAACCGCGCCTGCGCACCAGGGAACAGCTGCGCGCGATCGAGGTCTTCGACGCCGAACACGACAACCTCGTCCTCGCGCTGCGCTCGGTCGCCGACACCGGGGACGGGGACCTGGCCGCGCGCTTCGCCCGGGCGATGTACTGGTACTGGGGCATCAGGGGGATGAGCACCCACCTGGACACCCACCTGGCGCAGGCGCCCGCGCCGGCCGAGGGCGAGTCCGCGCGAGTTCCACCCGGCCGTCCTGCTCCTGAGGATGTCCCAGGTCTCCTTCGCCGGGAGCGCGTCGGGACCGGGCTCCGCCGCGCACCAGGACCCCCTCGAATCACCCGACCCCTGGGTCCGGGCCAGTGCCCACCTGGCACGGGACTTCGCCCTCACCGAACAGGGCGACCTGGTCACCGGCGCCGGGTCCCGGTCCGAGGCGCTGCGCGGCTTCGAGGAGGTGGGCGACCGCTGGGGACTCGTGATGAGCCTGTTCCCGATCGGCCGCGACCACTCCCTGCGCGGCGAATACCCCCAGGCCATCGCCACCTTCGAGCGGACCGTGGCACTCAGCTCCGAACTCGGCACCGAGGACTACCTCTACCTCAGCAAGGCCCGGCTCGCCCGCGAACGCCGCCGCAGCGGCGACCTGGAGGGCGCCTTCCGGGACCTGCACGCCGCGCACCGGCAGGCCCGCGAGCGCGGACAGCTGCGCCTGGAGGCCAACATCCTCGTGGGCCTGGCCAACGTGCACCGCAGGGCCGGCGACCTGGCGCAGTCCGACGCCACCCTCGACCGGCTCGAGGCGCTGAGCGCCCGGCGCCCGTCCCTCAGGGAGCTGGCCCGCGACCTGATCGTCAGCACCCGCATCGAGAACCGTCTCGCCGAGGGGGACGCCGCGGCGGCCAGGGCCCTGCTGCCCGAGGCGGCCGGCGCCCTGTTCGGCCAGGGCGCGGGCGCCGCGCTCGCCTGGGTGGCCGAACTGCTCGGCGGACTGCTGACCTGGGAGGGCGCTCCCGAGGAGGGCGCCAAGTCCCTCGGCATGAGCCAGGTGATGCGCGGCGCCTTCGACTGGGGCGAGCCGGAGTGGCGCGAGCTGGTCGACCGCATCGTGGCGGCGGTCGGCGAGGACGGCTTCAAGAAGGCGTTCGAGGACGGGGCCTCGTACTCCCGCGAGGACGCGCTGCGGTGGCTGGAGGCGGAGACCCTGCGGGCGGTGCAGCGGACCTGACGGGGCACGCGGTCATGTGGACGGCCGGGCGGGGTCCGCCTCACCCCCGTGGGTGCGGACCCCGCCCGGCCGGGCTCACCACCGGACTGTCACCCGGCGTTCTTGCGGTAGGCGCGCATGGCCAGCGGGAAGAACACCACGATCACGCCGGCCATCCAGGCGGCGGTGCCGGCCAGGGAACCGGCGACCGGGCCGCCGTTCAGCAGGCCGCGGACCGCGTCGGCCACCAGGGAGACGGGGTTGACGTCGGACCAGGCCTGGAGCCAGCCGGCCATGCCCTCCCGGGGGACGAAGACGTTGCTGGCGAAGGTCAGCGGCAGGATCAGGATGGTCATCAGGCCCTGCACGGAGGCCGGGTTCTTGATCAGCATGCCGAGGTAGACCGAGATCCAGGAGAAGCTGAGGGCGAAGCCGATGAGCAGGGCGAGCGCGGCGAGCGAGGCGACCGGGCCGGTCTCGACGCGGTAGCCCATGACCAGGGCGAGGACGACCAGGGTGCCCAGGCAGATCACGTAGCGGACGATGTCGGCGAGCACGGCGCCGATCAGCGGGCTGGAGCGGGCGATCGGCATGCTGCGGAAGCGGTCGAAGATCCCGGTACTGGCGTCCGCGCAGAGCGAGGCGCCGATGCCGACGCTGGCCTGGAAGACGGCCATGACCATGACGCCGGGGACGACGAGCCGCAGGTAGCCGTCGGTGTCGCCGCCCGACATGGCGTCCCCGAAGAGGTAGATGAACATCAGCAGGCTGATGATCGGGGTGAGGATCACGTCGACCAGCTGGATCGGCGACTTCATGAACTTGGTGATGCCGCGGCCGGCGAGGGCGAGGCTGTGCCGGCCGGTCTGCGCGAGGCCGATGCGGCCGGGGAGCGGGGTGCGGGCGGCGAGGGGCTGGGTGCTCATGACGGGGGTCCTCTCGGGAAAGTCAGTGCGGAACGGGGCAGCCGGGGGAGGCGAAGGCTCAGACGGCCACGGGCTGGTTGGCGGCGGCGGGGACGGCGGGGGCGTGTCCGGTCAGGGCGAGGAAGACCTCGTCCAGGCTGGGCAGCCGCAGGCCGAGTTCGTCGGCGGTGATGCCGGCGCCGTCCAGGCGGCGGGCGACCGCGGCGACGACCAGCGGGTCGTCGGCCGGCACGGTGAGCACCCCGGAGTCCTGGGCGGGGGCGTGTCCGGTCAGCTCGGTGAGGATCCCGGCGACCTGCGGCACGTCCGACGCCACCGTGGGCCGGACCTGGAGGATCTGGCCGCCGACGCGGCGCTTGAGCTCACCGGGCCGGCCCTCGGCGACCTTGCGGCCCTTGTCGAAGACGGTGATGGAGTCGGCGAGCTGGTCCGCCTCCTCGAGGTACTGGGTGGTCAGCAGCACCGTGGAGCCGTCCGCGACCAACCGCCGTACGACGTCCCAGACTTCCTGCCGGGCGTGCGGGTCCAGACCGGTGGTGGGCTCGTCCAGGAAGAGCACCTCGGGCCGGCCGACCAGGGAGGCCGCCAGGTCCAGCCGCCGCCGCATGCCGCCGGAGAAGGTGGCGATCGGCTTGCGGGCCGCGTCGGTGAGGGAGAAGTTCTCCAGGAGCTCGGCGGCCCGCACCTTCGCACCGCGCCGGGACAGCCCGAGCAGCCGCCCGATGAGCACCAGGTTCTCGAGGCCGGACAGGGTCTCGTCCACGGAGGCGTACTGGCCCGTCAGCCCGATCAGCTGCCGCACCTTGACCGGGTCCTTGACGACGTCGTGGCCGCCGATGGTGGCGTGCCCGGCGTCGGGGCGCATCAGCGTGGCCAGGATGCGCACGGTGGTGGTCTTGCCGGCGCCGTTGGGGCCCAGGACGCCGACGACCTTGCCGGCCGGGACCTCCAGGTCGACGCCGTCCAGGGCGGTGAAGTCCCCGTACTTCTTGACCAGTCCCTCGGCCCGGATCGCGTACGCCATGGTCAACCACTCCTCGTCAGGTCCTCGTCGTTCTCGACGACCGTGACGATGCCGGGCCCGCCTGACAGCCCCCGGGCAGCCCGCTGACAGCGGGCGCCGGCATGTGTCAGGTGCTGTCAGGCGGGGGCGGGCGGGGGCCGGTTCACGCCCGCAGGAAGGCGAGGACCGCGAGCACCCGCCGGTGCCCCTCGGTGTCCACCGGCAGGTCCAGCTTGGCGAAGATGTTGCCGATGTGCTTGTTCACGGCCGCCTCGCTGATGAACAGGTGCGCGCCCAGCTGGGCGTTGGAACGGCCCTCCGCGATCAGGCCGAGCACCTCGCGCTCCCGGGGGCTGAGCCGCTCCAAGGGGTCCGGGCGCAGCCGTACGAGCTGGTGGATCACCTCCGGGTCCACCACCGTCCCGCCCGCGGCGACCCGTTCGATCGCGGCCGTGAAATCGGCCACCGCGCTCACCCGCTCCTTGAGCAGGTAGCCCACCCCTGCCCCGCCGCCCGAGTCCAACAGGCCCAGCGCGTACGAGCGTTCCACGTACTGGCTGAGCACGAGCACGGGCAGCCCGGGGAACTCCTCGCGCAGCGCCACCGCCGCCCGCAGCCCGTCGTCCTTCAGCGACGGCGGCATCCGCACATCGGTGACGATCAGGTCCGGCCGGTCGGCGCGCACGGCCGCGACCAGGGCGTCCGCGTCGCCCACCGCCGCCACCACCTCGTGGCCGACCCGTTGCAACAGCCCGACCAGGCCCTCGCGCAACAGCACGGCGTCTTCCGCCACGATCAGGCGAAGCGACACGGAACCTCCACATGCAGCAGGGTGGGACCACCGACCGGGCTGGACACGCGCATCCGGCCGTCGAGCGCCGCGACCCGGTCGGCGAGTCCGGTCACCCCGCTGCCCGCCGCCGGATCGACGCCGCCGCGGCCGTCGTCCGTGATGTCGAAGATCAACAGGTCGGAATGGTAGCGACCGCGCACCTCGGCCGCCGTGGCCCCGCTGTGCTTGGCGATGTTCGTCATGGCCTCGTTGATCAGGTAGTACATGGTCGTCTCCAGCTTCCTGGGCAGCCGTTCGGGCAGCCGCAGGTCCACCGTCACCGGGATCGGGAACCGGCCGGCGTAGTCCTCGACCGCCGCGACCAGCCCGTGATCGGCCAGCACCGGCGGATTGAGACCCCGGATCAGCGCCCGCAGCTCCTGGTGGGCGGTGGAGAGCTGGGCCTCGGCCTGGGTGAGCAGCTCGGCCTGGGGGGAGCCCTCCGGGGTGTCCAGCCGCAGCATCGCCAGGGTCATCCCCAGGGAGACCAGCCGCTGCTGCGCCCCGTCGTGCAGATCGCGTTCGATCCGTACCCGCTCGGCGTCGAAGGAGTCCAGCAGGCGGGACTGCGAGGCGCGCACCTCGCGCAGCTCCTCGCCGAGCTCCCGGTCGCGCGGGGCGAGGAAGGTGCGGGCCATGGCGGCCCGCGCCCCCGCCCACGAGGTCACCGTGTAGGGGGAGGCGAGCAGCACGAGCACGCCGAAGACCGTCCAGGGCCAGGTCTCGCCGTCCGTCGAGGCGATGGTCAGGGCGGGCAGCCCGAAGGAGAAGCCCAGGACCAGCAGGTCCAGCCACCACAGCGCGGCCGCCGAGACCAGCGTGAACACCAGCTCGCGCCAGGTCGCCTGCTCGCCGAGCCGGGTGGCCGCCCAGCTCCTCAGCCCGGGCGCGTCCGGCGCGCGGTGCGGGTCGGGCAGGTGGTCGAGGTCCACCAGCCGCAGCCGCCGGCGTTCCACCGAGGCCACGACGGTGGAGGCGAGCACCAGCCCCACCAGGGGCGCGATGCCGATCAGTACCACCAGCAGCGCGATGCCGGCCGCCAGACCGGCGGCGAAGACCACGACGGCCGCCGCACCGACCACGACGCCCCCGGCCAGATAGCCGAGGGACCGCCATGGCCAGGTCGAGGTCAGGAAGCTCACGGGACGCTGAGCCATGGCCTGCCAGGCCGTTGTGGGGCGCATCCGCCCACCGTAACCCGGCCCTTCGGGTCGGCGCGGTAGAGCCTGCTCTACCCCGGGAGTAGAGGCTGGGTCAGTGCCCCGGCCACCCTGCGGGGCGTGGAATCGACCCATGACGACAACGAGGCACACCTCCCCGCAGGACGCGGTCGAGCTCCAGGGCGTACGGAAGGTCCACGGCGCCGGCGGCCGCTCGGTGACCGCCCTGGACGGCGTCTCCATCGGCTTCCCGCGCGGCACCTTCACCGCGATCATGGGGCCTTCCGGCTCCGGGAAGTCCACCCTGCTGCAGTGCGCGGCCGGACTGGAGCGGCCGACCGGTGGGCGGATCGTCCTCGCGGGCGTCGACATCGGCCCGCAGAGTGAGAAGGAGCGCACCAAGCTCCGCCGCGACCACGTCGGATTCGTCTTCCAGGCCTTCAACCTCGTCGAGTCCCTGACGGCGGCCCAGAACGTGGAGCTGCCGTCCCGGTTCGCCGGCCGCAAGGTCAGCCGCGAGCAGGTCGCGAACGCGCTCGCCGCGGTCGGCCTGGCCGAGCGGGCCGGCCACCGCCCCAGCGAGCTCTCCGGCGGTCAGCAGCAGCGCGTCGCCCTCGCCCGCGCCCTGGTCACCCGGCCCGACGTGCTCTTCGCGGACGAGCCCACCGGCGCCCTGGACACCGAAACCTCCAAGGAGGTGCTGCGGATGATGCGGATGCTCGTCGACCGGGAGGGCCAGACCACCCTGATGGTCACCCACGACCCGGTGGCGGCGGCCGTGGCCGACGTCGTCGTCTTCCTCAAGGACGGCCGGATCGCCGACCGCGTCCCGCTGGACCGGGGCCCGGGCGGCGCCAATGCCGCCGGGACCGCCGCCGAGATCGCCGCCCACATGGCCCGGCTGGAGGCGTGATGCTGATCCTCGCGAACGTCCGCGCACGCTGGTCCGGATTCCTCGGGGCCTTCATCGCCGTCCTGGTCGGCGTGGCCCTCATCACCACCACCCTGGTCGTCTACGACTCCTCCCGCCCCACCGTCCAGCCCCGGTACGCGGGCACCGCGGCCCTGGCCCTGCCCCCGCAGGCCGTCGACGCGGACGGCAGCCGTGCGGACCGGATCCCGTGGAGCGGGGCCGAGGCGGCGCCCCTCCTGGCCGGACTCGACGCGGTCCCCGGAGTGGCCGCCGTCGTGGCGGACCGCTCCTTCTACGCCCAGGCGATCGTCGGCGGCGAACCCGTCACCGACGAGGGCGCCCTGGAAGCCGGGCACGGCTGGGACAGCACCCTGACGGCCCCCTACCGGCTGGTCTCCGGCCGGGCCCCGAGCGGCGACCGCGAGGTCGTGGTCGACCGCGCCCTCGGCGCGGCCGCGGGCAGCGAACTCACCGTCAACATCACCGCGGGCCGCGAGCGGTTCACCGTCGTCGGCACCGTGGACGGACCCGGCTACTACTTCAGCGAGGCGTTCGCCGCCCGGCAGCAGCCCGGCGTCAGCGCCATCGCGCTGATCGCCGACCCGGGCGCCTCCGCCGACGCGATCGCCGCCGGCGCCAAGGATGTCCTCGGCGCCGAGGACGCCGGGGGCGCCGGGGGCACCGTGGTCTCCGGCGACGGCCGCGCCGCACTCCAGCCCGCGTACATCGAGCACAAGCGCTTCCTCGGCGTCCAGCTCATCAGCGCCATGGCCCTCCTCGGCCTGTTCACCACCGTCTTCGTCGTCGCCTCCATGCTGGTCCTGGCGACCGGCATGCGCCGCCGGGAGATCGGCCTGCTGCGCACCATCGGCGCCGGCCCCGAGCAGGTCCGCCGCATGATCCTCGGCGAGGCCGCCGTGGTCGGCGTGCTCGGCTCGATCGCCGGCTGCCTGGCCGGGGTCGCCGCCACCCCCGTGCTGCGGGACATCCTGCGCGGCCTGGACGTGACCCCGCCGGGCATGGGGACCACCGTCTCCGCCTGGCCGCTGCTCACGGCCTGCGCGATCGGAGTCGGCGTCAGCGTCACCGGCGCCTGGGCCGCCGGCCGCAAGGCCGCGCGGGTGGCCCCGATCGAGGCGCTGCTCGACAGCCGGTCGGCCAACACGGCCATGGGGCGCGGTCGTTGGATCACGGGCCTGGCCGTCCTCGGTGCCGGTGCCGTCCTCGCCGTCGGCACCGCCACCAGCACCGCCGACAAGCGGATCAACACGGCGATCCTCGCCACCATGGCCCTCGTCGTCGCGGCAGCCCTGCTCGCCCCCGTCTTCGTGGGCCCCGTCGGCCGCGTCCTGACCGCGCCGTTCCGGCGGCGGGGTTCGGCCGGCCCGCTGCTGATCCGGGCCGAACTCGTCGCCAACCCCCGCCGCGCGGCCTCCCTGGTGGCCCCCGTGATCGCGGCCGTCGGCTTCGCCGTCCTGCTCAGCGGCATCGTGGAGACCATGCGGGTGGCCTACCCGGCGGGCGAGGCCCTCAAGGTCGCGGGCCAGACGATCGTCACCCCGGCCGGCACCCCCGGCAACACCGACGAGGCCGTCGCCGCCAACCCGGTGGGCAAGGCCGCCCTGCCGACCCGCGCGTTCATCACCACCACCGCCGGCAAGCCGACCGTCCTGGACGTCCTCGGCACCCGAGACCCGCGCTGGAACCAGCCCGGCGAGGCCGTGCTCGGCACACGTACCGCCACGGACCTGGGCCTGGAGCAGGGCCAGAGCGTCACGGTCCGGTTCGCCGACGGCGCGAGCGTCCCCCTGCGGATCGGCGCGGTCCTGCCCGACGACCCGGCCCGCGGCGACTTCGTGGTCCCCCGCGACCTGGTCCGCGCCCACGACCCGGCCGCGCTCACCGACGACATCTTCGTCCCGGCCGGGACCGAGGCCTCCGACGCCGTCCCCGGCACCGCCCTGCACGACGCCGCCGCGTACGCCCTGGCGGACTACGACACCGACGCCAGGCTCACCGACAGCCTGGCCGCCATGCTCATCGCCATCGCCGTCGGCTACAGCGTGATCGCCGTCGCCAACAGCATGGCCATGGCGGCCCACGGCCGGCGCCGCGACTTCGCGGTGATGAAGTCCGCCGGCGGCACCGTGCGCCAGCTGCTCCTGCTCTCCGTGGGCGAGAGCGCGACGGTCGTCACCGTCGGCGCCGCCCTCGGCGTGCTGGTTACGCTGCCCCCGCTGGCCGGCATGGCCTCCGGCCTCTCCCAGACCACCTCGGCCGGCGTGGGCCTGCACCTGAACACCGCTGCCGTCGCCACCGCGATCGCCGGCACCCTGCTGGCGGCGGTCGCGGCCGGCGCGGTGGTCACCTGGAGGACGGTGCGCGGACGGTCCTCGTAGAACGGATCAGGCGGCGCGCATGCCCGACCGGTGGTCCGGGCGGCGGGGGGTCCAGCCGAGTTCGCGGGTCGCCTTCTCGTGCGAGACCCGCAGCCGGGTGTCGAGCATGAGGGCGCCGAGGTACGGGACCATCAGGCGCAGCGCCCACCCGGGCAGCAGGACCCGCCGTCCGCCGCGCGCCGCGGCGAGCTCGCCCCAGTGCGACGGCCGGTCGTCGACGATGTTGTACGCCTCGCCCGCCCGGCCCCGCGTCAGCGCGGCGACGGTGGCCTCGGCCGCGTCCTCGACGTGGACCCAGGGCACCACGCCGCCCCCGCCGAGCGGGACCGGGGTGGCCCGGCTCCCCGGGGTGGGGTCGAACCAGGTCCCCGGCCCGTAGAACACCCCGTACCGCAGCGCCGTGCCGGCCACGTGCCCGGCGGCGAAGAGCCGCCCCTCAGCCTCCAGGAGGCCGGTCATGACGTGGTCGGCGACCGTGCCGCCGGGGACGCCGAACGGGTCCTCCTCGGTGAGGAACCGGTCGCCGTGGTCGCGGTAGCCGTAGCCGAGCACGAGGGACTGGGTGAGGAACCGGCCCGCGCCGAGCACACCGGCGGCCTCCAGCAGGTTCGCCGTGCCCCGGACGCGCAGCACGTTGCTCGGGTCGTCCGCGGTCAGCGTCCGCTTGGGCGCCTTGAGCGCGGTCAGCTGGTGGATCACCGCGTCCGCCGCCAGACCGTCGAGGGAGCGCAGCAGGCCGTCCCGGTCCAGCGCGTCGGCACGTACGGGAGCCGCGCCGAGGGCGCGCACCGCGGCCGCGGAGACGTCCGTCCGGGCGAGGGCCAGCACCTCGTGGCCGTCGCGGACCAGGGCGCGGGTCAGCGGACGGCCGATGGCACCGGTCGCTCCGGCGAGCAGGACTCTCATCGTCAACCTCCTGGGACGGCCTCACGGCCTCGTGCGTACGACTAGAGGACAAGACGGCGGGCCCGGATGTGACGGGCCACCCGCCCCGGCCGGAGTGAGCCGCGTCACGGTGCCCGGCGGTGCGGTGTCCCTGGCAGATCGGCCGACAACCCCAGTCGCGGTCAGGATCCCTCCTGGCGGGCCAGGACCTCGGCGATCCGCGGGGGACGGTACGAGGGGCCCTAGAGGACCTTGCCGTCCTCCCGCAGGACGGGGCGGCCGTCGGGGCCGAGTTTGGACATGTTGGCGCGGTGGACCTCGGCCAGGACCGCGTCGAGGTCGATGCCGTGGACGGCGGCGGTGCCGTACGCGATGTAGACGACGTCGGCCAGTTCGTGCGCGAGGGCCGCGAGGCTGCCGGACTCCGTCGCCTCGGCGACCTCGGCCACCTCCTCCTCGAGGAGCACCTGGCGGTGCCGGGCGAGTTCCGGCGGGACGGGGGCCGGGCGGCCGGGGCCGAGTCCGAGGCCGAAGGCCCGGTGGAACTCGCGGACCAGGTCCTGGGGGGTGGGGGCGGGGACGGGAGCGGTCATGCGGCGCTCCTCTCGCGGCGCAGGGCGAGCACGGCGTTGTGGCCGCCGAACCCGAAGGAGTTGCTGAGCACGATGTCACCGGTGGTCGGCAGCGGCCGCGGCACGTACGTGACCACGTCCATGCCGCACGCGTCGTCGAGGTCGTCGCAGCCGATCGTGGGCGGAATGCGGCCGTGGTGGAGCGTGAGGGCGGACACCACGGCCTCCACCGCTCCCGCCGCTCCCTGCAGGTGGCCCAGGCTGCCCTTGACGGCCGTCACCGGGACGCCCGGTGCCGCCCCGCCGCGCTCGTCCAGGAACCGCCGCAGCGCCGTGGCCTCGGCGAGGTCGCCGTCCACGGTGGCGGTGGCGTGCGCGTTGATGTGGACGACGTCGGCCGGTACGGAACCGGCGTCGGCGAGCGCCCGGCGCAGCGCGCGGAGGATCCCCTCGCCCGAGGGGTCGGGCGCGCAGATGTGGTGGGCGTCGGCGGACAGGCCCCAGCCGGCGGCCTCGCAGTAGATCCTCGCCCCACGGGCCAGCGCGTGCTCCTCCGACTCCAGGACGACCAGGCCGGCGCCTTCACCGTGGACGAAACCGTCCCGGTCCTTGGCGAAGGGCCGCGAAGCCCGGGCCGGCTCGTCGTTGCGCGTGGACAGGGCCCGCATCGCGGAGAAGGAGGCCATCACGGCGGGGGTGACGGCCGCCTCCGTGCCGCCCGCCACGACGACGTCGAGGCGGCCGTGGCGGATGCGGTCGATCGCCTGCCCGATGGCCTCGGTGCCCGAAGCGCAGGCGCTCACGACGGTGCGTGCCTCGCCGGTGATCCGGAGGTCGAGGGAGACCTGGGCCGCCGCCTGGGAGCCGACGGTCATGGGGGCGGTGAGCGGGGACACGCTGCGCGGGCCCCGGTCGCGCAGCCGCCGGTCCCCGTCGACCAGGACGGGGGCGCCGCCGATGATGGTGCCGAGGCAGACCCCGACCCGCTCCGGGTCCAGGCCGCTCTCCACGGTTCCGGACGGATCGAGGCCCGCGTCCCGCCACGCCTCGCGGGCGGCGACGACCGCGAACTGGGCGGCGCGGTTCATGCGCCGGGCCCGGGCCGGGGGCAGCAGTCCGGCGGGGTCCGCCGGCACGGTCGCGGCGATGCGCACGGGCAGGTCGGAGAACTCCTCGCCCTCCAGCGCCCGCACACCGCTGCGGCCCTCGACGAGCCCTTGCCACAGGCCCGGGACGCCGACGCCGAGCGGGGTGATCGCGCCGAGGCCGGTGATCACGACCCGGCGAGGTGTCGTCTGGGTCACTCGCGACCGGTCGCCGGGCAGGGGCGGCTGCTGCATGGGGTTCTGCTTTCGTGTTGTCGCAGTCTCTCAACTACCCTGCTTTTGGCGGGCAGTTGAAATCCATGAAAGCCATCCGCCGGAGATCCGCGCAAGGCCTTGAGATACTCGTCACCCTCCTCGCCCGCTGTAGACTCGCGCTCATCGGGGGAGGGAATTCGAGGTCATGGAACTGCCGCATCTGCTGCGGGTCTGGCGAGTCGACGCAGGCGTAAAACTCGGACGGGAAAAGGCGCTTCCACAAAAGGAAGTGGCCGAGCTCATGGGTGTGAGCGAGCGCTGGTACCGCAGCCTGGAGTCGGGGGACTCCGTATCGCTTTCCAGCGACATATTGAGCCGCCTTTCCGAGGTGCTCGTCCTGGGGCCCGACGAACGGATGGTCCTGTACAGCCGCGCACTCGCCGGTGCCGCCGGAATCGCCCTCGCGGACGAGACGGGCGAGACCGAGAGCCAGCTCGCGCTCTTGCGCCTGGTCACCGCGCAGACCCTGTTCCCCGCCTATCTCACCGACGGCTCCTGGAACATGCTGGGTTACAACACCCTCATGGCCACCTGGTTTCCGTGGGTGCGCGAGCCGGCCGCCAATCTCATGCGCTGGGCGCTGACCGACCCCTCGGCCCGCGAGGAAATGCTCGACTGGCAGGAGCACGCGGAGGTGTACCTCGCGATGCTCCGGTTCGCCCTGGCCACGAGTTCCGCCCGCAAGGCCTCACTCGAGAGGCTCCTCGAAGGCGTCCTGGCGGATCCCGAGTGCCGCCGGCTCTGGGAGCAGGGGCCGAAGGTCGTCGCCTTCCGCCAGGGTCACCGGTACCGGCTGAATCTTCCGCATGTCTCGCCCGAGCAGATCACCGTGACCTCCCAGGTACTCCTCCCCGCATATCAGCACGGCATCCGCTGCGTCATGCTGCTGCCGTAGTCCTCACCCTACACATCGAATGCACCGTGTGAACCGGCAAGTTTTTGCCGGTTCAGACGGCAGGCGACCGGCAATTTATTGCCGGTCGCCTTTCTTTTTGCTCCCCCCTGCCGAGCGGCAAACTTTTGCCGCTTGACGGCCAGTTGAGGCTTTGGCAGCATCCTCGTCTCGCGAACCGTTTTCGGACAATCCCGAAGGTTTAACAAGGCAATGGCATTGCAATTTGCGAGTACGGCCAACCGGACCGTTCTCGCCCGCCGTCACCAGAATCGTCTCGACCAGGCGCTCACCACATCCGAATACCGCAGCCGTTTCCGTACCTGGGAACGCGTTGCCACCGTCCGGAACAGCCCGATGCGGGCACTGGAGGCCGACGGTGAACTCTTCTTCAGCCCCGAACTCGTCCCCGCCTTCTCCCACCCGCTGCTCCAGCGGGCCGAGCCGCACGTCCGCGAGGCCGTACTGATCCACCGGCTCTACGAGTACCTCAGGTTCACCATCGACCTGGAGCAGAGCGCGGTCATCCCGGTCACCGGGCACATCAGCCGCGGCATGTCCGGGCTGGACCTGCCCGAGCCGATGCGTGCGGACGCGTTCAAGATCGTGACGGACGAGGCCTGGCACGCCCAGTTCACCTACGAGATCCTCAGCCAGGTCCGCGCCCGCACCGGTGTCGCCCCGGCCCTCCCGGAGGCGCCCACGTTCACCTCCGAGCTGGCCCGCATCCACGAGGCCCTGCCGCACGAGATCCGCGGCCTGGACGAGATGCTCTTCGCCATCGTCAGCGAGACGCTCATCTCCTCGGTGCTGGAGGACCTGCCGCAGGACGAGCGGCTCCCCGAGGGGTCCGCGAGATGGTGGCCGACCACGCGGTCGACGAGGCCAAGCACCACACCTATTTCTCCACGCTGCTCAGGCACCTGTGGCCCGCGATGACGCAGCGGGAACGGGAGTTGGCGGGCCCGTACATCCCGCAGCTGATCTTCGCGTTCCTGGAGCCGGACTACACGAGCGCGGCCCTGGGGCTGCGGGCGGCCGGCCTGGGAAGTCAGGAAGTGGAACAGATCATGAGCGACGTCTACGCCCGCGACAGGATCGTGGAGGACGTGCGCCGCGGCGCCGGGCCCACGCTCCAGTACTTCATCGAGGCCGGCGCGCTGCGGCACGGCGCGACCCTCGAGGCGTTCCAGGAATCGGGGCTGATCGCGTGAAGGCGGCCATGGTCCGGTCGGCGCACGCACTGACGCCGACGGTCACCCAGTACTGGATCACCCGGCCGCCCGGCGGCGCGCCGCTCCCGGCCGCCGAGCCCGGCCAGCACGTCACGATGCGCGTCGGGCCGCGCGTCAAGACCTTCACGGTCGTGGCCGTCGACGCGGACGGCTACGAGCTGGCGATCCGCAACCGCCACCGCGGCGACCGGCGTGACCACCTCTCTCCGCGCCTGCACGCCGGAGCACCCGTCCGGGTCTCGGCCCCGGCGGGGCGGTTCACCGCGGGGCACCCGGCGCCCTTCACGCACTTCCTGGCCGCCGGCGTGGGCATCAACCCGGTCCTGGCGGTCCTGGCCGGCGGGCGGCTGCGCGGCTGGCGGCTCGTCTACGTCGACCGGGGCGCGGCGGAGTTCCCGTTCCTCGCCCGCCTCCGGGAGCTCGCCGGGGAGCAGGACGGCACCGTCGTCACCGTCGACACGGAAGCCGGGGGCCGCCCGGACTGGGCCGAGATCGTCGCCGCCGTCCCGGCCGGCAGCACCATCGGCGTGTGCGGCCCGCCCCCGATGGTCGAAGCCGTGCGCACCGCCGTCGACCAGGCCCCCGGGACGCGGCAGCTGATCGCGGACGGGCCCGCGTCGGGAGGCAGTGCCGACGTGTCTCCCGCCGTGGAAGTGGAATGCGTCAAGACCGGCATCACCTTCGAGGCCACCCAGCACCAGCCGCTGCTCGACGCGCTGAACCGCAACGGCGTCGCCGTCCCGTCCTCGTGCCGTCAGGGCATCTGCGGGACGTGCGAGATCGAGGTCCGCACCGGGCAGATCGACCACCGCGACGAGGTGCTCACCGACCAGGAGAAGGCCGACTCCAGCTTCATGCTCCCGTGCGTCAGCAAGTCGATCGGCCGCCGCCTCGTCCTCAACGTCTGACGCCCGTCCCCCCACCCCCAGCAGAAAGACCCCTGTGAACCAGCTCATCGCCGGCTACACCGGCCGGATCGGCTTCGACGCGCCGCTGGAGCCGACCCTCGGGTGCCTGCGGCACCTGCACGAGGCGCACCTCTACAACGTCCCCTTCGAGAACTTCAGCATGCACCGCAACGCCGAGCGCGGCCTCACCGAAGAGGCGCTCCGCGAGGTGATCGTGGACCGCCGCCGGGGCGGGATCTGCTTCGAGACGGGGCGGATGATGCAGTCGCTGTTCGACGCCTGCGGATTCGACTACGAGATCCGGCTCGGCAGCGGCTGCGCACCGCACCCGACCCCGGCGACCCACCAGGTGTTCACCGTGGCCCTGGACGGCGAGCGCTGGCTGTTCGACATCGGGTACGGGGCCCGCGGCCCCCGGGGCCCGGTCCGGCTCGCGGACGGCGAGGAGCTGGCCCACCCGGCCCTCTCCACCAGGGTCCGCCTCGACCAGGCCGCCACGGCCCCGGTCTGGACGGTCTCCGTCAAGGAGCACGCCGTCAACGCCCCCGAGTGGCAGGACATCTACCGGTTCGTCGACGCCCCGGCCCACCCGCTCGACCTGGAGATGGCGCACTTCTACACCACGTCCTCGCCCGACAGCCTCCTGAACCGGCACAAGGTCGCGAGCATCCCCACCCCGACCGGCCGCGTGAGCGTACGGGACGGTCACCTGACGGTCGTCGCGGACGGCACCAGCACCACCACCCCCATCGACGACGGCGCGGAACTCCAGGAGCTGGTCGGCCGGTACTTCGGCCTCACCGTCTCCCCGCAGGACCTCGCCCGGAAGGCAGAGCAGTGCACTTTCTGACCGTACCCGGCTACACCGGCTCCGGCCCGGACCACTGGCAGACCCACCTGGAGAACACCTACGAGGGCTTCTCCCGCGTGGTCCAGGACGACTGGGCGAGCGTCGACCGCGACCGCTGGGTCGCCAGGCTCGACGAGGCCGTGCGCGCCGTCGACGACGAGGTCTTCCTCATCGGCCACAGCTGCGGCGCGGTGACCGCCGCGCAGTGGGCCGCGACGCGCTTCGACACCCGGGTCGTCGGCGGCATCCTGGTCGCCCCGGCCGATGTCGAGGCGGCCGACGCGCTGCCCGCCATCAGGCCCCAGGCCCCGCTGCCCGCCGTCGTGCTGCCCATGCGGGCGCACCTCGTGCTCTCCGACGACGACCCCTTCCTGCCGCTGGAACGGGGCCTGGCACTGGCGGACACGTGGGGCACCACCGTCGAGATCGTCCCGGGCGGCGGGCACCTGGCCACCCGGGACGGCTACGGGCCGTGGGACCACGTGGCCACGCTGATCGCGCGGCACTCCGGAACCGCACTCGTACCGGCCGAGGGACGTGTCCCCCTTGCGCGGTAAGTTCGCGGCGGTGCCCCGGCCCGTCTACTTCTACCTGGCCGCCTCGTTCTTCATGGGGCTCGCCAACACCATCTTCGACGTGGTGTTCAACTTCTACCTCGCCGAGCGCGGCATCAGCGAGGGCGACGCGGGCGTGATCTACGCCATTGCCACCGGCGCCATGGCGGTCGCGGTCATACCGCTGCTCCTCCTGGGCCGGTACGTCTCGCAGCGGACCCTGCTCATCGGGGCGTCGCTGCTCTACACCCTCCCCTTCGCGGGCCTGCCGTTCGTGTCCTCGGTGGCCTCGGCCTCCGTCGTGCTGAGCCTGATCCTCGCGGGCATGCTGGGCCTGCTCTCGGTGGGCAACGCGATCGCCGGCGCGCAGGTCCCGGAGTCCGGGCGCACCCGGCTGTTCAGCACCTTCTTCATCTGCTACCTGGGCGCGGGCGTCATCGGGTCCGCCCTGGTGTCCGGGGTCAGCGGCCTGCTCGACACGAGCGATCTGGAGAAGTACCGCTTCTTCCTGCTGCTGTCCTTCCTCGCGGCCTGCGTGATGCTCGTCCTGCGCTTCCCGTCGGCGCGGTCGCTCCCGCGGCCGGCCGCCAGGGCCTCGCACGAGCAGGGCGAAGTGACGGGCGAGAAGCGCAACTTCGCGGCCCTGTTCGTGGCGGCCGGGTTCCTGGGTGCGTCGATCGCGTTGTTCTTCCGCTTCGCGAACGTCCTGTTCTCCCAGATCTACGACATCTCGGTGAGCGACATCTCGCTGATCCTGGGCACCGACAAGATCGTCAGCATCTTCGGCGCCATCTTCGCGCCCGTGCTGGTCAAGCGGTTCTCCCTGCGCCCGAGCGCGGTCATCTTCGGCATCCTGGCCGTCCTCGGCCTCGTACTGCAGACGCTGACGGTCCCGCTGGCCGTCTTCATCGTGCTCTACCTGCTGCGGCTGCTGTTCAACTACTGCCTGATGCCGCTGCTCGACACGGTCGCGATGTCCGGCTTCGCCCCGGCGCGGCAGATCGTCTCGATCGCCCTGCGGCAGTCCTCGTTCTACCTGGGCGGAGCCGTCGCGGCCGCCGTCTACGGGGAGCTGCTGGACGGCGGGCGGTGGCAGGCCGCCCTGTGGATCTCGGCGGCCTGCGCGCTCGTCGGGTCCCTCGCGATGACCTTCGTACGGAACGCCGAGCGCGCACCGTCCGGCGAACGGGAAGGGAAGGTGCTCGAACGTGCCTGAGACCGCAATGCTCGTGGTGGTGGACCCGTACTCCAGCGGCTCGGCCTTCGCCCGCCGCGCCAAGGAGCTGTACGGCATCGACTCGCTCGCCGTGCTGACCTCGGAAACCCTGCCGCCCTCGCTCCTCGCGACGTACCCGCGCGAGGACTTCACCGCGGAGGTGCGCTTCTCGGACGTCGCGGAGACGGCCGCGGCGATCGAGCGCCTGTGCGGCGGCCGCCGGCCCGAGTTCCTCATCTGCGGTTCCGAGCCGGGCGTCGAGGCGTACGACGCCCTGGCCGCCCACTGGGGAATGCGCCCCAACTCGGGCCCGTCGGAGCCCCGTCGGGACAAGTTCCTGATGCAGGCCCGGCTGCGGGACGCGGGCGTGCCGTACATCCCGCACCACAAGGGCTCCGACACCGAGTCCATCGTGGCGTGGTGCGCGGGCAGCGGCCTGGCCGAGTACGTGGTGAAGCCGGTGAAGTCCTTCGCCACCGACGGGGTGTTCTTCTGCTCCACCCTGGACGAGGTCCGGGCCGCGTGCGACCGGCTTTTCGGCCGCGTCGACCTCGCCGGTGAACTCATCACCGAACTCCTCGTGCAGGAACGGCTCGTCGGGCCGGAGTTCGTGGTCGACTCGGTGTCGCTCGACGGCACGCCGTTCGTCGTCAACATGTTCCGCTACACGAAGGAGACGGTCGGCGGGACCCCGGTCTACCGTGCGATGACGGCGGTGGAGGTCGGCGACCACCCCGAGATCACGGCCTACGTGGAACGGGCCCTCGCCGCGCTGGGCATCGAGAACGGGCCCGCCCACAGCGAGCTCGTCCTCACCGAACGAGGCCCGGTCCTCATCGAGACCGGCGCCCGCATGCACGGCGGCCTGGGCCCGACGCTGGTGGAGCGGTCCTCCTCCCACTCCCTGATCGATCTGACGCTGGCGTCGCGCGTGGCGCCGGAGGAGTTCCTGGCCGGGACCCGGGTGGCGCCGTCCCTCCGGCAGGGCGTGGTCGAGTGCTTCCTGTTCTCGCCGGCGGACGGCGTGGTCGCGGAGAACCGGGTCAAGGAGACCTGCGGGGAGCTCGGCAGCTACCTCTTCGACACCTGCGCGCAGTCCCCGGGGGACCGGGTCGACAAGACCACCGACCTGATCACCTCGTACGGCCGGGTCGTCCTCGCCAACGCGGACCCGCAGGCGCTGGTACGGGACGTGCACCGCGTCCTCGAACTCGACCGCCGCGGCCTGCTCCTCGGCATCACCCCCGCCTGACAGCCCGGCCCCGGTCGGCGCGGCCCCGGGCCACCGGCCCGGGGCCGCGCCGCGTGCCCTGTCAGTGCCGCATGGCACTGTGCCGTCATGACGACAACGACGGAGCTCACCCTCTTCGCCGACTACTTCCAGATCCACGTGACCGATGCGGATGCGGACGGCGATCTGAGCGACGCATGGACGGACCAGGCCGTTGCCGACCACCTCGCGGTGACACGGGAGGCGCTCGGCATCGGCACGGCCGTCAACGTCAACGTGTCCGTCACCGTCGTCGTCCTGCCCCGGGAACCGGGGGATGACAGCTCGGACTTCGATCACGTGGTGGAGGCCGGCCTCGACGTGACGTCGGGCCGCCTGATGGTTCTGGGATGTACGGATTACGCCCCCGATGCGGCCACGTTCGAGATCCCGCCGGGCTGGAACCGCGTCCGCGTATCCCGGAGCAACCTGGCCAGGGCGGCCGAGGCCGACATCGACTCCGACGAGAGCCCCGAAACGACGGAGCGGATCCGCATCCAGGTGTGGCCCGCCCCGCAATCCCCGGCGAAGATCATCAAGCGGTGGTCGGAGTCCGGTTGACGGCGGACAGGACGGCCAGCAGGGAAGCCGTCAGGGTGGAGGTGTCGTACCCGGCACCCCAGCGGACGGTGGCACCGACGCGGCATCGGGCGTAGGCCGCCGCGGGGCTGCAGGGCCCCGGCGCGGTCGCGTGCTCGGCGAAGTCGAGGACGTCGATGGCGATGCCCGCGCCCAGCAGGGCGTGGACGAAGGCGGAGACGGGCCCGTTGCCGGTGCCCTCGTGGTCGGACTCGCGGCCGCCGATCCGCAGGGTGCAGGCGAAGCGGTGCTCTCCGGCGGGTGAGCGGTCGGTGGTCCAGGACGCCAGCACCACCTCGCCCTCCGTGCCCGGGACGAGATAGGTCGCGCGGAACAGCTCCCACAGGTCCTCGGCGGTGGCCTCCTCGCCGCTGTCGTCGGTCGCCCGCTGCACCGTGCGGGAGAAGTCGGCGCGCAGCGCCTGCGGCAGGTCGAGGCCGAAGCCCTCGCGCAGCAGGTGGGCGACACCGCCCTTGCCCGACTGGCTGTTGACCCGGATGACCGCCTCGTAGCTGCGCCCCAGATCGGCCGGGTCGATCGGCAGGTACGGGACCTCCCAAGGCGCCTCGTCCTCGGGGACCCCCAACTCGGCGGCCCGTGCGGCGTGGTGGGCCAGCCCCTTGCCGATCGCGTCCTGGTGGGTGCCGGAGAAGGCGGTGTGCACCAGCTCGCCGACGTACGGATGGCGCGGGTGCACCGGCAGCCGGTTGCAGTACTCGACGGTGCGCCTGATCTCGTCGAGGCGAGAGAAGTCGATCATCGGGTCGACGCCCTGCGTGTACAGGTTCAGCCCCAGGGTCACCAGGTCGACGTTGCCGGTGCGCTCGCCGTTGCCGAAGAGGCAGCCCTCGACGCGCTGGGCGCCCGCGAGGAGGGCCAGTTCGGCGCAGGCGACTCCGGTGCCGCGGTCGTTGTGCGGGTCGAACAGGCCACGGAACGGCTGCGCGAGCACATCGCCTCGGGCCAGTGGCCCGTCGGCGCCAGGCTCCCCGGCGAAACCACCCTGGCCAAGGACCTCGGCGTGGGCCGGTCCACCGTGCGCGAGGCCCTGCGGGCCCTCGCCGGAGCGGGACTCGTCCAGGCCCGCCAGGGCGCCGGCGTCTTCGTCATCGCCACCGAGCCGGCCGAGGACTGGTCCACCCGGCTGAACAGGGCCGCCGTCACCGACGTCTACGAGGTCCGCCTCCTCATCGAGGTGCAGGCGGCCCGCCTCGCCGCCGAGCGCCGCACCGACGAGGACCTCACCGCCATCACCGCGGCCCTCGCGGCCCGCCGCGCCGCCGCCTCGGCGGACGACGCCGCCTTCGTGGACGCCGACATCGCCCTGCACTCGGCCGTCGTCGCCGCCGCGCACAACCCCGTACTCACCGACCTGTTCGCCGAGTTCGTGCCCGCACTGCGCCGGGGCCTGATCGACCTGGTGGCCCTGCTCGCGCTGCGCGCCGAGGACGGGAACCCCGGCGACGAGCTCCACGCCGCCCTCGTCCACGCGATCGAGCACGCGGACGCGGACGCGGCCGCCCACGCCACCCGAACCGAACTGTCGGCCACCCTGGGGTGGCTGCGGGGCCGGAAGGGCTAGGGCCTGTCCGACCCTGATCCGCCGGAAGGGCTAGGCTCCGGCGAGCCTGGCGGAGCCGAAGCGGTCTCGGACGAGGAAGCGTACGAAGGCCCAGATCGCGGCGGCGTTGACCAGGGCGCCGATCAGGATCGCGGCGTGGAAGCCCAGTTCCGTCCACACGTCCAGCTCGGGGGCCACGGAGGTGTCCGGGGTCCAGTCGGCCGGCAGCGGATCGTTCTCGGAGGGGAACTCCGTGGGCACCGGCAGCGGGCCGGGCGGCTCGGCGCCGTAGTAGGGCTCCACCTCGGGGGCCGGGCCCGCCGCGGCGGGCATCGCGGGGCCGAGGACGCCGAGGAGCAGGAGGCTGACCGGCGCGGTGGCCAGGATCGGCCAGACCCCGAAGAAGCCGATGTCCCCGGTACGGCTGCCCACGACCACCCAGAGCTGCATCGCCAGCACCAGCGCCAGGTAGCCGCCGGGCACCCACATCTCGACCTTCGACCAACGCCGTACCATCACGATCCCCGCTCCCGTTCCCGTTCCCGTTCGTTCCGGGATCAGTCTCGAAGAGCGCGCGCCCCGCCGCGTGAGTACACCTACTCATCCCTGCCTGCCCGCGTACCCGGTCGGCCACCCCGCAACTCAGCGGCTCATTGCCCGGGGCAACGACGGGCGGCGGCGCTGCTCACGTCGCCGACGGCCGCGGCTGCTCCGGCGGGACCGAGCTCTCGGCGACCGCCATCCACTGGTCCAGGTCGGACTGGGTGAAGTCCGTCCACGGCGGGATTTCGGGGAGCCGGCGGAGGAGGTCGTAGGCCTCGGGGATCTGGGGGCCGCGCAGGACCGGGCAGTGGCAGCCGGCGATGACCTCGGCGTTCAGGCGTTGGAAGTCGGTGACGACCGTCCCGAACTTCTGGGCGTCCAGCAGGGAGACCCAGGGGGAGACCAGGCGTCCGCCGAAGAGCTGGCCTTCGCGGAACTCGTCCGGCGACAGCTCTGACGTTTCGGGCACGGGGACCGGCACGTTCGTGGCGAAGGTGTCGACGGCCCACAGGACGCTGGTCTTCGGGTCGAAGAGGGACCGGGTCGTGGGGTTGTCGTACAGGGGCGGTCGCTTGGCGACCAGGGTGCGGTCGCCCGTGTCGATCGTGTCGCCGTCGGTCACGAAGCGGCACCGGTTGATGGGGGTCTCCCACTCCTCGGCCATGCGGCCGATGGAGGACCATGTCGTCAGCAGGGTCGCGTTCGGGCATTGCGCGAGGACCGGCAGGAGGTTGCCGGCGTGGTCGCGGTCGTCGTGGGTGAGGAAGATCCACCGTACGTCCAGGGGGTCCACGACGGACCAGGCAGCCTCCAGCCACTGGGCGCGCACCGCGGGTGCCCCGGTGTCCACGAGGACGGGTTCGGCTCCCCGGATCACCATCGAGTTCATCGGGAAGTGGCCGACGGGCGGGGCCTCGAGGGCCCACGGGATGACGAACGTCTCCTCAGCGATCTTGTACGGCTGCAGAAGGTTGAAACTTTGCACGGTTGTCATGGCTGCCTCTCCCTGGGATGGAGTCGCCGCAACGTCCATGAATCCAGTGCAGCCCCATGCCGGGCCATCGGCAAGCGCAGGTCAGGCCAGGCCGCGCGGTGGATGGGCAACAACCCCTGCGGCCGCTCCCCCTACCGGGGTAGGGGGTCGTATGGGCACTGCGGAGGGACGCGCGGGGCAGGGGCCGGCTTCTAGGTTTCGGGTGTCGGCAAGCAGGCCGGCCAGAGAGGGGAGAAGAGACCATGGCTGCTATCGCTTCGCACCGCACCGGCAACGCCGCGGAGTCCGGCTCGGTTGTCCTGCGGTCGCGGTTCGTGCGCCGGATCGGGTACGCCGCCCTGCTCCTTCCGGCGGTGGTGGGGGCGGCCGGCGCGGTGGCAGTCGGGCGTTCGGACGCGGCGCGCCGGTGGTGGGCCCGAATCGGCGAGCAGGGCCCGGCGGCGCGGGCCGAGAACGGCCGGCCCGGCCGGGCGCGGCTGCTGGCGCACTCTCTCCTGTGCCTCCCGCTGGGCCTCCTCGCGCTGATCCCGGTCGGGCTGGAGATCCTGTTCGTCCTGCGCGGCATCCTGTACCCGCTGGTCCAGCCCGGCCCCTACACGAACGCGTGGGGCGGCCCGTCGATGGCCGGGGCCTGGCTGGCGCACTTCGGGATAGGCCTGCTGTTCGCGGTGGCGGGGCTGGGCGCCCTGTGGCTCCTGAACCGTCTGCACGCCCGGCTGGCGGGCGGAATGTGGGGCGGCCGGGTCGGTGTGTGGCCGGTCGCCGTCACCGCGGCGGCCTTCGCGGGCGGCGTCATGCTGGTCATCGCCTGGCTCCACCAGGTGTGACCGGTCGTACGATGACCCGTGATGAAGATCAGCTTGACCGGCCTCCAACTCCGGTCCCTCCCGGCCGTCTTGCGCGGAGCGGTGTGGGACGACCTGGCGCAGCCGTCGATCCCCTTCCCCGGCGGCCGACGGGGGAGCAGGGTCCTCAGCGCGGTGGTGTGGCTGCTGGCGGCGGCGGTCTACTTCGCCGGAACCCTGGACCTCGCCCAGCACTACGATCTCGGCTACGGCCCGGCGATGGCCCTGACCGTCGGCCGCGCCGTCCCCCTCGTCCTGGCGCTCAGCCGCCCTCGGACCGCCTGGTGGACCGAGCTGGCGGTGACGGTGGGGACCGCCGTCCTGACCCGGCCCCACTCCGCGGCAGAACCCTGGCCCTGGGCGGTGACGTCCGTCCTCACCCTGGCGGCGACGCTCACCGTGGTCGGGCTGCGCGCTTCCCGCCGCGCGATCGTGGCGATGTGGCTGGAGGTGCTGGCGGCCGGGACCGTACTCGCCGCACTGGTTCCGGCGCACGGCGGGTGGTACGCGCTGCTCCCCCTGAGCGTGATCCTGGCGGTCGCCGCCGTGACCGTGAACGCCGTACGGAGCCGGGGCGACGTCCAGGCGCGGCTCGCGGTCGCCGAGGAACGCGGCGCGGCCGAGCAGGCCAGGGCGTCCCTCCTCGAGGAACGCGCCCGTATCGCCCGGGAACTCCACGACGTGGTGGCCCACCACATGTCGGTGATCACCGTGCAGGCCGACAGCGCGCCCTACCGCGTCCCCGACATCGGGCCGGCCGCCGCCGAGGAGTTCACCGCGATCGCCGCCGAAGCGCGCCGGTCACTGGCGGAGATGCGACGCCTCCTGCACGTACTGCGCGATGAGCAGTCACCGGACGGCGAGCACACCCCCCAGCCCGGCCTGTCCGACCTGCCCGCCCTCGTCGAGACGACGCGCCGCGCGGGGATCGATGCCCGACTCCGCCTGGCCGACGACGTGCTTCCCGCCGACGGCCTGCCCACCGCCATCACCCTGTCCGCCTACCGCCTGACCCAGGAAGCGCTGAGCAACGTGGTGCGCCACGCACCAGGAGCCCGGGCGGACGTCGTCGTCCGGCAGGGTGGCGGCGCGCTGCACGTCAGCATCGTCAACTCGCCCCCACGGGAACTGCGTCGGGCCGTGGAGCCGCGCGCGGGCGGACACGGCCTGGTCGGCATGCGCGAACGGGTCGCCATGCTCGACGGCGAGTTCACCGCCGAAGTGCTCCCCGACGGAGGCTTCCGCGTGGCAGCCGTCCTGCCCCTGCCCCTGCCCCTGCCCGAAGCGTCGCTGTCGGCGACGCCGTCATCGTCAGGAACGCCATGACCATCAAAGTGCTCGTCGTCGACGACCAGGCCATGATCCGCGCGGGGTTCGGCGCCCTGCTGAACGCGCAGCCCGACATCGAAGTGGTCGGCGAGGCGGGCGACGGCGAAGAAGGCATGGCACTCGCGGCCGCCCACCGGCCCGACGTCGTCCTCATGGACGTGCGCATGCCGGTCCTGGACGGCCTGGAGGCGACCCGCCGCCTCATGAACCCGCCGCCCGGAACCGAGTACCGCCCCCGGGTCCTGATGCTCACGACGTTCGACATCGACGATTACGTGTACGACGCTCTGGCCGCCGGTGCCAGCGGGTTCCTGCTGAAGGATGCCCCGCCCGCCGACCTGATCCAGGCCGTACGGGTCGTCGCCGCCGGCGAGGCACTGCTTGCCCCCAGGGTCACCCGGCGCCTGATCGAGGGCTTCGTCCGCAGCCGCCCCCCGGCCCGCGCGGACGAGGGCCGACTGAGCGGACTGACCCCCAGGGAGACGGAGGTCCTCGTCCAGGTCGCCCGTGGCCGGTCGAACACGGAGATCGCGGGAGAGCTGTTCCTCGCCGAACAGACGGTCAAGACCCACGTGAGCCGGATCCTCGACAAGATCTCGGCCCGCGACCGGGCCCAGGCGATCGTGTTCGCGTACGAAAGCGGCCTGGTCAAGGCCGGGGAAAGCAGCTGAACCGCCCGCTCCGGCGGGAGCTGCCGGCCCGGCCGACGCGCGGCCGGCCGGGAAGCCCAGGCGCTCTGGCGCGGGGAGTGGGCCCGCGATGAGGCGGCAATGGCCGAGGCCGTACTGCGCGCCCTCTGAGTCGTTGCGGCACGGAGTGCGCGCAAAGGCCTGCCTGCGCGAAAAGGGCTACGACCGCACCTCCGTACGTGACATCGCCACCGCCGCTGGCGTGAGCACGGCCGCCGTCGGCTACCACTACGGCTCACGGGAAGCGCTGCTCAACCAGGCCCTGTTCGAGATCCTCGACGAGTGGGGCGACGCGATGGGCCGTGCGCTGGTCCCCGACGCGGACGGCTCCACCCGGGCGCACTTCGAGCGCATCTGGGAGGGCTTGATCGAGGACTTCGGCACGCACCCCGACCTGTGGCTCGCCTCGGTGGAGCTGTTCATGCAGGCCCAGCGCCAGCCGGAGCTGCGACCCGCCCTGGCCGGCGGCACCGCCCAGGGGCGGCGCGGCATGGCGGCCATCCTGGACGGCGTCCGCGAAGAGGACGTGGCGGAGACCTCCGTCCGCACCCTCGGGACCGTGCAGCTGGCACTCGTGTCGGGTGTGATGTTCCAGTGCCTCAGCGCCCCCTCCAGCGCACCCACGGCTGCTGAGGTGCTCGAAGGCATCCAGGCCCTGGCCAAGATCGCGCGCTGACTCCGGCGCGCACAGAAGGCCCAGGCCGCTGACCTGGGCCTTCGCATCTGAGCGGATGACGGGAATCGGATCTGCGCCATAACCTTGGGAATCTATTGCGCGGAGCGCGTCAGTACTGCACCTGACCTGCGAAAACAATCACCTGAACAGGTAGCTGGCTGGTCGCTATTCATGATCGTCCGCTGCATCGTCGGGCTCTACCTTCCGGGCCGGCCCCGGCTCGGAGTTGCCGCCGCGTCCGGCGCAATGGGTGGACTCGCAGTCCGGCGTCATCAACTGGCGCGTCTGAAAGAATGGTTGACCGGCTCCTATGGAGTGCGCGTCCATGCTGCGTTGCGGCGCGGGTGTTGGAGCGCACGGACCTTGGCGAACACTCGCGATCCAGCACACGCGGCCGGTGGTGCCCGTGGCGATGTAGTTGCCGACGACGATGTCGTCGTACCTCCAGGGGTCAGACCGGAGGAGGGCCGTCAGGTGGGTGTGCGCGAGGTGGGTGGAGCTGACCTTCGAGCTGACGGCCGATAAAGAGCGCCCTCGGCGGCGTCGACTCAGGCGACTGTGGTTCTTGGGCTGCTCTTGACCGCAGCGTCGCCGCTCACGCCAGGTGCTCGATTGTGACGTCATCCCACCGCTGTGCGAGATATTCCGCGACCAGTCGGCGATGGCAATTCCGTGCATTGTCCTCGCTGCAGAGTAGGACTGCATTGTCGAGCGTTTCCCGCCGGATGGTGTCCTCAATCTGACGAACCTTCATCAATTCGAGGAATTGTACTTCATAGGCCGCCCAGTCGACATCGCGCTTTTTGTAGGCGTCGAGCATTTCCTTGGTCGGGGCCAGCTCGGTAAGGTGAGTGTACTGTGCACCGCAGATCTCACTCAGGAAGTACTTCAGATCGTCACGCTTAGCGAAACCGGACAGTTGTGAGACGTTGTTGAGTCGAGCATCGATCAGCGCTGTCACTCCAGCTTCACGCAATAGTCCGAAGAATTTTTCGGCGGACTTCTTCGTGAATCCGATGGTGTAAAGTTTCATCTTTTCGCTGTCCCGTCGACGCGAAGATCTTCATTTACGTATGCAATCCGTTGTTCCTGACGTTCGAGAGCCTCTTGGAGGCGCTCGGCCGAGGTCCGGAAAAGATCCTCCTGATCGAGCCTGAAGTTAGCCATCAGGCGCCGCATTGCCGAGGTGTGATCCTCGACGTGCCCATCACCATGAATATGTCCGACAGTGATCCCGTCCTCTTCGAGGACTCGTGAGACGAGCACGCAGCGATGGCAGTCGAGTGGTTCTTGTTCGGTGCACATGACGGCGATTCGCTCGCTCCGCGAACCGTTCCGCAGGCGCTTAATGCCGCTGATAAAATTAGATGTCCGGGCAAGAAGGTCATATCGTACCCGCCCGTCAGAATAGCAGGTTAGATCTTCGGTGCGCGCACCCAATTCCTTTCCCAGGAACACGTACTTGATATCGGCGTCGGACAGGGCGCGCTCGATGGCGTATCGGTTGAACTGGGGCGTGAATCGACTGACGGGCATCGACCGCACATCGGCGACGGCCGTGATCCTATGTTTCTGCAGCAGGCTTAGGAATGCCGCGATGCTGTGCGTGGAGTGACCGACAGTGAACACTGTATGGGTTGTCATCGTCTGCCGCCTGTTTGAACCTTCACTCGTTCGATTATGGCTGCCACTAATTTGTACACGTGGCCCTCGTATGGTTCGCCGAGACTCACTGTAAGGAAGGATTCTCCCAGTTCGTAGAACCCTTCCGGCTTAGGTAAATACTCTAGCTCATATTCAGGGTCGGTAACTCGCAGTGTGTGTGAATTTCCCGCGTAAGAGAAATGGGCGCGCAGGACCCGCTTCTGATCCCCGAACATTGCCCCAGGAGTGTGGACTTGTAACGTTAGGCCGGTGGCGCGTATTAGATTGAGCGAGTCTGGCAGAGTGACTGCTTCTTCAATCGGAATGCGGTCATTATTTCCGTGGTAGGTGCTGGATCCGTTGATCCATAACGCGCTGGGGCGCTGTTCCAGGCCCAGTAACCCTCTCCAGTCGACCCGGCCGATCCTATTCCAGTAGGAGGTGGGGTTAAGGAGCCAATTCTCGCTCTGGAAGTTGTGCGGCTGAGGCCGAATGAGCGCCACGGAGACAATATCGAGGACGCTCGGGTCCGTTCCATCTTTGTACTGTCTTTCGCGAGTGGACACTTCGCGGGTCGGGCGGGCACTGACCGGGCGAACCCATTCTCCTGAGCCGTCGTCAAGCATGCCTGCCACACATCGTCCCGAAAGCTTGCGGGAATTTGCCAGACACACGATCGTCCTTACCAGTGTCATGTGTACCCCCCAAGAATCTGATGCCTGGACTCCCCGTAAAAGGGGAGCGGAGCCCCACCCATACGAAGCGGCGACGAGCACAACGATTTTGAGTTTCGAAGGTCACCCGAAAGTCTACGGCTGGGGTGCGACATTCGTCTGCCGTTCAGGCAAGCGCGATGTTCAAGCCAGGTCCGGGTGCGGGACGCAACGTCACCAGGGCAGCCCGATTGTGGCGACGCTGGCCGCTGAGCTGGTCGTTCTCGACGGTGAGGACGTCCACAGCCCGAGCGAACATCTCGATCTCGGCCTGCTGCCGCTTGTTCTCCTCGACCTTGTCGGCCAGTTCGGTACGGGTGTCGGCCCGCTCCCGCGGTCGGTCGGCCATCGGATCGGCAACCAGGGCTGGAGGCAGCGTCCTTGCGTAGCAGCTCAGGCCCTAATCTGCCGTGCCGCGGGGGACAGCTGTGGCACGCGGATGGCACGCGGGCTCGATAGGTCTAGACAACAAACAAGCCCCAGGTCGCTGACCTGGGGCTTTGTCATGGAGCGGATGACGGGAATCGAACCCGCGCTATAAGCTTGGGAATCACCCGGCACTTGAGGTTCGTCGGGGTTCTGACCTGCGAAGACGGGTTCTCGAAGTTGATTCCGGGGTTCCGTACCATCCCCTGTTGACCGGAGTTCACCGCCCCGACTGGCACGTAATGGCACGCGCCGCTCAAGGCGTTCTGGGTTGTGGCCTGCAGCTCCGAACGGCTGCCTCAGAGCGCTTGGCCGCCCTGGCCATCTAGCGGCCGAGGAACCTCTCGACCGCCCTCGCCAGGGCCTGCGGACTTTCGTCGGGGGCAAAGTGGCCGGCGTCGTCGAAGACCTCGAGCTCGGCGTTCGGATACCACTGCAGCCACGTGGATCGCATGGTGTCGGGGCTCATCGCCGGGTCGCTCGCACCGGCCACTACGAGCACTGGCGTCGTGTTTCCCTTGACCAGCTCGTGGATGTCGGGGCCGCGCGTCCAGGATTCGAGGTACGAGCGCAGGGCCGCCTGCGAGGAGCGTTCCGAGCCGTTCACCCTGGCGTCCAGCCACGCGTCGTCGTGCCGACTGCCGGTGAGGGCGTCGAAGATCGTCCTGCGGTTGCCGGAATCCTCCACGGCCCCGACGAACAGCTCCCACATCTCCCCTTCGAGCGGGAACCCGGACGCGGGCACGGGCGAGATGCCGATGATCGAGCGGATCCGTGAGGGGGCGTCCAGCAACAGCTGCTGGGCCGCCTTGCCGCCCATGGAGTGACCGATGACCGAGAAGGTGTCCCAGCCGAGGTCGTCGGCCACGGCGAGGGCGTCCGCTGCGATTTCCTCCATCGTGTACGTGCCGGGGGTGTCCATCGCCTCGCCGTACCCACGGCAGTCCACGAACGCGTAGCTGAACGCGCCTCCGTCCAGGTGCTGCCGCAGATGGCCGAAACTCGACCTGTCGCTGAGCCAGTGGTGGAGTGCGATGACCCGCTCCGGACCGCTGCCCTGTACCTCGTACGGAATGACGTTTCCTGCTCCACGGTGTGCCACGGTGTTGGGTCTCCCCTGTCGGGCCGGGCCCGGAATCCCGTCGGCCGGAGGCTTCGCCCCAACGGCGTACAGGGAAACCGGGCCGGGTCAGCCCGCCAAGCTTCACGTCGTACGGGATCCGAACCTTTGTTCACCGTCCCTGCCGGCACGTTGGGTCACGGCCTTCCGTCATCCGCGCCACTCGAACAGGACGAGCGTCGCGTCGTCCGAGGTGGCTTCGCCGCGTGCCCGCATGAGGGTGTGGGACAGGTCCCGGGCCACCGCGCGGATCCCCTGGTCAGCCTGCTCCAGCTGATTCACCCAGGCGATCAGCTGCTCCTCGCCGAACTGGTCCTGGCCGCTTTGGTGTTCTTCGACCAGACCGTCGGTGAAGCAGAGGACGCGGTCGCCCGGCTCCAGAGCCACCGCGCTGACCTGCGGCTGGGCCCCCCCGAAGCCGACGGGAAGGGTCGTCGGGCTTTCCAGACGGCCTACGACGCGGTGCGTGCGGATCAGCATCGGCGCGGGATGCCCCGCGTTGACCCACTGGAGGCGCCCCGTGTCCGTGTCCAGGCGCATCATCTGCGCGGTCACGAAGTGGTCCGGGTCGAACTGCTCGGCGACGGCCCGGTCCATGAACAAGTAGATCTCGGAAAGCTCGATGCTGATCCGGCGGGCGTGGCGGTACGCGCCGATGGCCACCGTGGACATCGTGGCCGCGTCCAGGCCGTGCCCCATGGCGTCGACCATGGCGAGGTGCAGGACGTCGCCGTTCAGGGCGTAGTCGAAGCTGTCCCCCGCCACGTCGTAGGCGGGCTCCAGGACTCCGGCGACCGCGACGCGCGGCATCACCATCGACAGCGGGGGCAGCAGGGACCACTGGATCTCCGCGGCCACGCTCATCGGTTCTCTGCGACGGGTCCGGAAGAAGAGGTCGGTGTAGCCGTTCTTGGTCTGCAGCAGGTCGGCCGCCAGGGCCGCGATCCTGCCCAGGAGACGGCGGGCGTCGTCGTCGATCCCGTCCAGGGTGACCGAGAGGACCCCCACCTGGTCGCCGCCGTCCAGCAGGGGCAGGTGGATCCGTACGCCGTCGGGCGTCGGGACTTCGACGCGGCGTGACTCCAGGAAGCACCGGCCGGCTTCGGACCCGTCGATGGGTTGCGGATCACCAGCGGCAACGCCGTCGGCGGGCAGGGGGACCAGCCGTTGCTGTCCGTAGTCCTGGAGCAGGAGCTGCGGCTCGCGGCCCCCCATCCGGGCCATCGTCTCGGCGACGAGCGGGCCGACCATGTGCGGCGGCAGCTCGTGCGCCTGGTCCAGGAGCACCCCGAGCAGTTGCTCCCCGAAGCTCTCCGAGCGGTCCGGGTTCCCGTGCCCTCCGACGGTCATCCTGGTGCCTCCAACCGGGCGGGCGGCCGGCGGCCGGCTGCACGGGCGGCGTGGCCTCCAGGATGCTCCCCGGCGACCGGGCGCGCCACGCGGCTGCCGCGCCCGCCGGGCTCCACGAGCCGGATTCCCCTGTGGGCCGGTGCCGCGGAGGTTACGGACCACACCGTTCGCCCGGCGTGCGTGTCCTGCGCACATCGGCGGATGATGGGAGTACGGCCGAACACGCGGAGCTGATCATGGCGGGTTGGCGTGTCAGGGACTACACCCCGGACGATCTCGAAGCGGTGGTCCGGCTCGATGCGGAAAGCATTACGACCGAAGAGGCACCCTTCTTCCCGCTGTCGGACGCGGTGGCGGCCCTCCAGGACCTCCACCCGGCGGTGGTGGCCACGGCCGACGAGGTGGTGGTCGGCGGCGCGGTGAGCAGGGTGGAGGGTGACCGGGCGTGGATCCTGCGCATCTGCATGGCGCCCGCCTGGCGGCACCAGGGGCTGGGCAGCGACCTGATCACGGCCCTGGAGCACCGGCTGTTCGCCGGTGGTGTCCGAACGGTGCACGCGGTCCTGCCCGACGGAGAGTCCGGTGCCACCGCCCTGCGCAACTGCGGCTTCGGCGCCCGTCCGGGTCTGGTCTTCTTCGAAAAGCGCGGGCGAGTGACCCCTCAGGCGGTCAGCATGCTCGCGTCGCTGGGAGCGGAGCTGCCGTCCGGGGGACTGTGGCAGAAGGTCGCGGGCATGCAGCGGGAGAAGGAGCTCATTGAGCGGCGCCTTGTCCTGCCGCTGTCCCATCCCGAACTGGCCGCCCAGCACGGCGTGGAGTTGCCGCGGGCGGTGATGCTGTTCGGGCCGCCCGGGACGGGCAAGAGCACGTTCGCGCACGCGATCGCCAGCCGTCTGGGATGGCCGTTCCTCGAACTGTTCCCCGCCCGGCTGGCCGCCGAGTACGGGCTGGCCAGTGGGCTGAACCGGCGCTTCGACGAGATCGCCCGGCTCGATCACGTCCTGGTCTTCATCGACGAGGTCGAGGAGATCGCGGGGACCCGGAGCGGCGCGGACGCGACCGCAGTCGGCGTGGTCAACGAACTGCTCAAGGCGATCGTCCGGTTCCGGGGCCAGGACGGGCGGCTGCTCGTCTGCGCCACGAATGACGTGACCACGCTCGACTCCGCGTTCCTGCGGCACGGCCGTTTCGACTACGTGCTGCCGATCGGCCCGCCCGACGACCGCGCGAGGACCGCGCTGTGGGAGAGCTACCTGACCCGAGCGGGCGCGGAGGCCGACGGCGCGGCGCTGGCGTCCGCCAGCGAGGGGTTCACCCCTGCCGACATCGCCCATGTGGCGCGCACCGTCTCCCAAGTCCAGTTCGAGCGCACCTTCGACACCGGAACCCGGGCCCGCCCCACCATTGAGGACTACTTGCGCACGATCCGCGAAACCAGGCCCACGGTCAGCGCCGCCATGGCTCAGGAATTCGCCCACCAGACAGAGGAGTTCGCCCGCATCTAGGTGTGCTGTCCGGGTACCGGTGCAGCCGGTCGCCTTTCGTTTCGCGCGCGGCGCGGGGCGGGCTCCGGGGCCGGTCGGGGCTTCTCAGGTCTCGTCGGAGTGTGCGCCGGTGCCGGCCGGTGTCCTACTGGCGGGCCGACGGCAGTGTCCGGGTCTCGATGTACTTCACGTGGGCGTGGTCCCCTTCGGGGTGGGCGAGAGGCCGGCGGGTCGGGGCGCCATGGCGCCCCGACCCCTGCCCCCGGTCGGAGGAAGGGCTGTTCCTCGTCGGTCGGCATCCGTGCGGTGGGCTCGACGACTGGTGTCGTCCGGCAGGCCGGCGGGCCTCGGCAGGGGGTCGCTGAAGTGGTAGGCCGTGATCCGCGCGGCGTGCTGAGCGTTGAGCAGGTGGATCCAGAGCATTCCGACGCCGATCGCGAGGACGATCAATGCGATGAGGGCGATGGTCTCCACGGAGCTCACCTCCAGCCGTTTCCGGGCAGCGGCAGGGTGCTCCGGTCCATCGGGTTCCCGAAGGGGGACATGCAGGCTCCGCCTTCGCCGTCCCAGGTGGCTTCCTGGCGGAGGGCGTCGCGGATGCCGCGCCCGATGACGGTCTCGTTGGCCATGAGGGCGCCTGCCGTCAGGGCGCTGCCCGGGATCGCCGCGGCGGCCATCAGGCGGGCCGCAGCCGCGGGCTCGGTCTCGGGCGGGATGACGAGGAGGTCCCAGCGGCCGACGGTGCAGGAGAGCAGGATCAGCTTGTCGGGGTGCTGCTCGGTGAACCAGCCCACGTGCAGGGTGCGCCCGTCCACGGCAACCGTGTGCGGTACCACGGGCCAGCGGGTGGGGTTCACGGTGACCCGGGTGACGCGCCCCCAGGGTTCCTCCAGGGCGGCGGCGAGCGCTGGGAGCTCGGCTTCGAGGTCGCGGGAGTAGGGCCACCAGGCCCCGTCCAGCTGGCCTGCAAGGGTGGTCTTCGGGGTGAGGGAAAGGCGTGCCGGGAACTCTGTGGCGAGGTCGCGGGGCGCGGTCCGGTCGAGGATGCTGGTCATGGTGTGGACCTGCCCCCGGACTGCCCGTCGGCAGCCCGGTTTTTAGGCGATCGCCGGAAACGACACCGGCGTGAAAGCCGGTGTGCGAAGTACTCCCGGTGCTTTCACTGTACGCCCGTTCGATCGACTATGACCGGTCTGACCAGGTATTTCTCGGTGGGCGGTGGAGTGGGCGGTGGGAGTACCGTGAAAGAACCACAGGTCCCGGGACGTCGCAGGTCTCACCGGCACCGGTGTCGGCCTGCGACGCAGCACGGCCGCAACCCGTAGACGGGTGAACCCACATGGCTGACTCCGACATCCCCCACACGCCCCCACTGCTTCTGCCGGATGCGATCCACCATGCGATCCAGCCCGGGGTGGCCGTGCTGCGGCTGGAGACCACGCGATCCCGGGAAGGGCCCCTCGACGGCGCTTGGTGGCCGCGGACCCGCGACATCGGAGCCGAGCTGCCGGCCCTGATCAGAGTGCTGACCGGGCACCTCGGCCCGATCACCCGCGTGGGTGTGGACGCGTACGCCTGGGACGGCATCCCGCCCCGCCTGGTCATCGACGGCCAGGTCGTGCACCTCGACTCCGACCCCGTCGGCGACGACACCGTCCTCATCACCCGCGGCCACAACGACCACTTCACCCTCCTGGTGGTTCCCCCGGACACCACTGCCGACGCCGCCCGCGAAGCGATGGCCCGCGCCGTCCGCGCCGACAACATCACGCAGGCCGCTCAGATCCTCGTCGCCACCACACACGGGCCCGAGGCAAGCGCCGCCGATGCGGAAGGCTGACCGCGAATCCACGGCGGCCGAGCCGAGAGCGCGGCGCCGCCGTGGCGGGCGGCCCGGTCTCGTTCTGCATCGGGCGGGACGCGACAGAGCCCGGCCGGAGTGCTGCGTACCGGACGGGCTCCGGGCGTGCGGCGCCCTGGTCAGAGCCCCTCGTCGTGCAGGTCCTCTTCGCGTAGCAGGTCGTCCTCGCGGCGGCGCGAGCTCTCCTTCTGCCCGGACTTCCCTCCCTGTTCACGGGCCTGCTTGCCCGGTCGGGGCTGCGCGGGGTCTCCGGGGCGATGGTGTTCCTGCGCCTCGCGGCCCCGGCTCTTGCTCTGGCCCGGCTCCTGACGCTTGTCCTGCGTACCGTCCATGACAGCGCTCCTCTCGATGCGGGGGGTGCGGATTCCTCTCGGATCACGCTGCCACGCACAGCGAAGGTCCGCATGATGGCGACTGACGGCAGCGACTCGGATTCCGAGTAGCGCCCAGGAATCAACGCGACGCGCCACGAGGGCACTAGGGGCACTAGGGGCACGCGGGGGCACGCGGGCCCCGCATGGACGACAAACAAGCCCCAGGTCTGTGACCGGGGGCTTTGTCGTGGAGCGGATGACGGGAACCCGCGCTACAAGCTTGGGAATCAACGACGCGGAGAAGGCAGGGTGGCCTTCTGCACCCGGCTCGTGCTGCTGGGACAGCGGTGTGCAGCGGCTGGACCTGCAAGCGGGTGACCGCCTCGTGATGCTCGCCGACGGCATGCTTGAGCGCCGCGCCGTGGACGTCGACCCGCGCGCACGGGCCGCCGATCCCGACGGGCACACTCGGTTCAGGCCGAGGGCGGCGGCGCGGATGATTCGGCGGCGCGGCGGTATTCGGCATTGAGGCGCTGGGCCTCTTCGAGCTGGTCCTCGAGGATGATGATGCGACAGGCGGCCTCGATGGGGGTGCCCTGGTCGACGAGCTCCCGGGCGCGGGCGGCGATGCGCAGCTGGTAGCGGGAGTACCGGCGGTGTCCACCCGCGGAGCGGAGCGGGGTGATGAGGCGGGCCTCTCCGAGGGCGCGGAGGAAGCCTTGCGTGGTCCCGAGCATCTCGGCGGCCCGGCCCATGGTGTAGGCGGGGTAATCGTCGTCGTCGAGACGGCCGAACGAGGCGTCTGCTGTCATTGAACCTCTCTCATGGAACGCGTGGAGGGGCCCTGGCGCCGTATGGCACCAGGGCCCCGAAGGAACTACTACACCATCTTCCGGCTCTGGTACTGCGCCGGCCTTCTGTTTCCGCGGACCCGACCGAGTTCGTGTCGGGGGCGCGGGGATCGCGGTTGCTTGACCGGAGACCACCTCACTTTCGATGTCCTGCGGTACCCGGGCTCAGCGTTTCGACCCGGGCGATCCTGATGGTGCTCGGCTCCTCCGTTCTTTCCCTCGGTGATCAATTGCTGGTACTGCTCTACTGCGTACTGCTGGTGGCCTGACCCAGCGCCACTCTTCGGCAGCCGGCCCCGTCGCCCGTCCTGCGTCTGCTCTGGCTTGGAACACCACTGCCGAACTTCCCGGTGCGCGCGCCTGCAGCCGACGCCTTCACCGAGGTGCTGCTCACTGACTTCACTGCTGGGTGCTGCGAACCGCACTTGCTGGTACTGCCATTGCGGTACTGCTCACGGCGGCCCCTGATCACTGCGGGCCACCCGGTACGGTCGTCAGCCCCGTCGTCGTACCACAACCCTGACTTCGGAACTCCACCACCGCACCGTCATGCACACTGCGACTGCGGGTACTGCTGCCCGGCAGTTCGTCTCTGCCAGGCCTTGCGGTCTCTCTGGGCTACGAGAGAAACCATAGCCACGCCGTCGACCAATGTCTACTCTGGCCGTCGTAGATTTTCGTGTGGCGCGTGGGGAGGTAATCGAACTCCCGTGCATGGCCGATCCCTGGGGCTGCCGAGCGGGGTACAAGGAGCAGCTCGGATCGGCACTGCCGCCCGGGACGGAGGCGAAGGCCGTGATGGGCCCTTTGCGGGGGCAGTCGACACGGCCGGGCGGCGCGATCGGCGCCGCACGCGTCGGGCGGTCGCTGCGGGATCCGGGCGAGGAGGTCGGGCCCGGCGAGCGCGGTGACGGCGGCGAGTACGGCGCCGGTGTCCCCGCGGGCGGCCCGCGGACAGGGCGCGAGCTGGGCCGACCTCGCGGGCCCCCTCGGGGTCGCCGGCCGCCAGGCCGCCGAACGACGCTACCTCCGGCTGCGCCCCGGAGCGGCCGGGAGCACCGGCGAGCAGCGCGTCCGGGCCACGCGCGACACGCGCGTCGCCGACCGGCTCGTGACCGCCTGGGCCCGTGACCACGCGGCCGATCTGCGCCGTCTCGCCGGCCAGGTCACCGCGACCACGCCCACGGAAATCGAGGAGTGACCCGCCATGGCCGGCAGCGGGAGTAGCGGCGGAGCCGCCGGCAGAGTGGAGCGGGTGATCAGACAGACCTGGAGAGGAAGAGGGGCCGGAACGTGGGGAGGGGCCCCGGTGCGTTCAGCACCCGGCCATCGTGGCCACGGGCGCAGTGACCGGACCGCGGTCGCCGAGGACGTCGCGCAGACGGACCTGGTCCGTGTACGCCGCGCCGTCGCGGATGGCGGCGAGCCTGCCCTGGGTAACCAGCCCGATGCACAGGCCGTCGTCGTCGCCGACGAGCAGATGACCCGCGCGGGCGGCGGCCATGACCGCCAGGGCCACTTCGACCGTCATGTCGTCACAGACCTGTGGACCGGCCGCCTCCATCGCGTCGTCCACCGTCCGGTGTACAGGGTCGGCGTTCACCGAGAGGGGCTGCATCTGGACCAACGTCAAAACGTGCCTCCTGCCGAGATGGGTCAGTTTTCTGATCACGTGGTTCTCAGGCCGCCGAGTCGCAGGCGGGCTGCCGCACGCTCACGCGCCGGACCGTCGAAGCGGGCCGACGCCTGCCCCCGGAGGCCGCGCTGCGCTTGGCGCGTTCGACGACCGGTGCGGTAATGACGACGGGGATACCGGAGGGGGCCTGGGCGCCGGTGATCCGTTTCAGGGCCGCTTCGCCGGAGCGGACCCGGGTGGTCTGCGCGGTGACACCGGCGGCCTGCATGAGGCGGGCCATGTCGCGGTGCTGGTTCGGGGTGACCAGCGTGACGACGCTGCCGGACTCGCCGGCGCGGGCGGTGCGGCCGCCGCGGTGGAGGTAGTCCTTGGGATCGGTCGGCGGGTCGACGTTCACGACGAGGTCGAGGTTGTCGACGTGGATGCCGCGCGCGGCCACGTTCGTCGCGACCAGCACGGTCACGTGACCGGTCTTGAACTGTGCGAGGGTCCGGGTGCGCTGCGGCTGTGACTTCCCGCCGTGCAGGGCGGCGGCCCGGACACCGCTCTTCAGCAGGTCCTCGGTCAGCTGGTCCACGGCGTGCTTGGTGTCCAGGAACATCATGACCCGGCCCTCGCGCGCCGCGATCTCCGTCGTCGTCCGGTGCTTGTCGGCGCCGTGCACGTGCAGAACGTGGTGCTCCATCGTCGTCACCGCACTGGCCGAGGGGTCCACGGAGTGCACCACGGGGTCGGTGAGGTAGCGGCGGACCAGCAGGTCGACGTTGCGGTCGAGGGTGGCGGAGAAGAGCATGCGCTGCCCCTCGGGACGCACCTGGTCCAGGAGTGCGGTGACCTGCGGCATGAAGCCCATGTCGGCCATCTGGTCGGCTTCGTCGAGGACGGTGATCGCGACCTGGTTCAGGCGGCAGTCGCCCCGGTCGATGAGGTCTTTCAAGCGGCCGGGTGTGGCTACGACGACCTCTGCGCCTCCGCGCAGCGCTCCGGCCTGCTTGCCGATCGACATGCCGCCGACGACCGTGGTCAGACGCAGCTTCACTGCGCGGGCGTACGGGGCCAGGGCGTCGGTCACCTGCTGCGCCAGCTCACGCGTCGGTACGAGGATCAGGGCGAGGGGCCGGCGGGGCTCGGCGCGCAGTCCGGCGGTACGGGCCAGCAGCGCGAGGCCGAAGGCGAGGGTCTTGCCGGAGCCGGTGCGCCCCCGGCCGAGCACGTCGCGGCCCGCAAGGCTGTTGGGCAGGGTGGCGCCCTGGATCGGGAAGGGCACGGTCACGCCCTGCGCGCCGAGGGCAGCCACCAGCTCCGCCGCCATGTCGAGGTCGGCGAAAGCTTCGACGGCGGGCAGCGCGGGAGTGATGGTCTTCGGCAGGGCGAACTCGCCTTGGGCCGCGGCGGGCCGGCGGCCGTAGCCGCCGGAGCGGCTCGGGGCCGACGAGCCGAAGCGGCTGCCCCGCTCCGAACCGGCGGCAGCGCCGAAAGCGGGGCCACCGGTGCGACTGCGGGTGCGAGAGGAACGGTTGTTCGTACGTGTGCGGTTCATTCAGAACCTTCCTTGATACGGCACGTATCAAGGAATTCCCGCTGCGGAAACGCAGTGCGGGGAGTCGCAAGAACGGGCCGAATGGAGCGTGAAAGCGCCTCTGGCCTACAGGGATTCTGTGCGGGCGCATGTGCTGAGATGGCGTGGCGTCATGGACGCGAAATCCAGAAATTGAATGGGGTGAGCCGAAGAGACTGTGCCCCTGAAAACCTTGTCCCGCAGGTGGCATCACTGCGGTAAGTATGTGCAGCTGGGGCCCGCACCCCGAGGGATGCGGGCCCCAGCTACGAGATGCGCGTCAGCCTCAGGCGGGAACGATGTTCTCGGCCGTCAGGCCCTTCTGGCCCTGCGCGATGTCGAAGGTGACCTTCTGGCCTTCCAGCAGCTCGCGGAAGCCCTGGGCGGCGATGTTCGAGAAGTGGGCAAAGACGTCGTCGCCGCCACCGTCCTGCTCGATGAAGCCGAAACCCTTCGCCGCGTTGAACCACTTCACGGTGCCAGATGCCATGTCATATCTCCTTCGGGGCAGTACACCGGCATCCGCACTGTTACGGACGCCGTGTCGCCGCGATGATGCCCCGCCGGAAAATGACCCGGAAATGTGAAGCGCTCGAAGGTGGCACGGAGGCCGGCTGGAGCGCTTGAAGTTTTTGGGTACCAAAACTGCAACCGAGATCGACACTAGCACGGTGCAGCAGTCTGTGTGCGCGAAATATCTCCACCGAGTGCGGTGCCGTAAAAACTCTCCGCGCGAGGTCCATTAAACCCTCTGGCCGCGGTGACAGATATTCATTCCCCCGAGTGCAGCGTTTCGGTAGCAAGGCGTAGCCGGCTTCAGCCGTGTTCTTCCTCCTGGGCCTCCATGTGCCGGATTCCTTCGTGGGTGAGGGTGACCATCGCCGGGGTGTTGCCCGGTTCCCAGTCGACGGTGGTCAGGCCTTCGCCGGCCAGGTAGGTGCAGGCGGCGGCCAGGTCCTGTTCCGGTATGTGGAGGTCGCGCCGCAACTGCGCTCCGGTGATGCCGAGGAGCCGGTTGCCCTCGACGGCTTCGTACAGCACCCGGAGCACCTGTTCGCGGTAGCCCTGGCGTTCGCGGAGTGTGGCCATGACCGCGTCCTTTCGTGTGCGGGGACGGGCTCCGGCTCTCAGGTTTCGTCGGAGTGGGCGCCGGTGCCGACGGCGCTCCGGCTGGCGGCCAGCCAGGAGCGGGCGGGGCCGGCGGGTGTGGCCGTGTCCACGGTGAGGTGGAGGCGGGTGTCGCCGTCGAGGCCGGGGTAGCTGCGCTGTTCCGCTCCCGCGAAGCAGCCGCGAAGGGCTTCCGCGACCGCGCGGGCGGCTTCGGGGGTGTGCGCGATGATCCGTACCTCGGCGTGCCCGAGCGATGGCAGTGTCTGGGTCTCGACGTACTTCACCTGGGCGTGTTCCCTTTCGGAGTGGGCGACGGGAAGCCGACGGGTGGTGCTCACCGGTCGGCGCCCGGGTGGTGGGCGTCCGTGCGGTGGGCGTCCGTGCGGTGGGCTCGACGGCCGGTGTCGTCCGGCAGGCCGGGAGGTCTCGGCAGGGGGTCGCTGAAGTGGTAGGCCGTGATCCGCGCGGCGTGCTGAGCGTTGAGCAGGTGGATCCAGAGCATTCCGACGCCGATCGCGAGGACGATCAATGCGATGAGGGCGATGGTCTCCACGGAGCTCACCTCCAGCCGTTTCCGGGCAGCGGCAGGGTGCTCCGGTCCATCGGGTTCCCGAAGGGGGACATGCAGGCTCCGCCTTCGCCGTCCCAGGTGGCTTCCTGGCGGCGGGCGTCGCGGATGCCGCGCCCGATGACGGTTTCGTTGGCCATGAGGGCGCCTGCGGTGAGGGCGCTGCCCGGGATCGCCGCGGCGGCCATCAGGCGGGCCGCAGCCGCGGGCTCGGTCTCGGGCGGGATGACGAGGAGGTCCCAGCGGCCGACGGTGTAGGAGAGCAGGATCAGCTTGTCGGGGTGCTGCTCGGTGAACCAGCCCACATGGACGGTGTGCCCGGCGACGGCAACCGTGTGCGGTACCACGGGCCAGCGGGTGGGGTTCACGGTGACCCGGGTGACGCGCCCCCAGGTCTCGTCGAGTGCGGCCGCGAGCGGCGGGAGCTCGGCGGTCAGGTCGCGGGAGTAGGGCCACCAGGCCCCGTCCAGCTGGCCTGCAAGGGTGGTCTTCGGGGTGAGGGAAAGGCGTGCCGGGAACTCTGTGGCGAGGTCACGGGGCGCAGTCCGGTCGGTGGTGGTGGTCATGGTGCGGACCTGCCCCCGGACTGCCCGTCGGCAGCCCGGTTTTTCGTTTTCGCCGGAAACGACACCCGCGTGGGAGCCGGTGTGACGAAGTGCTCCCGGTGTTTCCACCGTACGCCTGTCCGACGGACTCTGACCCGCCGCGACCAGGCATTTTTCTGCACCTGGGCGGATGCGCCGGCCGCGCGGCGTCCCTGCGCCGGGGGTACCGTGGAAAGGCCGCGGCAGTGCCATGTTCACCGGCGGGCGCCCGGTGCCCTCCGGCACCGGTTCCGCGCGGCCCAACTCCCGCAGACGGGCGGACCACGATGGCTGACGCCGACACCCCGCACACGCCCGCGTTGGTCCTGCCGGACGCGATCCATTCGGCGGTCCGGCCAGGTACGGCCCTGCTGCGGCTGGAGACCACCGGATCCCGGGAAGGAGTCCTGGTGATCGACGCCCGCATCGTCCACCTCGACTCCGACCCCGTCGGCGACGACACCGTCCTCATCACCCGCGGCGACAAGGACCACTTCGCCCTCCTGGTGGTACCGCCCGACACCACGCCCGACGCGGCGCGGACCGCCATGGCCAGCGCGGTCCGTGCCGACAACATCACCTCGGGCGCCGAGATCCTCGTAGCTCCCGCGAGCGCTCCCGAATCCGAGCGAGGGGAGCCGACATGATCCAGATGGCGGACATCCGTGAGTGGCGTACCCAGGCCGTGGTGGACCCACGCGGCCACCGGATTGGCGGACTGGAGTCCGTCTACGTCGACACGAGCACCGACGAGCCGGCCATGGCCACGGTCAAGGTGGGCCTGCCCACCCGCTACCGCCTCGTGTTCGTTCCCCTGGACGGCGCCACGGTGGGGCCGGGCTACGTGCGGGTCACCCATGACAAGGGGCTGGTCAGGAAGTGCCCGCCCATCGGCACCGACGACGTGCTGCCCGCCGAGGGCGAGGAAGCGGTATTCCGGCACTACGGCCTCCCCTACCAGCCCGGAGCAAACGGCGAGCGGCAGCTGGCCCGCCGCTGAGCATCCCGTCCGCCCGAGGAGGCGGTCCCCATGACGGTCTTCCTGGCCCTGATCATCGTCGCTTTGGTGCTGGGCCTCATCGGCGCCACGGCCGATGGCCTGTTCTACCTCCTGCTCATCGGCATCGTGGTGCTCGTGGTGGACGTCGTCTACCTCGTCGTGCGGATGCGCCGCTCCCCGCCCCGCCGCGTCCGCTGACCGCACGCGGACGGCACTCGCACTCAAGGGCCCGACCACTGATCCGCCCCTACGACCAGAACCTGTCGGCAGGGGTGAGGGCCCGGTCGGGCCGGGCCCTCACCCCTGCCGGGCCGGTCAGGCGGCGGGCTGGGGCTGGCGCAGTTCTGCCTGAGCGCGTCCAGGCCACCCGCGACGCCCGCGCCGCCGACCGCACGGTCACCGCCTGGGCCCGCGACAACGCCGCCGACCTGCGCCGCCTCGCCGGTCGGATCACCGCCCCCACTGGCCTGCCCGCCGGCGCCGAGGGGCCCTCCGCGACCTGAACCTGGCCCTCGCCGACAACGACGTCGCCCGCCTCGTCCGCCCCCTGGCCGGCACCCGCGCCTACCTGCGTCCCGAGGACGCCGAGCTCGCAAGGTCCCTCGACGCCGTCACCCGCCACACCGACCAGCTCCGCCGGGACGCCCACGACCAACGCGGCGCGTGACTCACATCCCCCTCGGCCCGCTAGATCCACCGGCACCGTCATCCGCCCTGGCGGCCCCCGGCCCTCGGCTCCAGCGTCTCCTGGAGATTACGGGCGCCCGGCCCCTCTTCCCCGTGGACCCGGGCCCGTCGCCCGGTCAACGGGTGCCGGAGGCAGGTGCCCCCTGAGCGCACGTGTCCGTCAACTGCAGCTTTGGGGGCGCGAATTCACACCCCCTTGCCACTGCTGTGGCGCGGATCATGCGAACTGCATCTCGCGGTATGGGATGCACTCGCGTCCGGGTGGTGCAAGTGGTGCGCGGAAGGTCCTCTGGCCTGTGCAATCACGCGAGTTGGGGCACGGCGAGGGCCAAGAGGTCTAGATAATGAAGAAGGCCCAGGTCTCTGACCTGGGCCTTCGTTCAAGAGCGGATGACGGGAATCGAACCCACGCTATAAGCTTGGGAATCACTCGGTATTTGGGCCCACAATGGCGCCCTGACCTGCGCAAACGTCCAGCCTGGAGCTCGTTTCCGGGGTCTGGAGCGCACCTCTGTTGACCGCTGTTTACCGCCCTGACTGGCACGTAGTGGCACGCGCCTTAGTTTCCGCGCCATGCGGTGAGCAGCTCTTCCGGGCCGTAGGTTGCCTGGAGTCCGGCGCAGTTGACGCCGCTGCGGGAGACCGCGATCAGTGGCACGGGGGCATCTGTGACTGCTGCCCGGTGCTTGTGCAGTGCGGCGAGATCGTGGCTGTCGAAGGCCGAGTTCTCCAGCCACTTGACCGATCCGAGGAAGAGCAACTGCTTGGCCACCGGCTGGCGGTCGGCGCCGACCAGGTCGATCTCGATGTCGTTGCTGCGGGTCCAGTATCCGCCGATGGCCGGGGTGGCGGGAAGGTCGCCGTCGGGCAGGAGGCGGGCAAGGGATTCGCGGACGAGCGGCTCAATGGCCCGGCCTCGCCAACTTGTCCATTGTTCTTTGATCCGGCTCAGGGTCAGGTCGCCGCGCATGCGCTCGATCTCCGCCATGTGCGGATCGAGGAACGCCAGCCAGAATCGCAGGTACGGGTCGGCCACCCGGTAGCGGCGCTCCTTGGACGGCCGGAGGGAGACGGGTAGTTCGGCCGCGACCACGCGCTTCTCCGTAAGGACGTCCGTAGCCCTGGTGAGCGTCGTGTGGGCGATTCCGCCGGCCGCCCGGGCGATGTTGGTGAACGTGCGCTCGCCGCTCCCGATGGCACGCAGAACCTCCCGGCTCATCGCCTGGGGAGGGAACTCGGCAGCCAGTGATCGCTCGGCGGAGACCAGGAGCGCGGAGATGGGGTTGTCGAGCGAGGCCCGGAGGAACTCCCACAGCGAGGCCCCCTGCTCCCACTCGGCGCAGATGAGGGGCAGTCCGCCGGTAACCAGTGCTGCATCGAACGAGGCCGCCGGTTCCAGGCCGAGCATGTCGCCGATGTCGGCGGGATTGAGCGGCCCGAGGACCATCTCGCGCCCGCGCTGGTGGAAGGGTCGGTCGTAGCTGTTCAGGGCCTCCATCATGGACAGATCGGAGCCGACCAGCAGCAGTAGTACCGGCTTGCGGCTGAGCAGCCGGTCCCACGCCCGCTGCAGCATGCCTTCGAAGGCGTCGATCCGGTCCATGAGGTACGGGACTTCGTCGATCACGACCACGCTCGGGCTGTCGTCGGGCAGGATCTCCGCCAGCAGCCGGAACGCAGCGTTCCATTGTGTAGGCGCCTCCTCGGCGAACAGAGACCGCTCCGGCAGCGTGGACGTAGCGACGGCGTCGAGCAGTTCCGTCAGCTCGTCCTCGGCGGATCCCCCCGCTGCGGTGAAGAAGAGGTAAGGGGCCTCGGCCCGGCTGAGGAACTCCTCGACCAGGCTCGACTTGCCGACCCGGCGTCGCCCGCGCAGCAGGATGCACTGGCCGGGCTTCTGGGAACCGCCCCCCTCGCGGACCTGATCGAAGGCCGAGCCCAGAACCCGCAGCTCCCGCTCGCGCCCGATGAATCGACGCACGCCATACACTCCCGTCAGAGATAGTATCTACAGCGATACTATCTTGCTTGGCTGTATTTTTCCGGATGGCCCGCCGTTGGTGCCCGGCGTGGTCGGCCGCGGTGCCTGGTCAGCGCAGGGTCGTAGCCTGAGAAGGGGGACGGCGGGCGGCTGGTTTGCCGCCCCGAGACAGAGAGAAGCCGCGGTGAAGCCGTCCGGCCGCGAACGCGAGCGCGGCACCGAAGCGGAATTTCGCCCTGCAGTGCCTGAGGGACTGGACCGGGCCGGCACTGGGCCATCGCTGATCGAGCGCGATGACGAGCTGCGGCGTCTCGGCGCGGCGATCGCAGGGGCAAAGGCCGGCCGAGGCGCGGTCGTCGTGGTGGAGGGCTCCGCGGGGATCGGCAAAACCCGGCTGCTGTGGGCGGCGATGGAGCTTGCGACGAGGAGCGACGTGGCCGTGGTCAGCGCTCGCGGCGGGCAGATGGAGACGGAGTTCGCGTTCGGCGTCGCCAGGCAGCTGTTCGAGCCGGTGATGGCCCCCGCGGACAACGGCGAGCGTGGAGTGCTCCTCGAAGGAACTGCCGCTCCCGCAGCGTGGTTGCTCGGCGGCGACAGCGCGGATCGTCTCGGTGAACCGGTCGGCGGCGGCGATCGCGGCTTCGCCGTGTTGCACGGGCTCTATGAGCTGACCGCGAAACTGGCGGCGCGCGCGCCGCTGCTGGTGGTGGTCGACGACGCGCACTGGGCTGATGTGCCCTCGCTGCGTTTCCTGGGCTTTCTGGCTCGGCGCGTGCACAGCCTGCCGGTACTGCTGATGCTGGCGGTGCGCCCGGAGGACCCGGGTGCACATAGCCTGCTCCTTACGGAGCTGGTCGCGGGCCCGGAGGTCGATGTCGTCCGCCCAGGACCGTTCACGCTCGACGCGGTACGAACCCTGGTACAGGACGCATTCGCGGCAGCGCCCCTCGACCCGGGGTTCGTCCAGGGTTGCCGGACGACGACAGGCGGTAACCCGTTCCTGCTCACACAGCTGATCGGCGCCCTGCGTGTCCGGGGTGGGCAGCTGACCTCGGAGGCAGTCGAGCAGGTCGGCGAGATGGGCCTGGAGACGGTGTCGCGGTGGATCAACCTGCGTCTGGCCGGCCTGCCGCCAGCGGTCATGGGGCTGGCCGCAGCCGTGGCGGTGCTGGGCGACGGCGCCGACATAGCGCAGGTTGGCCGCCTGGCAGGGCTCGATCCGGCAAGCTGCGACGAGGCCGTCGACGGCCTCGTCTCGATGAGTGTCCTGCGCGGCGCCGATCGTCCGGCATTCGTGCACCCGCTCGTGCGCTGGGCCATCTATGCGGAGCTTCCCCCGCGCCGACGGGCGCGAGGGCACCGGGACGCCGCCCGGCTGCTGTGGCACGCGGGGGCCGCGGTCGAGCGCGTGGCGTCGCACCTGCTGGCAGCCACCCCGGCAGGCGATGGGGAGGTCGTCGAGATCCTGCTCGACGCCGCCCGCTCGGCGACCCGCAAGGGCGCGCCCGACCTCGCGGTGCGCTACCTCACGCGGGCGCTCGCCGAACCGGCACACGATACGTCCAGGCCCGAGCTGCTGCGCGAGCTCGGTGTCGCCGAGCAGAACGCAGGCCAGTTCACAGCAGCCGCAGAAGACCTGCGGAGCGCGCTGGAATGCACTGACGACATGGCGGCGAAGATCGAGATTGCGTTTCGACTGCGTACCGCACTGGTGTGGTCGGACCGCGCGAACGAGGTCGCGCCCGCTCTCGGCGGCCTCATTGCCGAAGCAGCCGAGCGGGACTCGGAGGGCGCCCTGCTCTTGGAGGCAGCCGTGGCCGGGGCCCTGCAGGTGGACATCTCGACACCGCGCGGGCTACGCGACCGGGTCCGGCAGGTCGTAGCGCCTGCCCTCGCCGGCGAGCCCGTCCCTCCCCACATCACGAGTCTGGCGGCGGTCGAGGCGCTGTTCGCCAACGAACCGGCCGCGCGGGTCATCCGCCTGGCCGAGGAGACAGCCCGCGGCCGGTACCAGGCGCCCGAGTTCGCACGTGCACCGATGAGCGCCCGGATCTTCACGGTGCTGATCTGCGCCGAGGGCTACTCACTCGCCGGGCGGCTGCTCGACGACGAGCTCGAGGATGCTCGCCAGCACGGGTCGGCCGCACAGTTCCTGAATGCGGCCGCATTCCGGTCGATGCTCTTCTACCGCTTGGGCTCGCTGGCCGAGGCCGAGGGCGACGCCCGGGCCGCGCTGGAGGCGGCGCGCCTCCATCTGGGGACCGGGTCGTCCGGCAGCGGGCCGCCGCCCCACTCCCTCCATGCCCCGATGGCAGTCGCGGTGCTGATGGACACCTTGATCGATCGCGGGGAGATCGCAGAAGCCGAGCGTCTGCTGACCGAGACAGGGCTGGCCCATGCCGACAGCCCTTTGCTGCTCTTCTCCCTCCTGATCGGTGCACGCGCCCGCCTGCGGGCCGCCCAAGGCCGGACGTCGGAGGCAATCAATGAGCTCGTGGCCCTGGGTGCCCGGATGGACGGCTCGGTTCTGACCCCCGCGCTCGTGCCCTGGCGGTCGCAGGCGGCGCTCTGTCTGGTAGGAGCGGACGCCGATGCGGCGCGTCGGCTGGCCCACGAGGAGCTCGCTCTTGCACGTGTGTTCGGCGCGCCGCGAACGCTCGGGGTGGCGCTGCGCGCGGCCGCGTTGACGGTGCCGGCGGATGAGCGTGCGGGACTGCTGCGGGAGGCGGTGGCAGTGCTTGAGGACTCGCAGGCGCGCCTGGAGCACGCACGCGCACTCGTTGAGCTGGGCGCGGCATTGCGCCGCCAGGGCCGGCGCTCCGAGGCGCGGGCCGTGCTGGAGCGGGGGATGGACAGCGCCCAGTCCTGCGGGGCGACAGCGCTGGCAGAGCGAGCACGCGAAGAGCTCCACGCCAGCGGTGCGCGCCCCCGTCGGCTGGCGCTGAGCGGCGTCGACGCCCTCACGGGCGCCGAGCGGCGCGTTGCCGACCTCGCCGGCCAGGGCCTGACCAACCGGGAGATCGGCCAGGCTCTCTTCGTCGGCCTGCCCACCGTGGAGACCCACCTGCGGCATGTCTTCCGAAAGCTCGACATCACCTCGCGCAAGCAGCTCGTCGAGCACTTGGAAGCGCACCCGCCCGCCGGTCCGTAGCGGAATCCTCAGGGGCTCGCACGGGAAAGCTCAGGGTCGGCCATCGACGCGAAGAAACCTCACGGCGGCCACCATCGTCATAACCGACAACGCAAGGCGGGCCGGGCCCGCGGCCCATATCCCGCCGGTAACCGGGAGGAGGCCGGCTGTGACTTCGCACGCGATCACCCAGGCCCCGGCCCTCGTACAGGACCGACTCTTCATCGGCGGCGCCATGGTCGAGCCGGAGGCCGACGACCTGATCGAGGTCATCTCTCCGGCCACCGAGGAACCGATCGGCTCGGCGCCCTCCTCGACGTCGGGGGACGTGGCCCGAGCCGTCCGCGCGGCCCGTACTGCCTTCGATGATGGACCATGGCCGCGCATGTCACCCCAGGAACGAGCCGACGCGCTGGAGCCCTTCGGGGACCATCTCCGCGCGCGCGTCCCGCAGATCGCCCAGCTCATCACCGAGGAGATGGGCTCACCGATCACCTTCTCGAACCAGCTCCAGGCGCCGGTCCCCGTGATGCTCCTCGACTACTTCCGCAAGCTTGCCGCGACCTTCCCCTTCGCGGAGGAGCGAGCAGGCCTTACCGGACCGGCCCTGATCCTCAGGGAACCGGTGGGCGTCGTCGGGCAGATCGTGCCGTGGAACGTCCCGCTCATCCTCACGATGGTGAACCTCGCCCCGGCATTGCTCGCAGGCTGCACTGTGGTGCTCAAGCCCGCGCCCGAGACGCCGCTCGATGCGTACGTCCTCGCCGAGGCCGCGATGGAAGCCGATCTGCCCCCGGGCGTCCTGAACATCGTGCCCGCCGACCGACCGAGCAGCGAGGCGCTGGTACGCCATCCACTGGTTGACAAGATCAGCTTTACCGGCAGCTCCGCCACAGGGCGACGGGTCGCCGCCCTCTGCGGCGAGCAGTTCAAGCGCGTCACCCTCGAGTGCGGCGGAAAGTCGCCTGCCGTCATCCTCGAGGACGCCGAAATCGACAGCGTCGTGCCGGCCCTCATGCCGTTCGCGATCATGATGTCTGGCCAACAGTGCCTGGCGCAGACACGGATCCTCGCCCATCGCAGCCGCTACCGGCAGGTTGTCGATGCGATCTCCCAAGCAGCCGCCGAGCTGACGGTCGGCGATCCGCACGATCCCGCCACGGAGGTCGGCCCGCTGGTGGCGGAACGCCAACGGCGCCGGGTCGAGGACTACATCGCCAGCGGGCGGCAGGAGGGTGCGACGATCACCGTGGGCGGCGGACGGCCCCCGAGCCGGCCGAAGGGCTGGTACGTCGAGCCGACGATCTTCGCCGACGTCGAGAGCGGCATGCGCATCGCCCAGGAAGAGATCTTCGGCCCCGTACTCGTCGTCATCCCTTTCGACGACGACAACGACGCCGTCCGCATCGCCAACGACTCCAAGTACGGCTTGTCGGGCAGCGTATGGAGCCCTGACCAGGACCGCGCCATGCGGATCGCCCGCCGAGTACGCACCGGAAGCCTGACCCTCAACGAGTACCGGATCGAGTTCGCCGCACCCTTCGGCGGCTACAAGGAATCCGGGATCGGGCGTGAGTTCGGACCCGAGGGGCTCAGCTCGTACCTCGAGCACAAGACGATCAACCTTCCCGACGGAGCATCCCACTGACTGCGGAGGGCTGTTCCGGCAACAAACAAGCCCCAGGTCGCTGACCTGGGGCTTTGTCGTGGAGCGGATGACGGGAATCGAACCCGCGCTATAAGCTTGGGAATCACCCGGTACTTGGACCTCTGCATGGCTGTTGACCTGTGGAAACGTCGCTCCTGGGGGATGGCATCGAGAGGCGCGGACGAGCCTTTGCAGACCGCTGTTTACCGCTCCTACTGGCACGTTGTGGCACGGTAGTTGGCCAGAGGTTCAGTGCCGCGGTGGCGTTACGTCCGCTACCCGAAGAGGTGGCAGGGGGCTTCGGGCGGGCCGCCCCCCGAGGGCACGTCGTGCGCCCCCGCGAGGCTTCACGCAGGTGGCCGCCGGGCAGCGGTGATCTGCCTGCGATGTACCGATGGCCGACACCGCCGTGAAGAGTTGTCGGCAATCGTCTCGGATCGCGACCGCTCGCTCACGAGGGTGGCGGAGCATCTGGGGATCGGACCTCACGGCCGACGGCCGAACCTCTCCGGGATATGTGGAAGAGTCGGTCGAGCCGCGATCTGCGGGAAGGGGTGCGCGCGCCGCAGCCCGCGTCCTCCGGTGCGTTTCTCGAGCCCGTGGGCATCTGGGTCATGGCTGCCGCTCAGTGAGTTGGAAAACGGCACGCGGCGGGTGATCCTGGGCGGCGGCGCGTCGTACCGACACGCGCCGCCCGGAACACGGACGGACCAAGGTGTCACGGTCGGCCGAGCGGATCGCGGCCGCCGGTCGCGGAGTCGCCCGAGCCCTGCGCGAGCGGGCGGGCGGCCCAGTGGCAGACCGTGCCACTATCCGCGCGTAGCCTTCAGTCCATGCTGCGCCAAGCGTCCGACCGGCGCGCGCAGCGACTGCTGGTAGAGCGGGCAGAGAACTCCCCGGCCCCGACTACGCGGCCGCGTATGCCGCTCTGCCGGCCCGGATGACCCCGGCCCGGCAGTAAGCCACCCCCACCACCCATCCCACCTGACCCACCCATGCCTAGTGCTGTGACCGGCAAACCTTGCCGGTCACAGCACTAGACAGGCACCCACCCACATGAATCACCTGACCAGCGAAGAGCGCGAAGGACTCGGAGCCCTGTTCGAGGCCCGCCGTGACGAGAACCCATCCCGAGCGGATCGAACGGTCCTGGGCATACGTGCACGCGGCCGCCGACTCGCCCTACGCGCGAATAGAGCGGCGCCGCGACAACCCCGACGCCACCCAGCCCGAGCAGTACGTGCGCTTGTCCCTGACCTGCCGGGGAGCCAACACGGCCGTCTACCTGATCTACGGATCGGCCCGCCTGGAAGTCAATCTGCCGTGGGAGCACGCGGCCGACTACCAGGGGCGGACGGGAGTCAGGTTCGGAACGAAGAACCCGGACGTGTCCGGGATCAAGCGGATCTATCTCCAGCTCGGGGACACGGCCGAAGCGCGCCATGCGGTGATCGAGCTGACGCGCCGGGCCCTGGCGTACGAGACCCATCGCGCCCTCATCAACCACTGACCTCGAAAGCCTTGCGGCCCCGCCGGCGCGAATCCGGCGGGGCAGCAGCATCCTTCTAAGAAGAGGACAACCCCCATGACCGAGCCCGACCCGTACACCCCCGAGACCGTCCCGGCCGCCGCGCCGCCCATGCCCGTCGTTGCTCCCGTCGTCCCCCGTAACCGGTGGAAGACTGCCGCCGTGGTCCTGGCCGTCACGCAAGCCCTGACGCTGGGCGTCGTCGCGGTCGTGGCCGTTTCCGGCAGCGGCCAGGACGCGTCGAAGGACCCCAAGACGTTCCAGTTCAACGGCGTATTCGTCCTCTCTGACGCTGACAGCGTCGGGAACTCCAGCAGCGCGGGTCGCTGTTTCGGCACCGGGGGCTACAACGACATACGGGAGGGGACTTCCGTCACCGTCTACGACAAGGCGGGGACCGTCCTCGCGGTCGGCTCCCTCGGCGCGAGCACCTTCACCGACGGGGGTTACAAGGGCGTCGACAAATGCGCCTACAAGGTGGCGGTGGACGGCGTACCGACCGGCGCGGGTTTCTACCAGGTCGAGGTCAGCCACCGCGGAAAGGTCAACCTCAGCGAAGCGGACGCGGTGGCCGGGAACTTCGCCGCCAGCCTCTAGCAGCCACAGCGCACTGTGGCCCCGCCGGCGCGAATCCGGCGGGGCCGCGTGGCCCCATCATCCCGTTCCCGGGTAGAGAGAAGGCGCCCCCGTGGGCATTCGTATCCGTCTGTTCCCCCGCAGCATCGGCAAGAGCGTTGGGCCGGTCAGGGCCAGTGTCCGGATCTTCCCCCGCATGCGCCGGCGAAAGCGTCGCCCCTCGCGCCGGTCCCGTTCGTACCGGACCACCAGGCGCACCACCTATCGCAGCGCAACGGCCGCGCCCGGCTGGTACGCGCCGCCCGGTACGCCGCCGGTCGTCGTACAGCGGGTTGTGCGGGTCGAGCCGCGCACGGTCGGCTATGCCCTGGCCGGGCTCCTCGGCCTGGCGGTCCTCGGGTGGATCGTCGGCCCCCAGGACGCCGGAACGGCCACCGCGTACGACGGCACCGGCGACGTGACCGTGGGGCAGTGCCCGTACCGGTACACGACCCTCGGCGGCATGGTCACTGCCCCGTACACCGTCACCATCCCTGTGACGATCACCAACCACGACACCGCATCGCACTGGTACGAGATAGCCGTGTCGGGGTGGGCGGGAACTGGCGGACCGGCCCCGCAGACCGTCCGCGTCTACGTAACCCCTGGATCGACCACGTCCCGAACCGTCACGGTCACCATCACCAGCCCCACCGCGCAACCCGCCTGCCAGATTGACGCCGTCCACGTCACCGGCTGACCTAGCCCCGAGAAGGGGAACTCCTGTGCGCAATTCACACTGCGTCGCAAGCATCGACTTGCTCCGTGCCGAATTCGGTGAGCTCCTCCTTGCTCGTGCGCCAGGTGAAGCAGCTGTAGGACTGGGTGAAGCCGATCTTCGCCAGTCCGCAGAGCCGCGCAGGCCGGGTGCACGCCTCCGCTCGGAGGAGGTGACGCACCCCTCCGACGTTTGGCGCACGCCATCCGACGATGCGTCTCGATATTCGGGACTACTCGGCGTTCTGTCGCAGGCAGTGGCGACTTAGCTGCCAATCCGAGGCCCCGTGAGGGGACTTGTGGCGAGCGAATGGCACGCGGCTCCTGAGGGGCCTAGGCCATGAAGAAGGCCCAGGTCGCTGACCCGGGGCCTTCTTCAAAGAGCGGATGACGGGAATCGAACCCGCGCTATAAGCTTGGGAATCACCCGGCACTTGATGCCCAGCAGTGCGATGACCTCGAAAACATGGCTCCTGAGGGTGATGCCGGGGTTCTCGGCGTGCCCCTGTTGACCGCTCTGACTGGCACGTAGTGGCACGTGGGGTCAGGCGGAGTCGCCGCCACTCGTGCAGGCACAAGTAGCGGCGACCGGCGGGCTGTGTCAGAGGCGGTTGATGAAGAGGCCGGCGTCGATGGTGTGGTCGACGGTGCCGGGTGCGCCGGTGGTCACTTCGGCGGTGGCGAACTGACCGGTGTTCGTGGTGTCGGGGGTCGCGTCGGAGTCGAGGTCCGCGGGGGCTCCGACGGCTCGCACGGGCGACCAGACCAGGCCGCTCGCGGCGGGCGGGCGGCGGGGGTTGATCACGCTCGTGTCGGCGGTGGACTTGTCGAAGCGGAGCTTGTACGGGGTGTTGGGGCGGACGCCGTGCTCGGGGCCGAAGTAGTAGGCGCCGTCGGCGCCGGTGCGGACGGTGGCCAGCACGCTGCCGTCCTCGGACAGGAGCTGGACGGTGACTCCGGGGATGCCGGGTTCGTCGTCGTCGACGCTCTGGGCGCCGCCCTTGTTGCGGTCGTACCAGACGCGGCTGCCGATCTGGACGGCAGGCTCGTCGCAGAGGACTTCGAGGTCGCCGAGGCCGTTGGCCTTGCCGAAGCCGCCGTCGAGCGGGTCGTTGAGCTTCTGGAGGGTGAAGCCCTGTTCGCCGGGGTTGGCGCCGCGGCTTCCGGTCTGGCGGTCGAAGTAGGCGGTGCCGCCGGTGAAGAACTGGCTGGCCGGGTCCATGGCGGTGGAGGCGATCCGCTGTTCGCGGAGGTGGAGGCCGATGGCGCCCTGGGCGGTCTCCAAGTGGTAGTTGGGCACGAACTCGCCGGGGTAGAACTCGACGACGTTGGCGGGCTGGCCACCGTTGGGGCGGGTGGGGGCGTTGTTCGGGCAGGAGCCCGTGCCCTCCCATTCGAAGGTGCCGTCGGCCTTGCGGCAGGCGCGGTTGAGGTCGCCGCCGGAGTCGGTGATGCCGCTGTTGGTGTGGGAGGGGTTGGCGTTGGGCATCTCGTGCCCGCCCATGTCCGCGAATCGGTCGCGGAAGCCGAGGACCATGTCGCCGTTGCTCTCGATGGCGATGTCACTCAGCAGGGGTTCGGGGTGGGCGGTGAGCTCCCGAGGGAAGGTGGAGGCGCCGGCTGTCCACGGGAACCAGCGGTTGAAGCCGGGGACGCCGACGTTGACCTCGCCGCGGGGGAAGGTGAGCGGCTGCTGAAGGATCGGCGACTGCCCGAAGGTCGCGGTGACGGGGTTGTACGTCCACACGACCGCCTTGAGGTTGGCGGCGGACTGGGAGGACTCCGCGGAGCAGACCCCGCCGACGTAGACGACCCCGTCCCGCACGCCGAGGCCGAAGGGCCGCCAGTCGCCGGCGGCCTGGCATCCCGGGTCGGGGATGGCGACCGACGTCACCGGGGCGGCGGCGGTCGGCTGGTTGGCGTTGTAGGTGTACAGCTTGCGGTCGTTGAGATTGACGGCGAACAGCTGGCGGTTGTTCTCGGAGATGTCGATGTCGCCCAGCGACTCCTTGCCGACCACGCCGACGAAGGGGCCGTCGAAGCGGACCGAGTCCTGGTGCGCGGTGGTGCCGGCGTTCGGGACGGTGGTGAAGAGGGTGGTGGCTCCGCCGTTCCGGGGGGTGACGTAGATGGCGCCCTGCCCCGAGGGGCCGTAGACGGTGTGCCGCTTGGCGTGGGCGCCGGTGAAGATGCGGCGCTGCTGCCTGTGGTAGGCCACGCCGTAGGTGTTGCCGGTGTCGGTGCGGGTGGCGAGGGTGGTGGTGTTGCCGCTGTTGCTGTCACCGCGTTCGCGGAACGGGAAGGTGACCGTGGTGCGGACGCCACCGGACTTGGTGGCGGCGACCTGGCAGACCGTACTCAGCCGGGCGTCGTCCTCGCACCAGTCCGCCGGGTTGCGCACGCCCATGGTCAGTTCGGCGTCCCCTTCGATCACGTCGACGATGGCGGCGTTCGACGCGAGGCCGCCCGCGGCGCCGAAGGTGGGCTGGAGGAAGGAGCCGTTGGGCATCCTCATGCGTACGTAGTACTTGCCGCCGGTGAGGACGGTGTTGGGCGGGAAGACCGCGTACCCGTCGGAGCCGGTGACTCCGGTGACCACGTTGCCGTCGTAGTCGGTCAGCTCGACGGTGATGCCGGCAGCCGGGAGCTCCGTAGCGGCTTCGTAGCGGCCGTTGGTGTTGGAGTCGCGGATGACTTTGACCCGGACCGTGCCGTCTTCCGGGTCCGCTCCGGCCGCGGGTTGCTGTAGGACTCCGGTGGTCAGGGCAAGGCCGGCGGCGAGCGCCACCATGGCCTTCCTCAGGGATTTCACAACTCTTCCTCCATGTCACACACAGTGGCGATGAACACGTTGCGTGACCATGATCTTGGGATGTTGATCTATCCCGGAAGGTTCCATGGGCATATTCGCACTTTTGAGTGAAGCCCCCTGGGTGGGGTGGGATGTGCAGAACGGATTCAGCGGCGACCTGCGAAAAGGCCACTGCCGAGCGGCCGTTCGGGGCCGAAACCCGGAAGGATCAGGAAGGCCCCGGACGCGGTGGCGGTGACGAACCGCATCAGGTCGTCACCGTCGTCCAGACGGCGCTGGGTGGCGGTGAAGGTCCGCAACTGCCGCTGGAAGCTGATGAACAGCAGCCCTTGGTCCGCCGGGCCGTTGCGGTAGCTGTAACCCCGGCGCAGCATCCGGCCGCTGCCCGTGGCGTTCGGATTTGCCCGCCGTGCGTGCGCCATGGCAGGCACCAGGTACCGGCCGCGCGCCGACTTCGCCCCCAGATCGAGCCGATCGGCCGGACCTCCACCGCTCAGTGGTGCGCCATCTGCCTTGCGCCGCCCGATCACCTCCTCCTGCCGGGCCGAGGACTGGGCGAGGAACCCGGGTACGTCGATGCGCAGCCTTCGTACGACGGCGATCGTGCCGTCGGCCAGCGGGGCGGGCTCGGGCAGCCACACTTCCCGTTCGAGGTCGGCGCGGGTGCGGGGGTTCTCGATGCCGTCCGGGAAGCCCAGCAGATTGCGGACCGCTCCGCCGCCCGGCGGCCGGAATCCGGTCTGCGACCAGCGTTGCGAGGCGCCCTCAGAGGCCAGCTGGGCACTCAGGCGCGTATCTGCGAGCACCGCGGCGACGGGGTCGCTCGCGCAGGCCTGCACCAACAGGTCGCCACCCCATGCCCGGGCGGTCCGCTCCTCGCCGGCGAAGGCCGGCAACTCCAGCCCGCCGGCCACGTCCTGACGGGCGAGGCTGACGAGCCGCGGTCCCGCGCCCACCGTCACGGTCAGATCCCCGACCTCCAGCCCGAGGGCGATCCGGGGCTCCCCGGTCAGCTCCAGGACGGCTTCGCCCAGCCGCGCGGCCACTCGGGCGGTGTCGGCTCCCGCGGGCAGGTCGTACACCGACACCACGGCGTGGGCCTGCGGTTGCGCCGGGCGGTCGACCCCGGCCTGGCGCGGACCTGAGGCCTCGACCCCGCCGGGCGCGGGCCTGTCTGCCGGGCGCGGGCCGGCGGCGGGGTGCGTCGGGGCGCCGGACCGGCACCCGCTCAGTGAGGCGACGGCCGGCAGAACTCCCAGCAACGCACGTCGAACCACCGAAGGGTTGTCACTCTGCGTGGTCATGTGGGTACTCTACGCATGATCGATCGGCCGCCGGTCCGCTGCGGCCGGCTCCGCCTGCCCGGATGAGGACGTCACGCCGTGTCCGCTCCCCGCCTCCGATTCCGACTCCTTGCCGCGCTGCTCGCCTGCGCCGCGACGGCGGCCTGCACCTCGCGTGCAGGCGGGCCCGCCGACGACGCCCCCCGCGCCCCGGCCGTGATCCGCGTACCCGCCGAAGCGCCGACCATCACCGCCGCCCTGGAGCGGGCCCGCCCCCACGATCTCGTCCTGCTCTCCCCGGGTCGCTACCGCGAGACCGTCCACATCCGTACCGGACAGGTCACGCTGCGAGGCACCGACCGCAACCGTGTCGTCATCGACGGCGAAGGCCGGCGCGGCAACGGCATCGTGGTCACCGCCCCCGGCGTGACCGTCGAGAATCTCACCGTCCGAAGCCACCTCCAGAACGGCGTCCTCGTCACCGGACTGAAGAACGGAGGCGAAGGCGTCGGCCGCGGCAGCGACGGTTATCACCGCCTCGACCCGGCGGCGAACCCTCCCCTGAACGGCTTTCGCGTCCGCTACGTCACCGCCGCCAACAACGGCCTCTACGGCATCTACGCCTTCAACGCCCGCCGCGGCACCATCGAGCACAACTACGCCTCCGGCAGCGCCGATTCCGGCCTGTACGTCGGCCAGTGCAAGCCCTGCGAGATCCTGGTCCGCGGCAACATCGCCGAGCGCAACGCCGTCGGCTACGAGAACACCAACGCCAGCGGCCCCCTGTGGGTCGTCGGCAACCGCTTCACCGGCAACCGGGTCGGGATGACCGTGGGCTCCGACTACCTCGAAGCCCTCACCCCTCAGACCGGTGCGACCATCGCGGGCAACCTCATCGCCGACAATGCCGCCCCGGACACCCCCGAACAGGCCGACGGCGGTTTCGGCATCGGCTTGGGCATCGCGGGCGGTCGCGGCAACACCATCCAGCGCAACCGCATCACGGGCCACCCCCGTGCCGGTCTGATCCTCTCCTCGTCCGAGGACATGGCCCCGACGGGGAACAGGGTGACCGGCAACGTCTTCGCCGCCAACGCCCTCGACGCCGCATACCTCGCCTCCCCGCACAGCCCCGGCAGCGGGAACTGCTTCGACGGCCTCCCGGGCCGCACGCTCCCGGCAGACCTGGCGGACACCATGGGATGCCCCGGTTCCGGAACTCCCACCGCGGGCCCCCAGACCGCGGTGCACACCCCGCCCGCCCCGGTCGGCCTGCCCTTCCTCGACGTCCCCTTCCCCCCGGCCCAACCGCAGCTCCCGCAGGCCGCCACGGCGCCCGCCGCTCCCGCCCCCGGCCGCCCGGCGCCCGTCGACCCGTCGACCGTCCGCGTGCCCGCCGCGACCCTGCTCGCCGCGTACAGCAGGGACGGCCGATGACCCGGCTCCGCGCTGCGGTGGCAGCCGCGCTGACCTGCTGGCTCGCCCTGGCCTCGTGCTCCGGACCAGGACAGCACGACGCCGAGGACGGCGCCCCCCGGCCCCTCACCGCCGAGGAGGCCGACCGCGTGGCGCTGGCCCGCTTCACGACGTACCGGCGCGGCACGGGGAACGTCACCATGACCATCCCCTCCCGGGGCCGGACCATCACCCTCACCGGCCGCATCGACTGGCGCCGCCACCTCGGCTACGCCGAAATCCGCGCCGACGCCGAGTCGTCGGCCCGAGAGCTCATCCAGTGGAACCTCACCAACGTCACCACGCGCCCCAACTGGCCCGGCGGTCTCCCGAAACAGCCCCCCGCCACCGGCTGGGAGGCACACCGCCTCACCCCGCAGGCCTCCCCGCTCGACGCGGCCCTTCTCCTGCTGCTCAACCTCGGTACCGACCGCCCCGACAACGCCCAGCTCCTCGCCCGTAGCAGCGCGCGCCTGGTCAGGCAGGACCACGTCGCCAAGGCCCCGGTCATCGTCGTCGCCGGCCCCGCCGCCCCGACCGCCGGGGCCGACCATGCCAAACTCGGCAACACCCGCTACTGGATCGACGACGACGGCCACCTGCTCCGCTTCAGCGCGCGGACCGGCGGGGAGAGCGCGTGGATGACCGCGGAACTTCCCCAGAGCCCAGCGGACCCGCTGCCGTCAGCGCCACCGGCACTCACCCAGACCGCACTCGACCCGCCGGGTTCTCCATCCCCGCTGCCAAGCTGAGCGGCGTCCAGGGTGCCCCCGCAGACGCGAAGGGGTGCTGCCGAGCCGCCAGTCGGACGCGTTGGGGGAGAGGGAAGCGGTGCTACGGGGCACCACCTTCGGCCGGAAATGGCGCAAGGCCCGCGACGCGGCCGATACGTGCGCGAAGCTGAAGGACCTCATGGTGCGCGTGGGCCAGTCGTCCGAGCGGGCACAGCTGATCTATCAGCACTCCACCAAGGAGCATCAGCGCAGGCTGGCCGATGACATCGACGCCAACGTCCGCAGCCGGCGCATGTCGCCGGACCGGGGATCGGGCGCCGGCGCGGAGGCCACCATCCACGGGATCGTTCCTCCGCTCGCGGCTCCAGGCGGAGCTGCTCGGCGGAGGTGACGCACAGGGGTGCGGGCCCGGCACTCAGCCGGGCCCGCACCCCTGTGTCTTGTGTCGTGGATGTTCGGGCGGGCGTTCAGTGCCGCCGAAGGTCATCGCTCACAGCGCGGGACTGGGGCGTCCGGTCCGGACCGGCTACTTGCCGAGGAGGTCGATGTAGAAGTCGGGACCGGCTTCGTCCGTGGGGGAGCCGCAGAGCGCGACGGCCCCCTGCAGCGCGTACCGATCGTTCGAGGGCGGGAAGGTGCTGAGGCTCCCCGTGCTGACGGTGAGGGTGCGCGGGACGATCACCTCCGCGCCGTCGACGTGTACTTCGCCTTCGAGCCCTTGCTCTGCCGCGATCGCGGTGAAGATCTCCGCGACCTCCTCGGCGCTCTGTCCGTCGGCGGGAATGACGTGGATCTCGTTGTCGCTCAAAGCGGCCTCCCTCGGTGCGTGCCAGCTGCGTGGCGGGTGGCCCCATGGTCCCGGGCCGGCTGGTGGCTTGCGGACCGGTACGGCGCGGAGCGGCCGCACTTCACCCGAACGGGAAGGGCACTCTCGGCGTCGAAGAGGCGGATGACCTTGGAGGGCTTGAGCTCGGACCTCGCTGCCATGGACACCAGGTGGTGTGTGGCGCAGGTCACTCGTAGGGCGTCTCGGCGTCCGGGACGACTCGGCGCCCTTGTCGCACGGAGTGGCGATTCGGGGCCCAATCTGACGCCCTGTTACGGGACTTATGGCACGCGAATGGCACGCGGGCCTGAATAGGTATAGACAACAAACAAGCCCCAGGTCGCTGACCTGGGGCTTTGTCATGGAGCGGATGACGGGAATCGAACCCGCGCTATAAGCTTGGGAAGCTCATGTTCTACCATTAAACTACATCCGCATATCGGTCCAGTTGCCTGGAGCCGTATCGTTGCTCACTGTACCCCATGGTCGACCCCCGGTGTATTTGCCGCGGGGTCGTTGTCATGTGTGGCGTGCACCGAGGCGTGTGGGTGCGGGAGTTGGGGCGTACCGTATGGGTTCGGAGCGGCAGCTGGAGTGGGTCCTGATCATCCCCTAATGTGGCGATTCGTCGCAGTACGGCTCGTTGGGGAAAGGGACTCGATGGAGCACACCGTCGTCCGTTGTGCCGAAGGGCACGTTTTCAGTACCGCCTCGTTTCCGTTGCAGCACCTCGGTGCCGGCCGGATCGGGCCGGGACGGCTGCTGCGGTGTCCGCGGTGTGCGCGGTTGCGGCAGGCCGTGCCCGTGGGCGGTGCCAAGCGGTAGCAGGTGAGGCGGGGCGCGCGGGCGGGGCTCTCGATTGGGGGTGGCTCGCGCGCCTGCGTATCCTCGGGACGTGCTTCTCTCTGACAAAGACATCCGGGCCGAGATCGACAGCGGACGGGTTCGCATCGACCCGTTCGAGGAATCGATGGTGCAGCCCTCCAGCATCGATGTGCGTCTCGACCGGTTCTTCCGGGTCTTCGAGAACCACCGGTACGCCCACATCGATCCGGCGATCGAGCAGGCGGACCTGACCAGGATGGTCGAGCCGGAGGGGGACGAGGCCTTCATCCTGCACCCCGGTGAGTTCGTCCTCGCCTCGACGTACGAGGTCATCTCGCTGCCCGACGACATCGCCTCCAGACTGGAGGGGAAGTCCAGCCTCGGCCGGCTGGGGCTGGTGACGCATTCGACCGCGGGATTCATCGACCCGGGCTTCTCCGGGCACGTGACCCTGGAGCTGTCGAACCTCGCCACGCTGCCGATCAAGCTCTGGCCGGGCATGAAGATCGGGCAGCTGTGCATGTTCCGCCTCAGCTCGCCCGCGGAGTTCCCGTACGGCAGTGACCGCTACGGATCCAGGTACCAGGGGCAGCGCGGGCCGACCGCCTCGCGCTCCTTCCAGAACTTCCACCGCACCCAGGTGAGGCACGAGGCATGAGCGACGTAGCACGCGAGAACCTGACCTATGAGGGCTTCGGCGCCGCCGTGCGCGAGCTGGCGCAGACGATCGCCGACGACGGGTACGAGCCCGACATCATCCTGAGCATCGCCCGGGGCGGCGTGTTCGTCGCGGGCGGGCTGGCGTACGCGCTCGACTGCAAGAACATCCACCTCGTGAACGTGGAGTTCTACACGGGCGTCGGCACCACGCTGGAGATGCCGGTCATGCTGGCCCCCGTGCCCGAGGCGATCGACTTCACGAACAAGAAGGTGCTGATCGCCGACGACGTCGCCGACACCGGCAAGACGCTGAAGCTGGTGCACGACTTCTGCCTCGGCCACGTCGCCGAGGTGCGCTCCGCCGTGATCTACGAGAAGTCGCACTCGCTGGTGCAGTGCGAGTACGTCTGGAAGCGGACCGACGACTGGATCGAGTTCCCGTGGTCGGTCCAGCCGCCCGTCGTGCAGCGTGAGGGACAGGTTCTCGACGCGTAGCGGCGAAACCTGAACAGGGCTGAACAGGGAGGGCCCGCCGTGCGGTGATCGCGCGGCGGGCCCTTTCCGTGTGCGTTTCGTCCGTACGGCTACAGGGTGCCCAGCTTGATGATCGACAGCAGGGCCACCAGCTGGATCGCGGACGCGCCCAGCGCCTTCGGCCAGGGCAGGTCGTGCACCTTGCTGATCAGCGAGGTGAACAGCGCGCCGGCCGCCACCCAGGTGGCCCAGCCCAGGACCTGGACCAGGCCGTTGTCACCGCCCAGGAACACCGCGACGAGCAGGCGCGGGGCGTCCGTCAGCGACATGACCAGCATCGACAGGCCCACCGTCGGCTGCCAGGGGCCGTCGCCGCCCAGCTGGCGGGCCAGCGTGTGCGTGACCGCGCCCAGGAGCAGGCCGCAGATGACGAAGGCGACACCGGCGGAGAGGACGATCGGGACGGCCTTCGACAGGGTCGCGTTGATCACGTCCTCGCGGGCGTCGTCGAAGCCGAAGACCGCGAGGAGCCCGTAGAGGAAGGTCACGGTCAGCGCCGGGCCCCAGACGGCGTAGTCGCGCATCTGGAGGAAGGTCTGCCCGGGCCGGGTCACGATGCCGCGGAGCAGCTCCTTCCAAGGCAGTCGCGGCCCGGCCGGCGCCGCCGCGGCCGCACCGGCCTGGTAGGTCGCGCCCTGGCTGTACGGGTCCTCGCCGAAGGCGAAGACCTGGGTGTGCCCCGGGTTGTCGTTCGTGTAGCCCGGGCCGGGCGCTCCCTGCCCGTACGGGGGCTGCTGCGGGTGCTGCTGTCCGTACGGGTCGAAGTACTCGGGCTCGCCGTGCCCCCCTGCGCCCGGCTGCGGCCACTGCTGCTGCGGGGGCGGAGGGCCGGCGGGAGGGTAGGGCTGCCGGCCGTACGGAGGCGGTTGCTGACCGTACGGCTGCTGCTGCGGGGGTTGTTGGGGCGGGCGGTTGTTGTCCCGGCCGCGTCCGATCCTGAATCCAGCCACGTGATCGAACGTACCTGGTCCTGCGAGGCCTGGTGGCCGGGCGGCCGGAACACGCACCCTTTGCGGCTGAGCTGTGACATCCCTTAGGGGAACCCCGAGCTGTCTGATTTACGCGTTTGCGTTGCAGTCTGCGGGCCTTCGTTACGTTCTCTACGGAATACGCACATATCGGGTCCGTAGCTTCGTGAGTGTCGACGGACGACAGCCCCCGGCCGGCCGACTGACCGCCAGAACGAACGCGAACGAGAACGAGAAGAGCCACCGTCATGCGCCGCACCCGCCGCACCACCCTCCGTACCGCCGCAGTCGTCACCGGCGCGGCCGCCGTCCTGGCCCTCCCGGTCGGATCCGCCTTCGCGGACTCCCCGGCCGTCCCGGACGCGGAGGTGCTGCCCGGCATCGAGCAGCCGGCGGTGGACCCGTCGGTGAAGCCGTCCGTGAAGCCCTCAGTGGACCCGGGCGTTCCGCCGGTCAAGCCGGGTCCGGGCGTGCGTGCGTTCGTCACCACCGTGAAGCTGGCCGACGGCTCCGTCGCCAAGGTCTACAAGATCGCCGACAACCACTTCGAGGCGGACATCTTCTCCGGCTCCAGGAAGCTGGACACGCTGGTCAGCAAGGGCGCGGCCGCGGCGTACGGGCAGAACAACGGCCTGCACGTGGTGCTCCAGCCGAACGGCACGGTGACCTCGTGGCTCGAGGGCGGCGAGAAGCCGAAGCCGAAGCCGAAGCCGGAGCCCGAGGTGAAGAAGGAGAGCTCGGTCCGGCTGACCATGCCGGACGGGCGGATCGCGAAGCTGGTCGACGGCCCGAAGGGCAAGCGCGTCGAGATCTCCATGCCGAACGGCAACGCCCTCGGCACGATCGACCTGAAGAACCCGAGCGCGCTGAACGACGGGTGGACGTACAAGCTCGTCCAGGACGGGAAGCGCGTGAAGTTCGTCGTCATCGACGGCAAGGGCGGCGGGAACAGCTGGGTTTACGACTTCAACGGCAAGCTGATCGAGAAGTACACGGTGGACGCGAAGAAGGACCCGAAGAAGGAGCCGAAGAAGGACGTGAAGAAGGACGTCGCCAAGCCGGCTGGCGAGAAGGTCGTCCCGAAGGGCGGCGTGAAGGCCGGTGCGGAAGGGGTCACCCCGGAGAACGGCGACACCTCGCTGCTGCTCGCCGCGGGCGGCGGCATGGCCGCGGTCGGCGCCGCGGGCCTGGGCTTCGCCATGCTGCGGCGCAGCCGCTCCTCCGACCAGGCCTGACGGCCCCGAACGCCGGAACGGCCGGCCCCCGAGCGGGGACCGGCCGTTCCGGCGTTGTGCGGGTGCGTGAAGGGCCTACTTGGCGTCCTCGGGCTTCGCGTCGGCCGCGGCCTCTGCGTCCGCCTCCGGAGCGGGCTCGGCCTTCGCGGGCGCCGCGGTCGGCTCCGCCCCGGCCTCCGGCTCCGCCTCGGCGTCCGCCGACACAGGCTCGGCCTCGGCCTCGGCCTCGGGCTCGGCGGCCTCCGGCTCGGCTTCAGCCTTGGCCGCGGCCTCTGCTTCCGCCTCGGCCTTGGCCTTCGCCTCTTCGGCGGCCTTGGCTTCCGCCTCCGCCTCCGCCTCAGCCTCAGCCTCGGCAGCGGCCTTGGCCTCCGCCTCGGCCTCCGCCTCGGCCTCCGCCTCGGCCTTCGCCTTGGCGGCGGCCTCGGCAGCCTTCGCAGCCTCGGCGGCCTTCGCGGCGGCCGCAGCCTCGGCAGCAGCCTCGGCAGCAGCGATCTCCGCCGCCTCCGCGGCAGCGGCCTCCGCAGCGGCCTCGGCCAGTTCCGCCTCCGTCGGGCCGGGGGCCTTCACCGACTCCAGGAGGAGCTGGGCGACGTCGACGACCTGGACGGACTCCTTGGCCTGGCCCTCGTTCTTCTTGCCGTTCACCGAGTCGGTCAGCATGACGAGGCAGAACGGGCAGGCGGTGGAGACGATGTCCGGGTTCAGGGACAGGGCCTCGTCCACGCGCTCGTTGTTGATGCGCTTGCCGATCCGCTCTTCCATCCACATCCGCGCGCCACCCGCGCCGCAGCAGAAGCCCCGCTCCTTGTGGCGGTGCATCTCCTGCTGGCGCAGCCCCGGCACGGCCGACATGATCTCGCGCGGCGGCGTGTAGACCTTGTTGTGGCGGCCCAGGTAGCACGGGTCGTGGTACGTGATCAGGCCGTCGACCGGGGTCACCGGCGTGAGGCGGCCCTCGTCGATCAGGTGCTGGAGCAGCTGCGTGTGGTGGATGACCTCGTACTCGCCGCCCAGCTGCGGGTACTCGTTCGCGATGGTGTTGAAGCAGTGCGGGCAGGTGGAGACGATCCGCTTCGCCGACTTCGGCTTCTTGGTCGACTCGTCCTCGTCGTCCTCGCCGAACGCCATGTTCAGCATGGCCACGTTCTCCTGGCCCAGCTGCTGGAACAGCGGCTCGTTGCCCAGGCGGCGCGGCGAGTCACCGGTGCACTTCTCGTCGCCGCCCATGATCGCGAACTTGACGCCCGCGATGTTCAGCAGCTCCGCGAAGGCCTTCGTGGTCTTCTTGGCCCGGTCCTCCAGGGCGCCCGCGCAGCCGACCCAGTACAGGTAGTCGAACTCCGAGAGGTCCTCCGCGTCCTTGCCGATGATCGGGACCTCGAAGTCGACCTCCTTCGTCCACTCGACGCGCTGCTTCTTGGCCAGGCCCCAGGGGTTGCCCTTCTTCTCCAGGTTCTTGAGCATCGTGCCCGCCTCCGACGGGAACGCGCTCTCGATCATCACCTGGTAGCGCCGCATGTCGACGATGTGGTCGATGTGCTCGATGTCGACCGGGCACTGCTCCACGCACGCGCCACACGTCGTGCAGGACCACAGCACGTCCGGGTCGATGACGCCGTTCTCCTCGGCGGTGCCGATCAGCGGGCGCTCGGCCTCGGCCAGCGCCGCCGCCGGGACGTCCTTCAGCTGCTCCGCGGAGGCCTTCTCCTCGCCCTCCATCGTCTTGCCGCCGCCGGCCAGCAGGTACGGGGCCTTGGCGTGCGCGTGGTCGCGCAGCGACATGATCAGGAGCTTGGGGGAGAGGGGCTTGCCGGTGTTCCAGGCCGGGCACTGCGACTGGCAGCGGCCGCACTCGGTGCAGGTGGAGAAGTCGAGGATGCCCTTCCAGGAGAACTGCTCGACCTGCGAGACGCCGAAGACGTCGTCCTCGCCCGGGTCCTCGAAGTCGATCTCCTTGCCGCCGCTGGTCATCGGCTGGAGCGCGCCGAGCGCGCTCGCGCCGTCGGCGTTGCGCTTGAACCAGATGTTCGGGAAGCCGAGGAAGCGGTGCCAGGCGACACCCATGTTGGTGTTGAGCGAGACGACGATCATCCAGATCAGCGAGACGCCGATCTTGATCATCGCGGTGAAGTAGATGGCGTTCTGCAGGGTGGCGGTCGAAAGGCCGTCGAAGGCCAGCACCAGCGGGTACGAGGCGAAGTACGCCGGCTCGTACGAGTCCACCCCGTGGATCGCGCCCTCGAGGCCGCGCAGGGTGAGGATCGCGAGGCCGATGGTGAGGATGACGTACTCGACGAAGTACGCCTGCCAGGCCTTCGAGCCCGTGAAGCGGGACTTGCGGCCGGCCCGGGAGGGCAGCGACAGCAGGCGGATGACGATCAGCACGGCGATGCCGAGGATCGTCATGATGCCGATGAACTCGATGTACAGCTCGAACGGCAGGAAGCCGCCGATGACCGGCAGCATCCAGTCGGCCTGGAAGAGCTGCCCGTACGCCTGCACCAGCGTCGGCGGCAGCGTCAGGAAGCCGATCGCGACGAACCAGTGCGCGAAGCCGACGATGCCCCAGCGGTTCATCCGGCTGTGGCCGAGGAACTCGCGGACGAGGGTGAGGCTGCGGGCCTTCGGGTCGTCCGTGCGACTGCCGGCCGGCACGGGCTGGCCGATCCGCACGAACCGGTAGATCTGCGCCACGGCTCGGGTGATCAGCGCGACGCCGACCACGGTCAGGACCAGCGACACGATGATCGCGGCGAGTTGCATGGGCGGGCTCCTCGGGCGGCACTTACTAAGCGGTAACTTATGAAGTCAAGGCTTGAGGTTACCCATTCCCGACGCCGCAATGTAGCCGAGCGTGCGGTGATCTGTGTCGCTCAGGCGAGCCTTTGCCGCAAGGCCGCCCGCGGGGTCTGCGCAAGGATCGCCAGGTCCATCCCGAGCCAGTGGTTCTCCACATAATGCCGGTCGAGCAGGTCCATCTCCTCCCAGGGCAGGTCGGAGCGCGCGCTGACCTGCCACAAGCCGGTCATACCGGGACGTACGAGCAGCCGGTCGGCGCGGTCCGTACGGGGCTCGGGGCGCGGGCCGACCAGGGACATCTCCCCGCGGAGCACGTTGAGCAGCTGGGGCAGCGCGTCGAGCCCGCAGCGCTCGACGGCCGAGCCGAGGCCGCTGCCGTCGGTGCGCAGCCGCCAGGTGCGGAACGGCCGTCCGGCCAGGCCTGCCGCCGGCTCCCGTACGAAGGGCCGCCGCCCGGCCCGGGTCGCGCAGAGCAGCCCGGCCGCCAGGGCGAGCGGCGCGGCGCACAGGGCCAGCAGGAGGGCCGCCCCGAGGAGGTCGACCACCCGCTTCGCCGACGGCCTGGCCGGCCGGCGCCCTACCCGGGTGATGAGGGACATTGCCATGCCAGCACGCTGCCGTACGCCTGCGGCGCTTCCGGGGTGCCGCGCGGCGGGGTTACCCGTTCGGCTGCGGCTCCGCCGCCACGGGGCTCCGCCGCCACGGGGCTCCGCCGCCACTGGGCTCCGCCCCGGACCCCGCGCCTCAAACGCCGGCGAGGCTGAAACTCCAGCGGCAGGGTTGCGCGTAAGGGCGACTTAAAGGTTGAGTCGGGTCGGCTCAGCTCTGTTGACGTGCGCGCCGAGATGCGTCATGGTTGAGTCTGTTCCACTCAAGTCAGCTGGAGGAATTGAAATGGCACGTGCGGTCGGCATCGACCTGGGCACCACTAACTCCGTCGTCAGCGTTCTGGAAGGCGGCGAGCCCACCGTCATCACCAACGCCGAGGGCGCCAGGACCACGCCGTCCGTCGTCGCCTTCGCCAAGAACGGCGAGGTCCTCGTCGGCGAGGTGGCCAAGCGCCAGGCGGTCACGAACGTGGACCGGACCATCCGCTCCGTCAAGCGCCACATGGGCACTGACTGGAAGATCAACCTGGATGGCAAGGACTTCAACCCGCAGCAGATGAGCGCCTTCATCCTGCAGAAGCTGAAGCGCGACGCCGAGGCGTACCTGGGCGAGAAGGTCACGGACGCGGTCATCACCGTCCCGGCCTACTTCAACGACTCCGAGCGCCAGGCGACGAAGGAGGCCGGCGAGATCGCGGGCCTGAACGTCCTGCGCATCGTGAACGAGCCGACGGCCGCCGCCCTGGCCTACGGTCTCGACAAGGACGACCAGACCATTCTCGTCTTCGACCTCGGTGGCGGCACCTTCGACGTGTCGCTCCTGGAGATCGGCGACGGTGTCGTCGAGGTCAAGGCCACCAACGGTGACAACCACCTCGGTGGCGACGACTGGGACCAGCGCGTCGTCGACTACCTCGTGAAGCAGTTCCAGAACGGCCACGGCGTCGACCTGTCCAAGGACAAGATGGCGCTCCAGCGTCTGCGCGAGGCCGCCGAGAAGGCGAAGATCGAGCTGTCGTCGTCCACCGAGACGACCATCAACCTGCCGTACATCACGGCCTCCGCCGAGGGCCCGCTGCACCTGGACGAGAAGCTCACGCGCTCGCAGTTCCAGCAGCTGACCGCGGACCTGCTCGACCGCTGCAAGACCCCGTTCCACAACGTCATCAAGGACGCGGGCATCAACCTGTCCGAGATCGACCACGTGGTCCTGGTCGGCGGCTCCACCCGCATGCCGGCCGTCGCCGAGCTCGTCAAGGAGCTCACCGGCGGTCAGGACGCCAACAAGGGCGTCAACCCGGACGAGGTCGTCGCCATCGGCGCCACCCTCCAGGCCGGTGTGCTCAAGGGTGAGGTCAAGGACGTCCTGCTCCTCGACGTGACCCCGCTGTCCCTCGGTATCGAGACCAAGGGCGGCATCATGACCAAGCTCATCGAGCGCAACACCACGATCCCGACCAAGCGGTCGGAGATCTTCACGACGGCCGAGGACAACCAGCCGTCCGTGCAGATCCAGGTCTACCAGGGTGAGCGCGAGATCGCGGCGTACAACAAGAAGCTCGGCATGTTCGAGCTGACCGGCCTGCCGCCGGCCCCGCGTGGCGTCCCGCAGATCGAGGTCTCCTTCGACATCGACGCGAACGGCATCATGCACGTCACGGCCAAGGACCTTGGCACGGGCAAGGAGCAGAAGATGACCGTCACCGGCGGCTCTTCGCTCGGCAAGGACGAGGTCGACCGCATGCGCCAGGAGGCGGAGCAGTACGCGGACGAGGACCACCGCCGCCGCGAGGCCGCCGAGACCCGCAACCAGGGCGAGGCGCTCGTCTACCAGACGGAGAAGTTCGTCAAGGACAACGAGGACAAGGTCCCGGCCGAGGTCAAGACCGAGGTCGAGGCCGCGATCGCCGAGCTGAAGGAGACGCTGAAGGGCGAGGACGCGGCCGAGATCCGCACCGCGACCGAGAAGCTCGCCGCCGTCAGCCAGAAGCTGGGCCAGGCGATCTACGCCGACGCGCAGGCCGCCCAGGGTGCCGCGGGCGCCGACGGCCACCACGAGGCCAAGGCCGACGACGACGTCGTCGACGCCGAGATCGTCGACGACGAGAAGCCGAAGGGCGGCGCTGCCTGATGTCGGAGGAGACCCCGGGCTTCGAGGAGAAGCCCGAAGTCCCCGCCGACGGCACGCCCGAGGAGTCGAAGGCCGCCGGGTCCGCCGAGTCCGCCAAGGACACCGAGGCCCCGGCCGGGGACGCGAGCGCAGCAGCTCAGGATGTGGCCCTGCTGGCGCAGCTGGACCAGGCCCGTACGGCGCTCACCGAGCGCACCACGGACCTCCAGCGGCTCCAGGCGGAGTACCAGAACTACCGCCGCCGGGTGGAGCGGGACCGGATCACCGTCAAGGAGATCGCGGTCGCGTCCCTCCTGACGGAGCTGCTCCCGACCCTGGACGACATCGGCCGGGCGCGGGAGCATGGCGAGCTGGTCGGCGGCTTCAAGTCGGTGGCCGAATCGCTGGAGACGGTCGCCGCCAAGATGGGCCTGCAGCAGTTCGGCAAGGAGGGCGAGCCCTTCGACCCGACGATCCACGAGGCCCTGATGCACTCGTACGCGCCGGACGTCACCGAGACGACCTGCGTGGCGATCCTGCAGCCGGGGTACCGGATCGGCGAGCGTACGATCCGTCCCGCACGGGTCGCGGTGGCCGAGCCCCAGCCGGGCGCGGCCCCCAAGTCCGAGTCGTCGGAAGGCGACGCGTCGTCCGACAAGGACGCGGATGCAGCCGACAACGGCTGAGGTTGAACGAGTAGCGGCACGAGAGGAGGGACACCGGGGATGAGCACGAAGGACTTCGTCGAGAAGGACTACTACAAGGTCCTCGGTGTCCCGAAGGACGCCACCGAGGCCGAGATCAAGAAGGCGTACCGGAAGCTCGCGCGCGAGTTCCACCCGGACGCCAACAAGGGCGACGCCTCCGCCGAGGAGCGCTTCAAGGAGATCTCCGAGGCGAACGACGTCCTCGGCGACGCCAAGAAGCGCAAGGAGTACGACGAGGCCCGCGCGCTGTTCGGGAACGGCGGCTTCCGCCCCGGTCCCGGCGCGGGCGGCGGCTCGTTCAACTTCGACCTGGGTGACCTCTTCGGCGGCACCCAGACGGGTGGCGCCGGCGCCGGCGGTTTCGGCGGCGGCCTGGGCGACGTGTTCGGCGGCCTGTTCGGCGGCCGGGGCGGCGCGGCGGGTGCGGGCACCCGTACCCAGCCGCGCCGCGGCCAGGACATCGAGTCGGAGGTCACCCTCTCCTTCACGGAGGCGGTGGACGGGGCCACGGTCCCGCTCCGGATGTCCTCCCAGGCGCCCTGCAAGGCCTGTGCGGGCACCGGCGACAAGAACGGCACGCCGCGCGTGTGCCCGACCTGCGTCGGCACCGGGCAGGTCTCGCGGGGCAGCGGCGGCGGCTTCTCGCTGACCGACCCCTGCGCGGACTGCAAGGGCCGCGGCCTGATCGCGGAGACCCCCTGCGAGGTCTGCAAGGGCAGCGGCCGGGCCCGTTCCTCGCGCACCATGCAGGTCAGGATCCCGGCGGGCGTCTCCGACGGCCAGCGGATCCGGCTGCGCGGCAAGGGCGCCCCGGGCGAGCGCGGCGGTCCCGCCGGCGACCTCTACGTCGTCGTGCACGTCGACTCCCACCCGGTGTTCGGCCGCAAGGACGACAACCTCACGGTGACCGTGCCGGTGACGTTCGCCGAAGCGGCCCTGGGCGCCGACATCAAGGTCCCGACCTTGAACGGCCCCGCGGTGACGCTGAAGCTTCCGCCGGGCACCCCGGGCGGCCGCACCATGCGGGCGCGCGGCAAGGGAGCGGTCCGCAAGGACGGCACCCGCGGCGACCTGCTGGTCACGGTGGAGGTCGCGGTTCCCGCGCAGCTGTCGGACAAGGCGCGCGAGGCGCTGGAGATGTACCGCGACGCGACGGAGTCCGAGGACCCGCGCTCCGTGCTGTTCGAGTCCGCGAAGGGAGCATGACCATGGACGGCCGCCGAGAGAAGTCCTCCCGCTTGGGCGGGGGCTACCAGCTCACCGACGAGACCCCGGTCTACGTGATCTCGGTGGCCGCCCAGCTCTCCGGTCTGCATCCGCAGACCCTTCGCCAGTACGACCGCCTCGGCCTGGTCTCCCCGGACCGTACGGCCGGGCGCGGCCGGCGCTACTCGGCCCGGGACATCGAACTGCTCCGCACGGTGCAGGCGCTGTCCCAGGACGAGGGCATCAACCTGGCGGGCATCAAGCGGATCATCGAGCTGGAGAACCAGGTCGCCGCGCTCCAGCAGCGCGTGGCCGAGCTCTCGGCGGCGGTGGACGGCGCGGCGGCCACCCTGCGGGCCCGCGAGGCCCAGGTGCACGCTTCGTACCGGCGCGACCTGGTTCCGTACCAGCCCCCGCAGCCGGGCAGTGCCCTGGTGGTCTGGCGGCCGGCACCGAAGCGCCAGGGCGACTGAAGGCCCTGCCGCCGGGCACGACCCGTCACGCACGCGCACAGGCCCCGCCGGGCTTCCCGGCGGGGCCTGTGCGCGCGTACGGGGCCCGTGCGTGCGTACCGGGGCCTCTCAGTCGCCCTCGTCCTCCAGGATCCCCGACCGGGCGATGAGGAAGCCGAGTTGGGCCCTGCTGCCGCTGCCGAGCGTGCTGGCGAGCTTCGCGATGTGCGCCCGGCAGGTCCGTACGTTCATGCCCAGTCGGCGGGCTATGGCCTCGTCCACGTGCCCCTCGATGAGGAGTTGGGCGATGGTGCGCTGCACGCCCGAGATGCCGCCCCGCGTGTGCTGGTACGTCACTTCCTCCTGCAGCGGCACGGCGCGGTGCCACAACTGCTCGAACACCTTGATGAGATAGTCGACCAGTCCGGGGTGGCGCAGCTCGAGGGCGACCTGGCGGTCGTCGCTGGCCGGGATGAAGGCGACGGTCCGGTCGAAGATGATGAGACGCTCGAAGAGCTCTTCCAGCGTGCGCACTTCGACCTTGCCGGCCTTGAGCAGGTCGACGTAGGCGAGCGTGCCGCGGCTGTGGCGGACCGTGTGCTGGTAGAGGGTCCGGATCCGGACACCGCGGTCGGTCAGCGGCTGGTCGCGCTCCAGGGCCTCCGTCAGCTCCAGGCTCGGACGGGCGCCGCCGGGCTGGATGGTGAGCATCTCGGTGTGGCACTCGGCGGTGGCGAGGTTGAGCGCGGCGTTGATCGGGTCGAAGCCTTCGAGCACGGTGATGGCGTGCGTGCTGGCCGGGTTCTGCGCACTGATGGCGAGAAATGGTTCGAAGGCCTCGGAAAGTTCGAGAGAATCGCGGTGCCGGTCGCGGATCTCCCGTTCGATCGGGTGCAGGCGCTGGGCGAGGGCGACCGCCGGGGGAACCGGGCGGAGCGAATTGGCGTCATCAGGATCTGGCTGCAGCAAGGCGAGATCCAGCAGACAAGGCGCGGATTCCACGTCCCCACGTGCAATGCGTCCGGTGCGCAGCGCGCTCGTGTAGAGCCGCGCCCCCTCACCGCACAACTCCGTGACCGAGTGGGGATGTGTCGCTTTTGATCTTTTTGTGGTCAATTCTCCACCCCCCAGGGTCCTGAACATGCAAGAACATGATGCATCGTCCCTGTGGCAGTGACGTGCCTGAATAAGCCATCGTCTGACAGGCGGGGGAGAGGATTTCATCAAGTGAGGACGAAGCCGACCATGAACAAGAGAATGCTTCGCTCGGCGCTTGCCACCGTCATCTTCTCGGCTGTGGCCGGTCTGGGACTTGCCGGGGTCACCCTGGGGGCAGCCGGAGGGGGTGCCGGTGTCGTCCAGGCGGCGCCGCTGGAGGACAGTGGATGGCGTTCGGCGCCGTTGGACAGCGGATGGCGTTCGGCCCCCGTCGATGCCGATTCCAGCGCCCTCGTGGTGGAGAACGCGGTATGACCCCCGACGATCGCGGGTTCCGTCGCGAAATGGCCTCCGCGTACCGCTCCGGGTGGCAGTTCATCGATCTGGCCACGGCGATCCCCCATCCCGGGGACTCCCTGGTCGTCACGCTCTTCGGGCAGCCGATCGTCGTCGTGCGCGAGGAGGACGAGGACGTACGTGCCTACAGGTGCCTGCGCCGGCCCCGCGGCGCACCGCAGCCCGTCCGCTGCGAGGTGCGCTACGGAATGGTCTTCGTCAACCTCGATCAGCGGGACCACCAACTCTTCGAACCCGACGTCACCACCGCCACCCCCCGCAGTGCCTGAAGCGATTCCCCCGTCGTTGCAGATCGCTCAGGTGCTACCCCCACACAACGGCGCCATCGTGGACCTGACCACGATGGCGCCGTTGTGTCGTCCGCGTCCAGTGGTTGAACGGGACAACATGCGCGGGCCGGTTTCCGGCCCCGTTCACGCCCGGCCCATCGCCCGCTCCAGCGTGATCTCCAGGACCACCCGGTCGGGATTGGGCGAGGGAGTGCGCCCGTAGCGCTCGGCGTAGCGCGCCACCGCCTCGGCGACCGAGGCCTCGTCCGTACGGATCACCGCGCGCCCCTCCAGGGTGGCCCAGCGGCGCCCCTCCATCTGGCAGACCGCGACCCGGGCCCCGCCCGGCTCGACCGCCTGGGCCGCCAGGACGTTGCGGACCTTCTTGCTGTGCTTGTTGCTGATGACCCGGGCCAGGCCGGCCTCCGGGTCGTACGTCACGCCCACGGGGACCACGTGCGGGGAGCCGTCGGGCCGGGGCGTGGTCAGCGTGCAGACGTGCCGCTCCCGCCAGAAGGCGAGGTACTCGGGCGTCGGGTTGAGTACGTCATGGGACATGGCCCGAAGGGTACGGGCAGACCGTCCCGCAATCCCCTTGAGTGGAATAGACTCAACTTTGCCTACGCTGACCCTGTCAAAGTTTCCCTTCAGGGAGAGGAGAAGACGCAGTGGACGCCGAGCTGACCAACAAGAGCCGCGACGCGCTGAACGCGGCCACCAGCAGGGCCGTCAAGGACGGCCACGCCGACCTGACCCCAGCACACCTGCTGCTGGCGCTGCTCGCGGGCGAGGACAACGAGAACGTCATCGACCTGCTGGTCGCCACCGACGCCGACCAGGCCGCCGTGCGCGGCGGCGCCGAGCGGCTGCTCGCCGCCCTGCCCAGCGTCACCGGCTCCACCGTCGCGCCCCCGCAGCCCACCCGAGACCTGCTCGCCGTCCTCGCCGAGGCCGACGCCCAGGCGGGCAAGCTCGGCGACGAGTACCTCTCCACCGAACACCTCCTCATCGCCATCGCCGCCAAGGGCGGCGCGGCCGGTGAGGTCCTGACCACCCAGGGCGCGAGCGCCAAGAAGCTGCTCGCCGCCTTCGAGAACGCACGAGGAGGACGGCGGGTGACCACCCCCGACCCCGAGGGCCAGTACAAGGCCCTGGAGAAGTTCGGCACCGACTTCACGGCGGCCGCGCGCGAGGGCAAGCTCGACCCGGTCATCGGCCGCGACCACGAGATCCGCCGCGTCGTGCAGGTGCTCTCGCGCCGCACGAAGAACAACCCGGTGCTCATCGGCGAGCCCGGCGTCGGCAAGACGGCCGTCGTCGAGGGCCTGGCCCAGCGCATCGTCAAGGGCGACGTCCCCGAGTCCCTGAAGAACAAGCGCCTCGTCTCCCTGGACCTCGGCGCGATGGTCGCCGGCGCCAAGTACCGCGGCGAGTTCGAGGAGCGCCTGAAGACCGTCCTCGCCGAGATCAAGTCGAGCGACGGCCAGATCATCACCTTCATCGACGAGCTGCACACCGTCGTCGGCGCGGGCGCCGGCGGCGACTCCGCCATGGACGCGGGCAACATGCTCAAGCCCATGCTGGCCCGCGGCGAGCTCAGGATGGTCGGCGCGACCACCCTCGACGAGTACCGCGAGCGGATCGAGAAGGACCCGGCGCTGGAGCGGCGCTTCCAGCAGGTGCTGGTCGCCGAGCCGTCCGTCGAGGACACGATCGCGATCCTGCGCGGGCTCAAGGGCCGCTACGAGGCCCACCACAAGGTGGTCATCAACGACAGCGCGCTCGTCGCCGCCGCGACCCTCTCCGACCGCTACATCACCTCCCGCTTCCTCCCCGACAAGGCCATCGACCTCGTCGACGAGGCCGCGTCCCGGCTGCGCATGGAGATCGACTCCTCGCCCGTGGAGATCGACGAGCTCCAGCGTTCGGTCGACCGCCTGCGGATGGAGGAGCTGGCCCTGAACAACGAGTCCGACCCGGCCTCCCGCGAACGCCTCGACAAGATCCGCAAGGACCTCGCGGACAAGGAGGAGGACCTGCGCGGCCTGACCGCCCGCTGGGAGAAGGAGAAGCAGTCCCTCAACCGGGTCGGCGAGCTCAAGGAGCGCCTGGACGACCTGCGCGGCCAGGCCGAGCGCGCCCAGCGCGACGGCGACTTCGACTCCGCCTCCAAGCTGCTCTACGGGGAGATCCCCGCCCTGGAGCGCGAGCTCGCGGAGGCCACCGAGGAGGAGGCCGCGGCCGAGACGTCCAAGGACTCGATGGTCAAGGACGAGGTCGGCCCCGACGACATCGCCGACGTGGTCGGCGCCTGGACCGGCATCCCGGCGGGCCGCCTCCTGGAGGGCGAGACCCAGAAGCTGCTGCGCATGGAGGACGAGCTGGGCCGCCGCCTGATCGGCCAGGGCGAGGCCGTCCGGGCCGTCTCGGACGCCGTCCGCCGCACCCGCGCCGGCATCGCCGACCCCGACCGGCCGACCGGCTCCTTCCTCTTCCTCGGCCCCACGGGCGTCGGCAAGACGGAGCTGGCCAAGGCCCTCGCCGACTTCCTCTTCGACGACGAGCGGGCCATGATCCGCATCGACATGTCGGAGTACGGCGAGAAGCACAGCGTGGCCCGCCTCGTCGGCGCCCCGCCCGGGTACGTCGGCTACGAGGAGGGCGGCCAGCTGACCGAGGCCGTGCGCAGGCGCCCGTACTCCGTCGTCCTGCTGGACGAGGTGGAGAAGGCCCACCCCGAGGTCTTCGACATCCTGCTCCAGGTCCTCGACGACGGCCGCCTCACGGACGGCCAGGGCCGCACCGTGGACTTCCGCAATACGATCCTGATCCTCACCTCGAACCTGGGCAGCCAGTTCCTGATGGACCCGGTGGCCTCGGCGGAAGAGAAGAAGGCCAGGGTGCTGGAGGTGGTCCGCGCCTCCTTCAAGCCGGAGTTCCTCAACCGCCTGGACGACCTGGTGGTCTTCTCCGCCCTGGACAAGGACGAGCTGGCCCACATCGCCGAACTCCAGATCGGCCGCCTGGCCAAGCGCCTGGCCGACCGTCGCCTGACCCTGGACGTCACCCCCGACGCGCTGGCCTGGCTGGCGGACAAGGGCAACGACCCGGCGTACGGCGCCCGCCCCCTGCGCCGCCTGATCCAGACGGCCATCGGCGACCGCCTGGCGAAGGAGATCCTGTCCGGCGAGGTCCGCGACGGCGACACCGTACGGGTGGACGTGGCGGGCGAGGACCTGCTGGTCGGCAAGGCGCTCTGACTCCGCCCCCGCCGCCCGCCCCCAGCAGCGCGGCCACACCCGGGGGCGGCCGGTTCCTGTCCGCCCTGCGCGGATCGCCCGTGCCGGGGCTGGACACGGGGTGGGCGGGATGGGGGAGGATGCAGGTATCCGCACGAAGGGAAGTACACGGTGAGCATCGACCCGGCCTCGATTCCGAACTTCGGAGGGCAGCAGCCCGATCCGCAGGCCACAGGACCGGCGGGCCCCGTCGTCCCCGACCAGGATCTGGTCAAGCAGCTGCTGGAACAGATGGAGCTCAAGTACGTCGTCGACGACGAGGGTGACCTCGCGGCGCCGTGGGAGGAGTTCCGTACGTACTTCATGTTCCGCGGCGAGGACGAGCAGCAGGTCTTCTCGGTGCGGACCTTCTACGACCGTCCGCACAAGATCGACGAGAAGCCGCAGCTTCTCGAGTCGATCGACGACTGGAACCGCCGCACCCTGTGGCCGAAGGTCTACAGCCACACCCACGATGACGGCTCGGTCCGTCTGATCGGTGAAGCGCAGATGCTGATCGGCACCGGCGTCAACCTGGAGCACTTCGTGTCCTCCACGGTCAGCTGGGTCCGCGCCTCCATCGAGTTCGACAAGTGGCTCGTCGAGCAGCTCGGCCTGGAGCAGGAGATCGACTCCTCCGAGGGCGAAGGCGACGACGAGGGCACCAACAACTAGTCACTAGAGCGGCACGCGGGCGATCAGAAGCAGGTACAGCCCGTAGCCGTAGCCGAGCCCGGCCAGCACCCCGGTCACCACGATCGCGGTGCGCGGCCGGGCTCTCGCCATGACGGCGGCCATCGGCAGCAGCAGCGGGAACGCCGGCAGCAGGAAGCGCGGCTTCGACTCGAAGTAGCCGGCCCCGCCGAAGGTGATCAGCAGCAGTATCCCGGTGTACGCGAGCAGCGGCAGCGGGGTCCGGTCCAGTAGGAGCAGCATCGCCAGCAGCCCGGCGGCGGCCAGCACCACCACGGTGACGGTGGTGGCGAGCGGCACGTGCCCGCCGGTCAGCACCTGCTCCGCCGAGCGCAGCGCCCCGACGCCGAAGTCGAACTTCGACCCCCAGTGCCGCTGCACGGCGAAGTAGCCGCCGAGGGGGTCGCGCACGTGCACCCCGACGGCCAGGACGTACGCGGCCCAGCCCGCCGGCGCCAGCAGCCCGGCCGCCCACACCTCGGGCGCGCGGGACTTGCGTACGAGGACGGCGTGCAGCGCCATCACGGAGACGGCGGCCGCGACGGCCAGCCCGGTGGGCCGGGTCAGCCCGGCGAGCACGGCGAGGCCGGCGGCCCACATCCAGCGGCCGCACAGCAGGGCGTACAGGGCCCATGCGGCGAGCGCGGCCAGCAGGGCCTCGGTATAGGCCAGGGAGAGCACCACGGCGTGCGGGAGGGCCGCCCAGAGCCCCACGAGCAGCAGCCCGGCGCGCGGCCCGAGGACCCGCTCCCCGATCTTGTACACCCCGACGGCGGCCACGGCGGCCGAGACCCACGCGATGAGGATCCCGGCCGGGATGAGCCCGCCGGGCAGTACCGACCCGACGAGCCGCATCAGCGCCGGGTAGAGCGGGAAGAAGGCGAAGTCGCTCTGGATGGACCCGGTGCCGGTGGTGGGGTTGGGCCACATCTGGGTCCGCCCGTAGCCGTTGGCGGCGATCCCCAGGTACCAGACGGAGTCCCAGGAGACCCCGAGCACCCGCAGCGGGTCCCGCCCGGCCCACCAGGACCCGATGGTGAGCACCAGTACCCCGGCCCCGCGTACGGCGGCGAACACCGCGAGCGCGATGACGGTGGTCGGTGCGGCCGAACGTACGGCCCTGAGCGCGCGGATCTCCAGGGGCGACGAGGTCACCGTCGCTCTGCCCGTTGCCATGTGTCCCGACTTTCCGGCTCGTCGTTGGTCCGCTCACACCGTCGTGAGGGCTTCGGGCACGTACGGACCGCCAGCTTCACATCGGCCTCAGCCACCCCGCAAGCACACGTGGACGCGCCTAGAGCGCGGCCAGCCGGGACACGGCCTCCTGGAGCACGTCGGTCCGCTTGCAGAAGGCCCAGCGGACCTGGGTGGCACCGGCCGCGGTGTCGTCGTAGAAGACCTGGTTGGGGATGGCGACGACCCCGCAGCGCTCGGGCAGGGCGCGGCAGAAGGCGAGCCCGTCCTTCTCGCCGAGCGGGGTGATGTCGGTGGTGATGAAGTACGTGCCCTGCGGGCGGAAGACCTCGAAGCCGGCCGCGGCGAGGCCGTCCGCGAGGAGGTCGCGCTTGACGGCCAGGTCGGCGCGGAAGGTGTCGTAGTACGCGTCGGGCAGGGCGAGGGCCTCGGCGATGGCGTACTGGAAGGGGCCCGAGGAGACGTACGTGAGGAACTGCTTCGCCGAGCGGACCGCCGTGACCAGCGCCGGGGGAGCGGTGACCCAGCCGACCTTCCAGCCCGTGAAGGAGAAGGTCTTCCCGGCCGAGGAGATGGTGACCGTGCGCTCGCGCATGCCCGGCAGCCCGGCCAGCGGCGTGTGGACGCCGTCGAAGACCAGGTGCTCGTACACCTCGTCCGTGACGACGAGGAGGTCGCGCTCCACGGCGAGGGCGGCGACCGCGGCCAGCTCCTCGGCGGTCAGGACGGTGCCCGTCGGGTTGTGCGGGGTGTTGAGCAGCAGCAGCCGGGTGCGCGGGGTGACGGCGGCGCGCAGTTCGTCGAGGTCGAGGGCGAAGGCCCCGGCGTGCGGGCGCAGGGTGACGGGGACGCGGACCGCTCCGGCCATCGCGATGCAGGCCGCGTACGAGTCGTAGTACGGCTCCAGGGCGATGACCTCGTCACCCGGTTCCAGGAGGGCGAGGAGGGCGGCGGCGATGGCCTCGGTGGCGCCGGCCGTGACCAGCACCTCGGTGTCGGGGTCGTAGGACAGGCCGTAGAACCGCTGCTGGTGGGCGGCGATCGCGGTGCGCAGCTCCGGGATGCCGGGGCCGGGCGGGTACTGGTTGCCGAGACCCGTGAGGACCGCCCGGGAGGCGGCCTCGGCGATCGCCGCCGGGCCGTCGGTGTCGGGGAAGCCCTGGCCCAGGTTGATCGAACCGGTGCGGGTGGCCAGGGCCGACATCTCCGCGAAGATCGTCGTGCCGAAGGCCGCCAGGCGGCGGTTCAGGAAGGGGCGGTCGCTGCTCACGGGTGCGCTCATGGGCGTCATCCTGGGGGCAACCTCTGGACTTGCTCAAGTGTGCTTTGGGCCGCGCGGCCTGCGGGCATCCCCCCTGCACGCGGGACGCGGGGATCCCGCTCCCCGGGAGGACCGGGGTGTCAGAGAGGGGGCGGACATGGAGTTCGTCTTCATCGCGATCGGAATGCTGGTCCTGGTCGTTCTCGGGAGCATCGCGATCCGCTCCTTCCGCCAGGGGTGGTCGGGCTCGGGTTCGGGTTCGCGTTCGAGCAACAGCTGGTGGGCGGGAGACAGCGGCTCCGGCGGGTCGTCCTCCTGCGGAGGTTCCTCATCCTGCAGCTCGTCGTCTTCGTGCGGCGGGGGCGGGGGCGGTGGCGGCGGGTGCGGCGGCGGCTCCAGCTGACACGGGGCAGCGGACACCGCGTGGAACGAGGGCGCCCGGCGGATCGATTCCCGGCGGGCGCCCTCTCGTTTTCCGGGCCATCGTTGAACACGTGAACTGTGGAGCCCCCGGGGGGATGTAAACCCCGTCAAGTTGGGTAAAAACGCTGTGAGTGCCGTGCCTTTCATGATTCCCTCGGTTGAGTAGACCAGTCCTCGGACCTCCCTGGACTTCCTGTGGACCCGTGCCGGTGTCCCCCCACCCGTTGACTACCGCTGGCGGGCCCCGGCCCATCTCCCTCGCGCGTTTGCGGAGCCGACTCATGCTCACGACCCTCCAGACCTCCTACACCGACACGCGTGCCGCCGATCTCGCCTGGGCCCTGGGTCGGGAGCGGCTGCCCGCCCTGGCCGTACTGAACCTCGAACTGGCGCACGCCAAGGTGGAGTTGCGCCTACTCGGGGCCTCCCATCAGGTGCTCCTGGAGGAGGGCGAGGTGCTCTGCTCGGAGACGGTCGCCTGCATGCCCGGCAGCAGCACACCGCTGCCGCTCGGGGTGGCCAAGCGGGTGGGCGACTGGGAGTACGAGTTCGCCGCGCGGGTCGAGACCCTCTCCCGCGGGTCGTTCGCGGGGCGGGCGCAGGAACTCCTTGCCCTGGTGGCGGACCATCCGAACGGGCTCGCCGGGACCTTCCCGGGCAGCCCGCACGCCTTCACCGCCATGCTCGCGCAACGCCACGAGGGCCAGGTGCGGTGGCGGACCTGGCACGCGTACCCGCAGGAGGGCCAACTGGTGGCCACCCGCACACGGGTCGGGGTGCGGACGGCCGCGCCGCCCGCGCCGGTGGAATCGCCCGCGCTGCTCTAGGGGTGTCCGGCGGACCGGGCCCGCACGTAAGCGCCGTGGTTACGCCAACTGGCTGGATCAGTACGCCACTTGCACCCATGTGGGTGACCGGGTGCGAGTGGGTGGTGACGTACGGTTCGCTTCATGATCGACCGTTCCGTCCCGCGCCGGGTACTCCCGGCTCCGGAGCCGAGGGGCGCGACGGCCGTCCCGGCCGCCCTGCCCGTGCGGCCCCGGACCGGCCGACTCCTCGTCCTGGCCACCGTGTTCGTCTGCGCCGCCTGCGGGCTCGTATACGAACTGGAGCTGCTCGCCCTCGGCTCCTACCTCATCGGCGACTCCGTCACCCAGGCGTCGGTCGTGCTGTCCGTCATGGTCTTCGCCATGGGCGTCGGCTCCCTGCTCGCCAAACGGCTCCGGCGCCGGCCCGCCTTCGGCTTCGGCGCCATCGAGGCGGCGCTCGCGCTCCTCGGCGGGCTCTCGGCGATGGCCCTGTACGCCAGCTTCGCCTGGCTGGGCGAGTCCCGGCCGGCGCTCGTCGCCTTCTCCTTCGCCATCGGGGTGCTCATCGGCGCCGAGATCCCGCTGCTGATGGTGCTCATCCAGCGGATCCGCAGACAGGACGCGGGCGGGGCCGTGGCCGACCTGTTCGCCGCGGACTACGTGGGCGCCCTCGTCGGCGGACTCGCCTTTCCCTTCCTGCTGCTGCCGCTGCTCGGGCAGCTCACCGGCGCCATGCTCACCGGCACCGTCAACGCGGGCGTCGGCGGCGCCCTCGTGCTGTGGCTGTTCCGCCGCGACCTGAGCCGGCGCTGCCGCTGGCTGCTGATCGGTGCGAACCTGACCGTCCTCGCGGTGCTCGCCTCCGCCACCGTCCTCGCCGACGACTTCGAGCGGCTCGCCCGGCGGGCCGTCTACGGGGCGGAGGTCCGGGTGGCCGTGCAGACGGGGGTGCAGGAGCTCGTGCTCACCGGCCCCCCGAACGGCTCACCGCGCTCCCTCGACCTCTACCTCGACGGACGGCTGAGGGTCAGCGGCTACGACGAGTACCGCTACCACGAGGCCCTCGTGCACCCCGCGATGACCGGCCCGCACGGCCGCGTCCTGGTCCTCGGCGGCGGCGACGGGCTCGCCGCCCGCGAGGTGCTGCGCTACCCGGACGTCGACTCGGTCACCGTCGTCGAGCTCGACCCGGGGGTGGTCCGCCTCGCCCGCACCGACCCCATGCTCTCCGCGCTCAACGCGGGGGTCTACGAGGACCCGCGCCTCGGCGTCGTCACCCAGGACGCGTTCCGCTGGCTGCGGGGGCCCGCCGCCGCCGACCGCTTCGACGTCATCGTCTCCGACCTCCCCGACCCGGGCATCACGCCCAGCACGAAGCTGTACTCGCAGGAGTTCTACGGGCTGGCAGCGCGGGCCCTGCGCCCAGGCGGCCGGATCGCCGTGCACGCCGGACCGATGGCCACCCGCCCGCACGCCTACTGGACCGTCGAGTCCACGCTGCGTGCCGCCGGGCTGCGGACCGCGCCCTACAGCGCCGGAGGCCGCCTCTCGGGCTTCGCCGCCGGCCCCGACCGCACCCCGCTCGGCGTGACCGGCGCGCCGCCGCAGGACTGGGGCTTCGTACTCGCCGCCCGCGAGCGGGTGCCCGCCCTGCGCGTGGACCGCGACACGCCGGGGCTGCGCTCGCTGTCCACCGGCTCCCTGAAGGACTCCGCGCGCGACGCGGAGCGGACCAGGATGCGGGGACTTCCGCCGTCGACCCTGCCGCATCCGCGGTATTCGTGACCCCGAGCGCTCTCGTCGGTAGGCTCGACCGCATGGAGCATCAGGTGTTCGTTCCGGTACCTGCAGACGATCTCCGCGCCGTGCTGCGCGACCCGGCCCGGGTGGCCCGGTGCGTACCGGGGCTCCAGCAGGACGCCGACACCGAGTCCGGGCCGCTCGCCGGCCGCATCAAGATCCGGGTCGACGGGCACACCGTGACCTACCGGGGGGCGCTGGCCCTCACGGAGCGGGACCCGGACCACTTCGTGGTGGACGGCGAGGGCACCGAGGCCCGGGGCAGCGGGACGGTCAAGCTCTCGCTCGACGTGACGCTGACCCCGCAGGCGGGCGGGACCCGGCTGGACTTCACCGCCGGAGCCACCGCAGACGGGCGCGCCGCCGCGTTCACCCCGGAGTCCGCCGCCACCGCCGTACGCCGCCTCCTGGACCGGGCCGCCGCCCGGCTGGCGGCGGCGGCCGGGGCCGGCGAAGCCGGGATCACCGACCCGGTGGCCGAGGCGGAGGAAGCCGAGACCGCCGGCGGTGCCGAGGGCGAGGCGGGCGGGGACTTCACGGAGGACGCCGGCACCGAGGTGACGGCCTCCCTCTTCGAGACCGAGGTGCCCCCTCCCTCCCTCGACCCCTTCCTCGCGGGCGACCTCGCGGGCGACCTCGCCGGGGAGTTCGACGAGCTCGACGGCGCCCCGCGCCCCCCTGCCGAGGCGGCCCACGCACGCCGCACCATGATCGGCCGCAGTGCCGAGGAGGTGGACCACGCGCCCCCGCGCGGCCGGTACGCCCCGGTCCCCGCGCCGGCCACCACCACCGCCGGGGACAGCCTCCGCTGGATCGCCCCGGCCGCCGCCCTCGCGCTGGCCTCGGCCGTCGTCATCGGCCGGGCGCTGCGCCGCCGCCGTTAGCCCGGGCCACACCCCCTAATCTCGGTCGCATGACTACGCAACTGAAGGCCGGCGGCGCCGAGCTGACCGTCGACCAGGAGAACGGCTGCCGGATCAGCAGCCTGCGCATCGACGGCGCCGAGCTGCTGCGCCAGGGCCCGAGGTACGGGGCGTTCCCGATGGTCCCGTGGTGCGGCCGGATCGAGAACGGCCGGTTCCGCGACGGCGCGACCCTCCACCAGATGCCGGTCAACCACCCGCCGCACGCCCTCCACGGCTTCGGCCGCGACGCGCCCTGGCGCCCGGCCGGGGCCACCGCGACCGAGGCCTCGTTCACCTACGACCTCGCCGAACCGTGGCCCTACCCCGGCAAGGTCACCCAGGTCTTCGAGCTCGCCGAGGACTCCCTGACCCTCACCATGGGCGTCGAGACCTACGGGGACTCCTTCCCGGCCCAAGCCGGCTGGCACCCCTGGTTCCGGCGCGAGCTCACCCCCGGCGGCGGGGAGGTCCAGGTCGCCTTCGATGCCGCCTGGCAGGAGCAGCGCGGCGCCGACCACCTCCCCAACGGCCACCGCATCGAGCCCCAGCCCGGCCCCTGGGACGACTGCTTCGGCATGCCCGACGGGGTCGACGTCACCCTCACCTGGCCCGGGGCACTGGAGCTGAGGCTGACCAGCCGGGCCGAGTGGGTGGTCGTCTACGACGAGGAGCCCGAGGCCGTGTGCGTGGAGCCGCAGTCCGGCCCGCCGAACGGGCTGAACACCCTCCCGCGCCTGGTCACCCCGGTGGACCCGCTGGAGATCTCCACGACGTGGACCTGGCGGCGGCTCTCCTAGCGCGCAATTAAGCTCGTCGGTATGAGTGACGTACGCGATGCGCTTCTGCAGCAGATCAAGGACAAGGCCGTCGTGCACGGCAAGGTGATCCTTTCCTCCGGCCGTGAGGCCGACTACTACATCGACCTCCGCCGGGTCACCCTCGACGGCGAGGCGGCCCCCCTGGTCGGCCAGGTCATGCTCGACCTGACCGCCGAGCTCGACTTCGACTGCGTCGGCGGTCTGACCCTGGGCGCCGACCCGGTCGCGACCTCGATGCTGCACGCTTCCGCCGCGCGCGGTCAGCGCCTGGACGCCTTCGTCGTCCGCAAGGCGCAGAAGGCCCACGGCATGCAGCGCCGCATCGAGGGCACCGACGTCAAGGGCAAGCGCTGCCTGGTCGTCGAGGACACCTCCACCACGGGCGGCTCTCCGCTGACGGCCGTCGAGGCCGTCCGCGAGGCCGGCGGCGAGGTCGTCGCGGTCGCCACGATCGTCGACCGCGGCGCGGCCGACGCCATCGCCGAAGCGGGCCTGCCGTACCTCACGGGCTACCAGCTCGGGGACCTCGGCCTCTCCTAAGGCAGAGCCGGGCAGCGCGCCGGGGCCGGCCCCCGGCCCGGGACTACTGGTGACCAAGGTCCCGAGAAGTCCCGCGCCCAGTCCTGACCTGGCCTTTTCCGGGCGGCCGGGATGTTTCACGTGAAACACCCCGGCCCGCCGCGCCCGCACCGTGATGCCGGTGGGGTGGACGGCTGCGCCGAGTCTGGAAAGATAGGCGCGACGATGACGTCGCCCCCAGGTCAGGGCCCGCAAGAAGCACACTCCCCGCACATCCAAGGAGCCGGCAGATGCCCATCGCAACCCCCGAGGTCTACAACGAGATGCTCGACCGGGCGAAGGCAGGCAAGTTCGCCTACCCGGCCATCAACGTGACCTCCTCCCAGACCCTGCACGCTGCACTGCGCGGCTTCGCGGAGGCCGAGAGCGACGGCATCATCCAGATCTCCACCGGTGGTGCGGAGTTCCTGGGTGGCCAGCACAACAAGGACATGGTCACCGGCGCCGTCGCCCTGGCCGAGTTCGCCCACATCGTGGCCGCCAAGTACGACATCACGGTCGCGCTGCACACGGACCACTGCCCCAAGGACAAGCTGGACGGCTACGTCCGCCCGCTGCTCGACATCTCCGCCGCGCGCGTCGCCAAGGGTCAGAACCCGCTCTTCCAGTCGCACATGTGGGACGGCTCCGCCGAGACCCTGGCCGACAACCTGGCCATCGGCCAGGAGCTGCTGGCCAAGGCCGCCGCCGCCAAGATCATCCTTGAGGTCGAGATCACCCCGACCGGCGGCGAGGAGGACGGCGTCAGCCACGAGATCAACGACGAGCTGTACACCACCGTCGAGGACGCGATCCGCACCGCCGAGGCCCTGGGTCTGGGCGAGAAGGGCCGCTACCTGCTGGCCGCCTCCTTCGGCAACGTGCACGGCGTCTACAAGCCGGGCAACGTCGTCCTGCGCCCCGAGCTCCTGAAGGACCTCCAGGCCGGTGTCGCCGAGAAGTTCGGCAAGGCCTCCCCGTTCGACTTCGTCTTCCACGGCGGCTCGGGCTCCACGGCCGAGGAGATCGCCACCGCGCTGGAGAACGGCGTCGTGAAGATGAACCTCGACACCGACACCCAGTACGCCTTCACCCGCCCGGTCGTGGACCACATGTTCAGCAACTACGCCGGCGTCCTGAAGGTCGACGGCGAGGTCGGCACCAAGTCGAAGTACGACCCGCGCACCTGGGGCAAGGCCGCCGAGGCCGGCATGGCCGCGCGCGTCGCCGAGGCGTGCGCGAACCTGCGCTCCACCGGTACCAAGCTGAAGTAGCAGTCTCCACCGCGCATCGAAGGGCCCGGCCCCGTCCCAGGACGGCGGCCGGGCCCTTTGTTTCTCATGTGACGGGTGAGACAGGGGTGATAAGCCGGTGGACGGCGGCTCCGCGGTGCTGTGGACTGTACGGAGAGATCCGTACCCGGAGGTATGTTTGCGATGAGGGCAGCTGACCGACCGCAGGTGAAGCAGGACCGCGCGCTGCGCACGCGCCGGGCGATCCTGGAAGCCGCCGCCGTGGTGTTCGAGGACCGGGGCTACGACAGCGCCAAGCTGTCGGACATCGTCCGGCTGGCCGAGGTCACCAAGGGCGCGCTCTACTTCCACTTCGACTCGAAGGAAGACCTCGCGCAGGCGGTGATCGACGCCCAGGTGAGCACCTACCCTCCCGTCATCCCGCAGGAGTTCAGGGCGCAGGAGTTCGTCGACGTCGGCATGGTCTTCTCGCACCTCCTCCGGCACGACGTGCTGCTGCGCGGCAGTGCGCGGCTCACCCTGGAGCAGAGCGGCCGGGGGCTGGACCGGGCGGCCCCCTACCAGGGGTGGATCGACCTGCACACCGCCTTGATGGTGGAGGCCAAGGAGCGCGGCGAGCTGCTCCCGCACGTGGATCCGGCGCAGCCGGCGCGGCTGGTGGTCGGTTCCTTCGCGGGGCTCAACGTGATGTCGCAGACCCTCGGGCTCGACCTGGACCGCGAGGTCTCGGCGCTCTACACGAGCGTGATGCCGAGCCTGGTGTACCCGGCCGTGGCGGCCCGGCTCGACACCGCGCCGGACCGCGGCTCCAGGGCCATGCACGGCCCGAACGGGGAGCGGCACTGCGACTGTTCGGCCCGCCGGGCCGTCCGGCTCGCCGGGGCGGGGGCCTTCGAGCCGCCCGCGGGGACGCCCGCGGGGGCGCTCGTGGAGGCGCCCGTGGAGGCGCCCGCGGGGGCGCTCGCCGCCGGCTGATCCCCGTACGCCTCCTGCCGCTTGACCCCTTCCCGGGGGGCGGCGGCGACCCAAAACATAACTGTCGATATTCTTTTTCCGAGTCGAGTCCGGTCGACGGGCTCTGCCTTGTGCTGGGGAGAAGACTGTGGACATTGACGTACTCGGAGGGCTCACCCTTCTGGAGGACGGCGTGCCGCTCGCGCCGACGGCGCCGTCCGAGCTGCGGGTCCTCGCCGTCCTGGCCGCGTACGCCGACCGGGTGGTGCCGGTCGCGGTGCTCGCGGGCGAACTCGGGGCGGGCGTACCGCCGGAGCGGGTCCACTCGGTGCTGGAGCGCTGCGCACGGCTGTTCCGCGAGCGGACCGCGCTCGTGCGGACGCCCGGGGGCTACCTCCTCGACACCGCCGGAGGGCGCCTCGACGCGCGGGAGTTCGAGCGCGAGGCGGCCGCGGGGCAGTGCGCGATGGCCCGCGGCGACCACGCGGCCGCGGCCCGCCTGCTGCGCGGCGCGCTCCGCCTCTGGAAGGGCCCGGCCTTCGACGGGGTGACCCCCGGGCCCCGGCTCGCCGGGCGCATCGTGGAACTGGAGGCCGCCCGGAAGGCGGTCGTGGAGCAGTGGGTGGAGGCCCACCTGGCGCTCGACCGGCAGCGCGAGCAGGGGCCGGGCTCCGCCGGGCAGGCCGGGGACGGGATCCCGTACGCGCCCGGACTCGTGCCGCCGGTACGGCAGTTCACCCCGATCGGCGTGGAAGACTCCGGCTGGAACCGGCCGCGCCCCCTCCGTACGCCCGCCCGCACGGCGCCTCCCGCCGCGCCCGGCCGGAGCTCCGCCCGCTCCGCCGCCCGCCCGACGCGGTGCATCCCCGCGCGTTGAGCGCGCCCGCGCCGCCGGTGCGGGTGGGGCGCCCACCACGCGGGCGGGGAGCCCGGCAGACTGGGGGCATGTCCATTCACCAGAACCTGCTCGGGGGCCCCGCCCCCACCCACCTCCCCGACGAGCCGGGCCGCGAGGCCATCGCCGCCGGCACCCCCGCCGCCGAGGTGGCCGCCGCGCACCCGACCTCCTCCCTCGCCTGGGCGATCCTCGCCGACGAGGCCTTCGCGGCCGGCAGCACCGTCGAGTCGTACGCGTACGCCCGTACGGGCTACCACCGCGGCCTCGACGCCCTGCGCCGCGCCGGCTGGAAGGGCCACGGCCCGGTGCCGTGGGAGCACGAGCCGAACCGCGGCTTCCTGCGCGCCCTGCACGCCCTGGCCCGCGCGGCCGAGGCGATCGGCGAGAAGGACGAGTACGAGCGCTGCTCGACCTTCCTGCGGGACTCCTCCCCGACGGCGGCGGACACCCTGACCGCCTGAGCCCGGCGGACGGTGTGGCGCAGGTCCACTGTGACCTGCGCCACACTTCGCTGGAGCGGCGGCTCGACGGCGTCCTATGATGCGGACAGGGGACCGGGGCTCCACTTGCCTCACGGAAGGAGCGGACCGCTACCCGGAAGCACGTGTCGAGGAGACAGCGATGTCGAACACCCTTGATGCCTCCGGAGCCGGTTCGGACACCCCGAACCTCGACTTCGACGGCACGACCCCGTACGAGGACTACGTCCAGGCGGACGTCCTCACCCACCTCCAGCACCTCCGCTCGGACGACCCGGGCGAGATGGTCTTCCTGGTCACGACCCAGGTCATGGAGCTGTGGTTCACGGTCATCGTCCACGAATGGGAGACGGCCGCCCGCGCCCTCGGCGAGGACCGGATCCCGGTCGCGATGGACGCGCTGAAACGATCCCTCCGCGAACTGGAGGCCCTCAACTCCTCCTGGCGCCCCCTCGCCCAGCTCACCCCGGGCCAGTTCAACGCGTACCGCGCCGCCCTCGGCGAGGGTTCCGGTTTCCAGTCGGCGATGTACCGCCGCATGGAGTTCCTGCTCGGCGAGAAGTCGTCCTCCATGCTCGTCCCGCACCGGGGCGCCCCGCGCGTCCACGCGGAGCTGGAGAAGGCCCTCCAGGAGCCGAGCCTCTACGACGAGGTCCTGCGCCTGCTGGCCCGCCGCGGCCTCCCCGTCCCGGCGGAGGTCCTGAACCGCGACCTCTCCCTGCGGTACGAGGCTTCGCCCGAGGTCGAGGCCGTCTGGACGGGCCTGTACGCCGCCCCGGACGAGCACCCGGACCTGCACCGCCTCGGCGAGGTCCTCACGGACGTGGCCGAACTGGTCTGGCGCTGGCGCAACGACCACCTGGTGGCGACCCGCCGCGCGATGGGCGCGAAGACGGGCACGGGCGGCTCGGCCGGCGTGACCTGGCTGGAGAAGCGCGCGACGAAGAACGTGTTCCCGGAGCTCTGGACGGCCCGCAGCCATGTCTGACACGAACCCGATACAGGACCTGACGGCCCGCGCCGCGGAACTGGACGCCGCAGACGAGCTCGGCAAGCTCCGCGAGCGGTTCGTCCTGCCCGACGGAGTCGTCTACCTCGACGGCAACAGCCTCGGCGCGCTCCCCGCCGGAGTGACCGACCGCCTCGCCGACGTCGCGTCCCGCGAGTGGGGCGAACTCCTCATCCGGTCCTGGGACGAGAGCGCCTGGTGGACCGCCCCCGAGCGGGTCGGCGACAAGGTCGCCCCCCTCCTCGGCGCGGCCCCCGGCCAGGTGGTCGTCGCCGACTCGACGAGCGTCAACCTCTTCAAGGCCCTCGTCGGCGGCGCCCGCCTCGCGCCCGCGGGCCGGACGAAACTGCTGGTCGACGCGTCCACCTTCCCCACGGACGGCTACATCGCCGCGTCCGCGGCCCGGATGACCGGACTGACCGTCACCCCGGTGGACCCGGCGCACGCGGCCGGGGCGATCGACGGCGATACCGCAGTCGTCCTCCTCAACCACGTCGACTACCGCACCGGCCGCCTCCACGACCTCCCCGCCGTCACCGCCGCCGCCCGCGCGGCCGGGGCGATCATGGTCTGGGACCTGTGCCACTCGGCGGGCGCGCTCCCCGTCGGCCTCGACGCGCACGGCGTCGACCTGGCCGTCGGCTGCACGTACAAGTACCTCAACGGCGGCCCCGGCGCCCCCGCGTACCTGTACATCGCCGCCCGCCACCAGCGGGAGTTCGACTCCCCGCTCCCCGGGTGGAACAGCCACACGGACCCCTTCGCGCTGACCCCGGACTACCGCCCGGCCGACGACGCGCGCCGCGGCCGCGTCGGCACCCCGGACATCCTGTCCATGCTGGCCCTGGAGACGGCGCTCGACGCCTGGGACGGGGTCGCCATGGAGTCCGTACGGGCCAAGTCCCTCGCCCTGACCGACTTCTTCCTCGCATGCGTGGCGGCGTACGTCCCGCAGGGCAAGGTCGAGTCGATCACCCCGGCCCCGCACGAGCAGCGCGGCAGCCAGGTGGCACTGCGCACGGAGAACGCCCGCGAGGTCATGGGGGAGCTCATCTCCCGCGGCATCATCGGCGACTTCCGCGCCCCCGACGTCCTGCGCTTCGGCTTCACCCCGCTCTACGTCGGTTTCGCCGATGTGGAGCGCGCCGCGCGCACGCTGGGTCACATTTTCGGGTGACCCGGTAGCGAAACGTCACCGCACAGGGCGGGCGGGGCTGCGGCTCCGCCCGCCCGGCCGTATTCCGATCTCAGCACGGAACGTTCCGTTCCAGACTGATACGGTCCCGCTCTGCCGGAACACCGGAACACCAGTCCCCGCTGTCCCACGCGTTACCGAAAGGTTGAGCCGATGACGGACCCCGCCGCAGTGGAACGGGACGCCGCCGAGGCCGCCTCGGCCTTCTCCCATCCGGCCGTCGCGCCGGACGCGACGGCCGCGTACGGGGAACACCCCGACCAGGTCGTGGACTTCTACGCCCCGCGCGGCGACTCCCCGGGCGCGGCCCCGCTGGTGGTGCTGCTGCACGGCGGTGCGTGGCGGGCCCCGTACGACCGGCAGCACGCCACCCCGCTCGCGGACTTCCTGGCCCGGCGGGGTTTCGCCGTCGCCAATGTCGAGTACCGGCGCGGGAGTTCCCTGCCGCACCAGAACGCCGAGGGACCGGTCGCCGGGCGCTGGCCGGAGACCTTCGACGACGTGGCCGCCGCGATGGACGCCCTCCCGGACCTCGCCGTGGCCGCCCTCCCGCAGGCCGACGTGCGCCGGACCGTCGTCACGGGCCACTCGGCGGGCGGCCACCTCGCGCTGTGGGCCGCGGCCCGGCACGTGCTCCCGTACGACTCCCCGTGGCGCCTGGCCTCACCGCCGCCGCTGCGCGGGGTGGTGGCGCTGGCCCCGATCGCCGACTTCGCGGTGGCGGAGGGACTGGGGGTGTGCGGGGGCGCGTCCGCGCAGCTGCTGGGCGGCCCCGCCCACTTCGCGGACCGCCTGCCGTACGCCGACCCGGCGGCGCTGCTGCCGACGGGCATCGCCACGGCGGTCGTGCACGGGCGCGAGGACATCGTGGTCCCGGCGGCGGTGGCGGAGGCGTACGTGGCCGCGGCCGCCAAAGCGGGGGAGACGGTCGGCCTGACCCTGCTGGACGGCATCGGCCACTTCCCGCTGATCGACCCGGCGGCGGACGCGTGCGCGGTGGTGGCGGAGGAGATCTCACAGCTGGCCTGGTAGGGCCCGGCTCCGACCCGTCGAACCATGCCGAAGGGGCGGTGCGCGAGACGCGCACCGCCCCTTCGGGTGGACTGCCTAGAGGAACGAGTTGATCTCGATCGTCTCGGTGCGGCCGGGGCCGACGCCGATCGCGGAGATCGGGGCGCCCGACATCTCTTCCAGGGCCTTGACGTACGCCTGGGCGTTCGCCGGCAGGTCCTCGAAGGTCTTGGCCTTGGTGATGTCCTCGGACCAGCCGGGGAGGTATTCGTAGATCGGCTTCGCGTGGTGGAAGTCCGACTGCGAGTACGGGAGCTCCTCGACGCGCTTGCCGTCGATCTCGTACGCGACGCAGACCGGGATCTGCTCCCAGCCGGTCAGCACGTCCAGCTTGGTGAGGAAGAAGTCCGTCAGGCCGTTGACGCGGGTCGCGTAGCGCGCGATCGGCGCGTCGAACCAGCCGCAGCGGCGGTCGCGGCCGGTGGTCACGCCGCGCTCGCCGCCGATGCGGCGCAGGTCCTCGCCGTCCTTGTCGAACAGCTCGGTCGGGAACGGGCCGGCGCCGACGCGGGTCGTGTAGGCCTTCAGGATGCCGATGACGCGGCTGATCTTCGTCGGGCCGACACCGGTACCGGTGCAGGCGCCGCCCGCGGTCGGGTTCGAGGAGGTGACGAAGGGGTACGTGCCGTGGTCGACGTCGAGCAGCGTGCCCTGGCCGCCCTCGAAGAGCACGACCTTGTCCTCGTCCAGCGCGTTGTTGAGGATCAGGGTGGTGTCGGCGACGTAGCCCTTGATCTGGTCCGCGTACTGGAGCATCTCTTCGACGATCTGGGCGGCGTCGATCGCGCGGCGGTTGTACAGCTTCGCGAGGAGCTGGTTCTTGCCCTCCAGCGCCGCTTCGACCTTCTGGGTGAGGATCGACTCGTCGTAGAGGTCCTGGACGCGGATGCCGACGCGGTTGATCTTGTCCGCGTACGTCGGGCCGATGCCGCGGCCGGTCGTACCGATCTTGCGCTTGCCCAGGAAGCGCTCGCCGACCTTGTCGAGGGTGACGTTGTACGGCGTGATCAGGTGCGCGTTGCCGCTGATGAGCAGCTTGGAGGTGTCGATGCCGCGCTCGTTCAGGCCGCGCAGCTCGGAGAGCAGGACGGCCGGGTCGACGACGACGCCGTTACCGATGACCGGGGTGCATCCGGGGGAGAGGATGCCGGAAGGGAGAAGGTGCAGCGCGTACTTCTGGTCGCCTACGACGACCGTGTGGCCGGCGTTGTTGCCACCCTGGTAGCGCACTACATAGTCAACGGATCCACCGAGCAGGTCGGTGGCCTTTCCCTTGCCCTCGTCACCCCACTGAGCTCCGAGCAGCACAAGAGCGGGCACAGGCGTACACCTCTTCCGGATGGGGCATGTCCAAGGTCAGGGGGCGTACGACGATGTACACCGCAGGCTGAGCCGTCGGACCGGTACCCCGGAATAGACGAAGGCCCTGGCGCAATAGCGCAAGGGCCTCTTGCACAAAGATGCTACCCGAGGAAGGACCGAGGTGTCGGCTCCAGAGCCCACCATGAGCCACGCGGGCGCGCCGGTAGGCGGCCTGCTCGTGCTCGTCGACCCGGTCGCCCGCCGTCTTGACGGCGAGTCCGTGCGGATCGCGAAAGATGTGTTGTCAGCGGGCGCGGCGGCGAAAATCTGCCTCCCGGAATCGCAGGAGGAGTTCGCGCGGGCACTCGCCCGCCGGGGTCATCGGCGGCCGGTGATCGTGGGTGACGACCGGGCGCTGGTGCGGGCCGTCGGGCTGCTGCACCGGGAGAGGGGGCTGTCCGACGGGGCGGTTTCCCTGATTCCCGTGGGGCCAGTGGGGTCACTGGGGCTGGCGAGGTCGCTCGGCGTGCCGCTTTCAGCCGTTTCCGCGGCGCGGGCGGTCCTGGACGGCGCGGTCCGGGTCTGCGACCTGCTGGTCGACGACAGCGACGGGGTGGTGCTGGGGGACCTGCGGATCCCGTCGGCCGACGGGGCCCCGGCCCGCCCGGCGGCGCCGTCGGTGTGGAACGCATACCGCTCGCTCGTACGCACCCTGGTGCGCCCGCCGGTGCCCGGCGCGGCGGGGGCGCGGGGCGGGCTGCGGGTGGAGGCCGACGGGGTGCTGCTGGCCGATGTGGACGAGCCGGTGCTCGACGTGTCGGTGGCGGCGCGGGACGGGCTGGCGGAGGTGGTGGTCCGGGCCGGGTCCGGCTCGGGGTCGGGGTTCGGGTCCGGGTTCGGGTCGGGCCTCGGCGCGGGCTTCGGATCCGGCGGCTCCGGGTCCGGGTCCGGGTCCGGGTCCGGGTCCGGGGCGAGCTCCGGTGGTCCCCGGGTCGCCCGGGTGCGGTCGGTGACGGTGTCGGGGGCGGACTTCCGCTACCGGGCCGACCACACGGTGACCGGCCCGGTCCGGCGGCGTACGTGGACCCTGCGGCCGGGGGCGTGGGGCCTGACGCTGCCGCACCAGCGGTGAGACCGGGGGCGGGGCGGTTCCGCCCCGGCCCCGACCCGCCCTGACCCGCCCCGACCCGCCCCGGCTCAGCTGTCGAAGTAGTGGGCGGTCGGGCGCCCGGGGCAGGTCCGGCACTCGAAGACGTACACGCCGCCCGCGCCGCCCAGCTCGAGGCCCGGCACCTCGTCCTCATCGGGCGTACGGCCCGCGTCCTCGACCGGGAGCCAGCAGCGCCACGCCCCGTCGTACTCCCAGCTCGCCACCGTGAGCAGGTGCTCCATGCGCTGCCCGCAGCCGGCGCACTCCGGCCACCAGGCCCCCTGGCAGTAGCCCGGGTAGCCGCCCAGCTTGATCCCGGGGGCGACGGACAGGTCGTAGTGGTAGTCCCAGCCCGTCTCGCGCTCCAGCCGGTCGAAGCGGTCCCGCAGCACGTCGTACAGCTCGCGGTCTTCGTGCAGGTCGGCATCGGGGTACTCCGTCACGACCTCGGGGTGCACCGCGCACGCCCTGGGCACGTACTCCCGCGGAGCCCCGGGATCCGCGGGAGGGGCGGGCAGGGCCGCCCCGACGGCAGTGGAATCGCGCCAGCGGACCTGCGGCAGCGGGGCGCAGTCCTCGTGGTCGTAGGGGCACCACAGCACCTGGAGCAGGTCCGTCCCCTCGGGGTACGGCACGGTCGGCGCGTCGGCCCGGTAGACCTGCACGATCGGCACGTAGGGCGCCGGCGCCTCGTGCCGGACGTTGCTCTCGAACTCCCAGTGCTCTTCGTCGCAGACGGGCCACGGCTCGTCCGCCGGCCACAGCAGGGGGCCTCCGACGGAGCTGTCGTCGCGGGTCGGGGCACCCGCGCGGGGGTGCAGGCGTACCGCCTCGCGGCGCAGCGGGGCCAGCTCGGGGAACAGCTCCTCGACGGCCACCGGACGGGGCGGGGTGGTGAAGGTGGCGGGTCTCACGTGAGGTTCAGCCCCTCGCGGTGCGCGCGCCAGCGGTCCATCAGGCCGAGGAGCTCGTGCTGCATGAACTCGAAGAAGGCCGCCGTCTCCGCGATGCGGGCCCCGGCGGGGGAGTCGGTGCCCAGGCCGGCCGCGCCCTCGCGCAGGGTCTTCTCCCACAGGGTGAGGACCTGGTCGCGGCGGGTGAAGGTCTCGTACCAGAGCTCGTTGTGCAGGACGTAGCGGTCGCGGCGGGAGCCCGGTTCGCGCTCGCGGCTGACCATGTTGACCTGGGTCAGGTAGGACACGGCCCCCGACACCGCCGCCGGGCTGATCTGGAGCGCCTCGCTCAGCTCGGCCGAGGTCATCGCGCCGCCGTCGCTCGCCAGCAGCTGCGCGAAGACGCGGGCGGCCATCCGCTGCATCCCCGCCTCCGTCAGCTGCGCGGCGAAGCGCTCGACGAAGCGGGAGACCGCCTCCTCGTTCCGTGCGTCCGGCCGCGCCTCCGGCCGTGCGTCCGCCCGTACATCCATGTCGTCAGCCACCTTCCCGACTTTACGCGATTTCCGAGCTTCACAAATTTGTGAAAGTAGCGTACGTTCAGAAGTATGACGAAGGCAATCAGCGTTGCCGGCCTCCACAAGGCGTTCGGCCGCACCCGCGCACTGGACGGACTCGACCTGTCGGTCACCACCGGCGAGGTCCACGGCTTCCTCGGCCCCAACGGGTCCGGGAAGTCCACCACCATCCGGGTCCTGCTGGGCCTGCTGCGCGCCGACTCCGGCACCGCCGAACTCCTCGGCGGCGACCCCTGGGCCGACGCCGTCCCGCTGCACCGGCGCATCGCCTACGTCCCCGGCGACGTCACCCTGTGGCGCAACCTCTCCGGCGGCGAGGTCATCGACCTGTACGGACGCCTCCGCGGCGGCCTCGACCGGGCCCGCCGGAACGCGCTCGTGGAGCGCTTCGAGCTCGACCCCACCAAGAAGGGGCGCACGTACTCCAAGGGCAACCGGCAGAAGGTAGCCCTCGTCGCCGCCTTCGCCTCCGATGCCGAACTGCTCGTCCTCGACGAGCCCACGTCCGGCCTGGACCCGCTGATGGAGGAGGTCTTCCAGAGCTGCGTCGCCGAGGCGCGCGCCGCAGGGCGCACCGTCCTGCTCAGCTCGCACATCCTCAGCGAGGTCGAGGCCCTCTGCGACCGGGTCAGCATCATCCGCAACGGCCGCACCGTGGAATCCGGAACCCTCGCGGAGCTGCGCCACCTCACCCGTACGTCGATCAGCGCCGAGCTCGCCGGCCCGCCGAACGGCCTCGCCCACCTGCCCGGCGTCCACGACGTCGAGGTGCGGGGGCTGAAGGTGCGCCTCCAGGCCGACACCGACAAGCTGGACGCCGTCCTGAGCTCCCTCGCCGCCTCCGGTGTGCGGTCGCTGACCTCGACCCCGCCCACCCTCGAAGAGCTCTTCCTGCGCCACTACAGCGAGAGCACGGAAGGGGCGTCGCGATGAAGAACGGCCAACTGGCGGGAACCGGCGCACTGCTGCGGCTCGCCCTGCGCCGCGACCGGGTGCTGATGCCCGTGTGGGTGCTGGTCACCGCCCTGCTGGTGGCGAGCATGCCCGGGGCGCTCGGCAAGGTGTACACCACCGCCGCCGAACGGGCCGCGGCCGCCGCCTCCATGAACGCCAACAGCTCGATGCGCGCCCTGTACGGGCCCGTCTTCAGCGACTCCCTCGGCGGCCTGACCGCCTGGCGGGCCGGGGTCTACGGCGCCGTCCTCGCCGCCGTCATGAGCCTGGTGATCGTCATCCGGCACACCCGCGAGGAGGAGGAGACGGGCCGTCAGGAGCTGCTCTCCGCCGCCATGGTGGGGCGGCGGGCCCCGCTGACCGCAGCCCTGCTCGCCGCGCTCGCCGCCAACACCTGCGTGGCCCTGCTCGTCACGCTTGCCCTCGCCGGGCAGGGCGCACCCGGCGCCCTCGCCCTCGGGCTGGCCCTCGCGGGCACCGGGATGCTGTTCGCGGGCACGGCGGCCGTCGCCGCCCAGCTGACGGAGAGCGCCCGCGCCGCGAAGGGGATCACGGCCGCCGTGCTGGGCGCCGCCTTCGTGCTGAAGGCGGCGGGCGACGCGGGTACGGCGGCCGGGGAGTCGCCGCTGACCTGGCTCTCCCCGCTCGGCTGGGTGGAGCACGTACGGGCCTTCGCCTCGGAGCGCTGGTGGGTGCTCGCGCTGCTCGCCGCCGCGGCGGTGGCACAGGCGGGCGCGGCCTACGCCCTGGCCGGGCGGCGTGACGTGGGCATGAGCTTCCTGCCGGCCCGGCCCGGGCCGGCCGAGGGGCGGCTGGGTACGGCGGGCGCGCTGGCCTGGCGGCTCCAGCGCGGCAGCGTCATCGGCTGGAGCACGGGCTTCCTGATCGCCGGGGTCGTCTTCGGCGGGATGGCGGACGGCGCCGCCGACCTGGTCGGCGGCAACGACAAGACCCGCGAGATCATCGAGCGGATGGGCGGGGGCGAAGGCGCTGCCGGGCAGAGCGGGCTCACCGACGCGTTCCTCGCCACCATGGCCGGGATGTTCGGGCTGGTCGTCGCCCTGTACGTCGTCGCCTCGGTGCTGCGCCTGGCCGGCGAGGAGTCGGGGCAGCGGGCCGAACCCCTGCTGGCCAACGCCGTCGGCCGGCTGCGCTGGGCCGGCGGGCACCTGGCCGTGGCCTTCGGCGGATCGGCGCTGATCCTGCTGCTGGCGGGGCTCGGCCTCGGGCTCGGGCACGGGCAGGACCTGCCGGGGACGGTCGCCGCCACGCTCGCGCAGCTCCCGGCGGTGTGGGTGACCGGAGCCCTCGCGGCCCTGCTGTACGGCGCGGCCCCCAAGTACGCCGTGGCCGCCTGGGCGGTGGCCGGGACCGCGCTCGCCCTGGGCTGGATCGGCCCGGCGCTGGACCTCCCGCAGGCCGTCCTGGACCTCTCGCCCTTCGCCCACCTGCCGAAGCTCCCGGGCGCCGAGGCCCTGGCCTGGGCCCCGCTGCTGACCCTGACGGCCCTGGCGGCGGCCTTCACCACGGCCGGCCTGACCGCCCTGCGCCGCCGGGACATGCCCGCCTAGGCCCGCTGCCCCTCAGAACTCGACGAGCAGGCTCTCCAGCCCCCGGATGACATACCCGTCCCGCCACCGCGGCTCCTCGACGAGCCGCAGCGGCGGGACGCCTTCGGCCAGCAGCGCCCCGAACGAGGCCTCCAGCTCCCGGCGCGCGAGCGGTGCCCCCAGGCAGTAGTGGATCCCGGCCCCGAAGCTGAGGTGCGGGTTGTCGGCCCGTACGAGGTCCAGCGCGTCGGGGTCGGCGAAGCGCGCGGGATCCCGGTTCGCCGACCCGAAGAGCAGGGCGACCTCGGCCCCGCGGGGGATGGCGGTGTCCCCGATCCGGATCTCGTCGAGCACCCAGCGCTCGAACATCTGCAGGGGCGTGTCGTACCGCATCAGTTCATCCACAGCTGTGGACAACTTTTCGGGATTCCGCCGCAGGTCCGCCAACTGGGCGGGATTGCGGAACAGCGCCCACCATCCGTTGACGGTCGTGTTGACCGTGGCCTCGTGGCCGGCGTTCAGCAGGAGCACACAGGTGGAGATCATCTCCTGCTCGCTGAGCCGGCCCTCGTCATCGTGGGCGGCGATCAGTCCGGAGATCAAATCCTCCCCGGGGCGTGCCCGCCGCTCGGCGATCAGGCCCCGCAGGTACGCGCTGAACTCCACGCTCGCCCGCACCGCCCGCCGAGCCGTCTCCTCGTCCGGCCGGAGCTCGAACATCCCGCAGATGTCCGCCGACCAGGGCCGCAGCAGCCCCCGGTCCGCCTCCGGCACCCCCAGAAGCTCCGCGATCACGGCCACCGGCAGCGGCTCGGCGACGGCCGTGAGCAGGTCCCCGCCCCCGTCCGTGAGCAGCCCGCCCACCAGCCCCTCGGCGAGGCCGCGCACGGCGGGCACGAGCCGCTCCACCGTGCGCGGGGTGAAGGCCTTCGCCACGAGCCTCCGCACCCGCGCGTGCGCGGGGTCCTCCAGGTCCAGCAGGCCGTTGCCGTTGAGCACGTGGAAGGGCTCGTGCTCCGCCGGCGGGGCCTCGCGGCCGAACTCCTCGTGCGAGAACCGGTGCAGGTAGGTCCGCCCCAGCCGCCGGTCCCGCAGCAGCGCGCTCACATCGGCGTAGTGCGGTACCAGCCACTGCCCGGTGGCCTCCCACCACACGGCCCGCCCCTGCGCGCGCAACTCCCGGTACGCCGGATACGGATCGGCGACGAACTCGGCATCCCACGGATCAAAGCCCATCCCCGCACCCTAAGGGTGTGTCAGTCCTCCCACCGGGAGCCCCGGATCACCTCCACGAAATCCCCGGGGGTGAAGCCGGGCGTGAAGTGCCGCAGGACATCGGCCTTCACATTGCCGAACGTGGTGTCCGGCTTCTGCTCGATCCCCTCGGTGAAAGCCCGCAGGATGCGCCGCTTGAAGTCCGGGCGGGGGTGCAGCGCGGTGATCTCGGCGCGGGCGGCCGCGTCGATGTCGTCGAAGCCGATGCCCAGCACGTCGTACTCCACGCCCGCCGTCACCAGCGCAACTTCCGGTTCCATGAACTCCGGTATCCCCGGGGTGGTGTGCAGTGCGATCGCCGTCCACACCCGGCGGATGCCGTCCTCCGGGATCCCGTGGCGCTCCAGGAACCGCCGGGCCTCGTCCGCCCCGTCGACCTCGAAACGGCGCCCGCTCGCCCGGAACCGCTCGCCGAGCCCCAGATCGTGGAACATCGCCCCGACGTAGAGCAGTTCCGGATCGAAGGCGAGCCCCCGCCGCCGACCCTGGAGGCTCCCGAACCAGTACACCCGCCGCGAGTGGTGGTAGATCAACTCGCTGGTCGTGTCCCGCACCAGCTCGGTCGCCTCCGCGGCGAGCTTCCCCTCCGGCACCGTGACCCCGGCAGCCGTGTTCCCTTGCGCTTCCATGCTGTGCCTCCTCACGATCGCTCCTCTCGACGTGCCTCCAGCCTCCTCGCGCCGGCCTCCCGCCCGCCATGTCCCTGTGGCCACACACCCCACACATTCGGACACCCCTTCCCGCTACCGTGCCCTCATGGGCACCCACACGATCACCGTCCTCGCCTTCGACGGCGTGCGTCTCCTGGACGTCGCCGCACCGCTGGAGGTGTTCTCCACCGCCGGAGGCCCCTACGCCGTCCAGGTCTGCACCCCCGACGGCGCCCCCGTCCGAACCTCCACCGGCCTGCGGATCGACTCCGACCTCCCGGCGAACGCGGTCGACCGCACCGCCACCCTGGTGGTCCCCGGCCCCGCGAACCTGGCCACCCTGCGCACCCGGCCCGAACTGGTCGACCTCGTATCCCGGCTGGCGGCCCGCGCCGACCGGATCGCCGCCGTCTGCACCGGCGCCTTCGCTCTCGCCGCCGCGGGCCTCCTGGACGGCCGCAGAGCCACCACCCACTGGGAGCACGCCGCCGACCTGGCCCGCTCCTACCCCGGCACCACCGTCACCCCCGATGCCATCTACGTCCAGGACGGGCCCGTGCTCACCTCCGCCGGAGTCACCGCCGGCATCGACGTCTGCCTGGCCCTCGTGGAACAGGACCTCGGCCCCGCCGCCGCCCGCCGAGTCGCCCGCGACCTGGTGGTGTTCCTGCAGCGCCCCGGCGGTCAGTCGCAGTTCTCGGCGGCTTCCCGCACCTCTCCCACCCGCGACCCGGTGCTGCGCCCCCTGCTCGACGCCATGGCCGCGGACCCCGCGGCCGACCACAGCCTCCCGGCCCTCGCCCGGCGCGCAGGCCTCAGCACCCGCCACCTCTCCCGTCTCTTCAAGGCCCACACCGGCACCACACCCGCCGCCCACCTGGAGACCCTCCGGCTGGAAGTCGCCCGGACCTTGCTGGAGCAGGGAGAACCGGTCACCGCAGCGGCCCGCCGCAGCGGTCTCGGCACCGACGAATCCCTCCGCCGGGCCTTCGCCCGCCACCTCGGCACCACCCCCTCCGCCTACGCGTCCCGCTTCCGCACCACCCGGACCGCCGAGCCCTATGCCGGGGTGACCAGCCGGGTCTCGTAGGCGAACACCGCCGCCTGCGTCCGGTCCCGCAGCCCCAGCTTCACCAGGATCCGGCTCACATGGGTCTTGATCGTCGACTCCGCGACGACGAGCCGGTCCGCGATCTCCGCGTTGGACAGCCCCTGCGCGATCAGTACCAGCACCTCCGTCTCCCGATCCGTCAACTCCCCGACGCCCGCGGGATCGGTGAACCTGCGGGCCTCCGACAGCTTCGAGAACTCCGCTATCAGCCGCTTGGTCACCGAGGGCGCCAGCAAGGCCTCCCCGGCGGCCACGACCCGGACCGCGTCCGCCAGCTGACGGGCCGAGGCGTCCTTGAGCAGGAACCCCGAGGCCCCGGCCCTGAGCGCCTGGTACACGTACTCGTCGAGGTCGAAGGTCGTCAGGACCAGCACCTTCGCGTTGGTGTCGGCGGCCACGATCTCCCGCGTCGCCTCCAGCCCGTTCATCTCCGGCATCCGGATGTCCATCAGCACCACGTCCGGCCGGAGCGCCGCCACCTGCGCGACGGCCTCCCGGCCGTCGACGGCCTCGCCCACGACCTCGATGCCCTCCATGGCGCCCAGCAGGACGGAGAACCCCTCGCGCACCATCATCTGGTCGTCGACGATCAGCACCCTGATCGTCATGCCGGCCCTTCCTCCGGGACCGGACGGCTGGGCACGGGTATGAACACCGCCACCTCGTACCCGCCCCCGGGTGTCCCGCCGGCCGTCATCTCCCCCTCCAGCATGGCGACCCGCTCCCGCATCCCGGTGATCCCGTGCCCCGCCCCGGGCGAGGGCCGCACATCGCCGGTCGGCGCCTCATTGACGATCCGTATCCCCAGCCCGCCCAGTACGTAGCTGATCTCCACCCCCGCCTCCGCGCCCGGCGCGTGCCGCAGCGTGTTGCTCAAGGCCTCCTGGATGATCCGGTACGCCGACAGCTCCACCCCCTGCGGCAGCTCCCGCACCGCGCCCGTCACCGTCTTGTCCACACTCAGCCCGGCCTCCCGCACATTGGCCAGCAGCCCGTCCAGGGAGGCCAGCGTCGGCTGAGGGGCGTCCGGCGCCTCGTAGTCCGCGGAGCGCACCACACCCAGCACCCGCCGCAGCTCCGTGAGGGCCGCCACCGCGTTCTCCCGGATGGTGGCGAACGCCGCCTCCAGCTCCGGCGGCGGGTTCTTCACCCGGTACGGCGCGGCCTCCGCCTGGATCGCCACCACCGACATGTGGTGGGCCACCACATCGTGCAGCTCCCGCGCGATCGTCGTCCGCTCCTCCAACAGCGTCCGCTTGTCCCGCTCGACGGCCGTGACCTCCTGCTGCGCGCTCACCTCGGCCCTGGCATGGCGGCGTATCTGGATGCTGCTCGCGATCACCAGCGCGAACGCCGAGGACACCGCCATCTCCGGCAGGTTCGTCCCCGCCCCGTAGCCGTACCCGTAGCTGTTCCTGAACACCACCCCGAGGACGAAGCCGAGCGCCAGCGTGAGCGTCCACATCCAGGCCGCCACCCGGGGGCCGGTCCGCAGGGTGACCAGGACCATGACGGCGATGTACGCGAGGAAGCTGCCAGGGGTCCACGGCCAGGCCCCGCCACTGCCGAGCGCGGCGAAGACCACCGTCAACGCGACGGCCGCCCACCACGCGGCAACGGGCCGCACCAGCGTCATGAGGACCGGGGCCGCGGCCATCATCCCCATGAGGAGCTCGCCGGTATCCCCGAGGTAGCTCGACTGCGAGCCCGCCGTGAACACCACGACGAAGAGGGCCAGTGCCCCCACCATCGCGTACCGCGTCCACGGGAAGTACTGACGTATCGCCCGGGGAAGCCGCCGCACGAAGCGCCCGGGCGCCTCCAGCAGCGGCAGCGGCCGGTAGGCGAAGGCATCCGTGACGAGGTCCTGGCGCAGGGTCTCGATCACCCCCGATGCCAGTCGGAACTCAGGTGTCCGGGCTGTCCCCCCGGTGGTCGTCTCGCTCATAACAGAACCGTAGGTCCCGGGCCCCGTAGCCCGCGTCGCCGCCGATGGGGATTTCCCGGCGTCCCCCTCAAGTACTACCCGGGGCAGATCAGTAGCCCGTCGGACGGATCAGACCCGTCTCGTACGCGAACACCGCCGCCTGCGTCCGGTCCCGCAGACCCAGCTTCACCAGGATCCGGCCCACATGGGTCTTCACCGTCTGCTCCGCCACCGTCAGGTGCGTCGCGATCTCCGCGTTCGAGAGGCCCTGCGCGACGAGCGACAGCACCTCCGTCTCCCGCTCGGTCAGCTCGTCGATCCGCGCCCGCGACGGCGCGCGCGGCGCACCCAACCGAGAGAACTCGGTGATCAGCCGCTTCGTGATGTTCGGCGAGAGCAGCGCCTCACCGGCCGCCACCACGCGCACCGCCTCCGCGAGCTGCTCCGCCGACGCGTCCTTGAGCAGGAAGCCGGAGGCGCCGGCCCGCAGCGCCTCGTACACGTACTCGTCGAGGTCGAAGGTGGTCAGCACCAGCACCTTCACGTCGGCGCCGGGGACGCCGGTGATCACGGACGTGGCCTCGATGCCGCCCATTCCCGGCATGCGGATGTCCATCAGGACCACGTCCGGGGCCAGTTCGGCGACCTTCGCGACGGCATCGGCCCCGTCCACGGCCTGGCCGATCACTTCGATGTCCGGCTGGGCGTTGAGGAGCACGGTGAAGCCCTGACGGACCATCATCTGGTCGTCGGCGATCATCACCTTGATCGGGGTGCTCATGACTTCCTCTTCGTCTCGGGGGAGGATCCGCCGGACAGGTCCTGCGGATCCATCGGGAGTACCGCGGTCACCTCGTACCCGCCTTCGGGGCGCGGCCCGGCGGCCAGTTCGCCCCCCAGCATGCCCGCCCGCTCCCGCATCCCCAGCAGCCCGTGCCCCGCACCGTGCGACGGCGGCGCCGGCCGGCTCGGAGCGGTGTTGGCCACGCACAGGTGCAGGTCCCGCGGCCCGTAGGCGATACCGACCTCCACCCGTGAACCCGGCGCGTGGCGCAGACAGTTGCTGAGCGCCTCCTGGACGATGCGGTACGCGGTGAGCTCCACACCCGGGGTCAATGCCCGGCGCACTCCGGCGACTTCGACGGTGACATCGAGCCCGGCGCCCCGCACGTTGTCCACGAGGCCGTCCAGCTCGGCGAGGGTGGGCTGCGGGTGGTGCGGGTTCGCCGGGTCGTCCGGATGCTCGGAGCGCAGCACGCCCAGCACCCGCCGCAGCTCCGTCAGGGCCTCCAGCGCGTTCTCCCGGATGCCCGCCAGGTTCTCCTTGAGCTCCTCGGACGGATTCTCCACGAGGTGCGGGGCGACCTGGGCCTGGATGGAGATGACGGACATGTGGTGCGCGACGACGTCGTGCAGCTCGCGCGCGATCCGGCTGCGCTCCTCCAGCAGGGTGCGCCGGCTCCGCTCCTCCTCGGTCAGGGTCTCCTGCTCGACCAGCTCGCCGCGGGCCAGCCGCAGGGCGCGCAGCGCGTACCCGAGGACGCCCGTGAACCCGAAGAGGAGGGCGGCCCCGGCCACGGTGGAGGTGCTGTGCTCCGGCTTCAGCAGTATCTCCGCCAGGACGTCACAGGCCAGGGAGACGAGGACGACCGCGATCGTGACCCGGGGCGGTACCCGCAGGGCGACCAGCAGGATCACCGCGGCGAAGGCGAAGAGGCCGACGGGAGTCCAGGGCCAGGGCTGGCTCTGACCGACGTGGGCGTACATGACCCAGGCACCGGCGCCCGCCGCGAGCAGGGCGAGCCACCACCCGGCGAGCGGACGGAACATCGCGAGGGCGATGGAGACGCCGGTCGTGAGCGCCACCACCAGCGGGGGGCCGCCGGTGACGTGGTACTCGTCGCTCAGCTGCGCCGTGGTGAGGAAGCCGCACAGGACCGCGACGTAGCCGACCAGCACATGGGGCAGCCGGGCCAGCCATCGCGGCCGGGTCATCCTGGGCAGCGGATCCCACCGCAGGGTGAACAGCTCCAACGTCAGCGAGCGGGCCCGGGCACCGCCCTCGGCGCTGCCGGACTTCGGGCGGTCGGCCAGGGGCACGGGCTGCTTGATCACATGGGCTAGCCTAAACATGAGCGGCTTCCCTGCCCGCAGCACGCGGAGAGCGCTGCGTCCCGGAGGCGCGCACGGCCCCGACCGGCCTGCGGCGCGGGTGCTGTTCGTAGGTACGGAACGCGGCCCAGCACACGGTCAGCGCAGCGGCGAACACCGGCAGCCACAGCAGCCGGGCGGCTATCCAGCCCGGGGAACCGGGCACGGTGTGCAGCCCGGGCAGGTCGGCCGAGACGAGCAGCCCGAGGGCGGTGACGGCCATCATGGCGGTCTGGTGCCACAGGAAGACGGTCATGGCGGAGAGGTTCACCAGGGCCGCCTTCGCCCAGGCCGCCGGCCGCCGCATGGCCCGCGCCAGCGGCTCGCGCACCAGCAGCGCCAGACCGCACTGGGCCAGGCCGAAAGCGACAGCCGCGAGCGTCGGCGGGTTCAGGTTCGATATCGCGGCTCCGGGGACACCGACCATCGACGCCGGATAGCCGCCCCAGAGGACCAGCGCGGCAGTGGCCACCGCACCCCCGCCGAGGAGCAGGGCGGGCGTGCGGCGACCGGCGAACGCCCCGGAAGCCCAGGCGGCGCCCAGCGCGTACGGGACGAGCCAGCCCGCCGCCACATTGACCCAGCCGACCCACTCGGGCCCGCCGAACCCGAACCGCCACGCGTCGACGCCCGCCACCACGGCCAGCGGCCACACCGGGCTGAGCCGCGCCACCAGCGGCGTCACCGAGGTGAGCACCGCGAACACCAGAAGGAACCACAGAGGCGACAACACCAGCTTCAGCAGCGTCTGTACGGTGTTCAGCTCGACCCCGCCGATCAGCATCCCGGCCGACACCACGGCCCACAGGACGAGCACGGCCGCGACCGGCCGGAACAGCCTGCCCAGCCGCTGCCCCACCCACGTCCGGTACGCATCCCCGCGGGCCCGCGCCGACGCGTACCCCTTGGCGGCGACATGACCGCCGACCAGGAAGAAGACGGCCAGCGTCTGGAACACCCAGGACACCGGGGCCAGCCAGGGCATGTGCGCCAGCGGACTGGTGGTGCTCAGCCCGCCGTTGGCGGTGGTCAGAGCGGTGACGAGCCAGTGGCCGAGGACCACCCCGAGGATCGCGAAGGCACGCAGCGCGTCCACGCTCCGGTCCCGGTCGGCTGGAGTGGCCGCATCGATCCCCGCGGCCAGGACGGCCCAGCGGCTGCGGAGCTCACGCATGGGGTGCCTCCGAGGTGGTGGTGGGCGCGGCGTCGGCAGTGCCGGCACCGCCGGTACCGCCGCCCGTACCTGTGGTGCCGAGGACGATCGCGGCCAGGCTGTCGAGGGACGCGGTGCCGGGCTTGAGGTAGTCGCTGTGCCCGCCGGGACCCGCGGTGAAGGGCCTGGCTCCGAAGGCGGGGTCCACGGGATCGGGGCCGAAGCCGATCCCGCCGAGCCGGACGTGCGGGACATCGGCGATCCAGTCCCCGCCACCGCGCCCCGCCCAGACGCGAGCCCCTGTCGGCAGCTCCCCGGCCGAGTCGGCCCCCGTGCCCGGGCTGCCGAACAGCGCGATGTCGGTGACCGCCGGCCCGGTCTGCGTACGGGCGCAGACCACGGAACCGTACGAATGGCAGAGCAGCGAGATCTGCGAGCCCGGCCCGGCCGGGCGGCTCAACCGATCGAGGAAGGGGCCCAGCTCATCCGCGGCCCGGTCCGCGCGCTCGGCGGTCAGCACGGTCGTGCTGACCGTGCCGGGGGTGTCGTACCCGAGCCAGGCCACCACGGCGGAGCGCGGATGCTCGGCCTGGAGGCGCTGCTGCAGGGCGACGGCCCCGGCACGGAACCTTTGGTAGGTGTCGAGGGTCGTATCGGATCCGGGCACCAGAACGGCGACCCGGTCGGCGCTCTCCAGCTCGCCGAAGACCTCGACGGCCCGGCCCTTGCCACGGCCGTCGAAGGCGAGGAACTGGGCCGTGCCGCCCGCCTCCATGGCGCGGAGCTTGCCGGCGCGCCCGGTCCGGCCGGCCTCCTCGGCCATCCGGGCCGCCTCGGCGAGACCGGCCCGGTTGGCCGCGTACCGGCTCTGCGGGGCCGCGTCCTCGGCCATCGCCGCGGGCGGGGGAGCGGGAACGTCCGCGGAGGCGGCGGCGGAAACGGGAACTATGACGGCCGCGGCGACCAGGGCGGCCAGCAGGGTGCGACGAGCCCGACCGCCGCCGGGGCGTGCGGGCCGGGCAGTGGTGGTGGCGGTGCTGCTGCCGGCTGAGCCCGCCGTCGCCCCGCTGTTCCCCGCCGGCTCCGCTGCTCCCGCCGCCCCTGCCGTCCCCGCCGCCCGCGTCGCCATGGTGACTTCCTTCGGTCCGGAAGAGCCCTCGGCGCCCTTCTCTTGATCCGAAGTTAGAAATCGGGACCCGTCATCAGCGTCACGCTGGGGAGCGGTGTTCTCGCGTAGCTCTCAGGTATGACGAGGGCTACGGCCACGGGCCACGGGCCACGGGCCACGGGCTACGGCCACGGGCCACGGGCCACGGCCGGTTAGGGTCCAGGGGTGATCGACACTGACTGGCGCCACGACCGCATAGGCAGCGCGCACCGCGGGGAGAACCCCACCGTCATGCGCCGGCTCGACTCAGGATTCGCCGCCATCGGGGACCGGCAGTTCCTGCCCGGGTACTCGGTGCTGCTGACCGACGACCCCGCCGTGACCAGGCTCTCCGACCTGCCCCGCGCGCGCAGGATCGCGTACCTCGGCGACATGGAGCGACTCGCCGAGGCGGTCGAGCGGGCCTGCCGGCGCCTCGACCCGGCCTTCCGCCGCGTGAACATCGAGATCCTGGGCAACACCGACCCGTACCTCCACGCCCACGTCTGGCCCCGCTACGACTGGGAGCCCGCAGACCAAGTGCGGCTGCCCGTCTGGTTGTACGAGGAGGTGGAGTACTGGCGGGGCGAGCAGCACGCGCTGGCCGCCCGCCACGACCGCCTGCGGGCCGCCATCGGGGAGGAGCTGGACGCGCTGGGAGAGGCCACCGCCTAGAGCCGTGGCGCGCGGGCACGCGGGCACGGCGGTGCGCGGCAGGGAGCGGCGCGGCGCTGCGCGGAGCGGGCTGGTCAGTCCGCGACCAGCGGTTCCACGTAGCCCGCGCGCCAGCGGGGGGCGGGGTCCTGGCCGGGGCTGGTCCAGTACTCCCGCGCCCGCACGATCTCTCCGTCCCGCACCGTCCACAGGGAGACGGCCCGGTAGACGACGTGGTCCTGAGGTATCTCCACCTCGGTGACGACGAGGTTTCCGTCCGCGAGTATGCGCAGCACCTCGACGGATCTCTCGTCCACGTAGTCCTCGTCGCGGTTCACGGCGATGAAATTGGCGCGCCCCACGATGCGTTCACCGCTCACCGGCCATTCGATGACCGCGTTCTCGGCGATGAGTTCGGCCACGCCGTTCCAGTCGCGCGCCTCGATCCGCTCCCACAGTCGTGCCACAACCTTCAACGGCTCCATGTGCCGCAGTGTCCGACAGTCGCTTTATATGCAACAAGCTTTGCTTTCAGGCTTATTGACTTCGACACAATCCGGTGCGGCGGTCACGGGCCCGCCGTCGGCGCGGTGGGCGGGCGGGGGTCCTCGCCGCCGCTCAGCACCGCGTACACGGAGCCGGTGGAGAGGACGGCGACGATGGCTGCCACCGCGAGGAGCAGGGCGGTGGAGGCGGTCAGGAGGCGGCGCGGCGGTTCCGCTTCCGTGGGCGGGTACGTGGAGTACGTGGGGTACGCGGTGTAGGCGGGCGGCGTCGGGGTGCGGGGCGGGGGCGCGGTCCGGCGGTCCGGGCCGGCGTCCTCGCGGTCGAGGAGCCGTACGGCGTGCCGGCCGATCCCGGCCACCAGGGGCCGGGGGAGCCAGGGTTCTGCCGGGGCGTGCGGGTCGCGTGCGCGGGCGATGCGGGCCGGTATGTCGGCGAGCGCCGGCCGCGCGGAGGGGTCGCCGTGCAGGCAGTCCCGTACGAGGTCACGCAGTTCGGGCGGCAGGTCGTCGAGGTTCGGCTCCGGTTCCGGTTCGTTGGAGGGGAGCCGGCCGGTGGCCGCGTAGGCGAGGACGGAGCCGAGGGCGAAGGCGTCGCGGGCCGGGTCCGAGGGATCGGGCCCGGGCTTGCGCTCGTGCTCGGAGCCGAGGCGGTGGCCGATGAGGCGGGGGCCGTCGAGGGTGAGCAGGACGTTCGAGGGCGTCAGGTCGTGGTGGACGAGCCCTGCGCGGTGGACGTCTTCGAGGGCGTACGCCAGGCCGCGGGCGAGGACCCGCAGGGAACGGGCCGGCAGTGGGCCGAAGTCGTCGGCCACGACCTGGTGCAGGGTCGGTCCGGCGATGTACTCGGTGGCGAACCAGGGGGTTTCGGCCTCGGTGTCGGCGTCGACGACGGGGGCGGTGTGCGCGCCGCCGAGCCGTCGGGCGGCGGCGATGTCCTCGCGGAAGCGGTTACGGAACTCCGCGCGGGCGGCGACGTCTTGGCGGATCAGGGTGAGGGCGACGGGGTGGGCGTGGCCGGAGTGGGCGAGGTAGACCTGGCCGGTGTCCGGGGCGGGGCCGAGCCGGGACAGCAGGCGGTACGGGCCGACGCTGTACGGGTCGCACGCGTGCAGTTGCTTCATGGCCGGTGGTCCCTCCCCCTGGCGGCTCCGCAGCAGAGGACGAACGGGGGGCGCGGGAGGTTGCGTGTGGGGTCCTCCCGGTGGGGCTGGGGTGTGGCGGGGTGGGGTGGGCTGGCTGGGCGGTGTCGGGGGTTGGCGCCGGGCGCCGTTGCTGGGCTCTGCCCCGGGCCCCGCGCCTCAAACGCCGGCGGGGCTGGGGGGTGTGCCTTATGGGGTTGGCGGGGCTGGGGGGTGTCGGGGTGGGGCGGGCTGGCTGGGCGGTGTCGGGGGTTGGCGCCGGGCGCCGCTGTTGGGGCTCGGCCCCAGGCCCCGCGCCTCAAGCGCCGGCGGGGCTGGGGGTGTGCCTCAGGGGGTCGGCGGGGCTGGGGCGTGTGCCTCACGGGGTCGGCGGGCCTGGGGCGTGCGCCTCGTGGGGTCGGCGGGGCTGGAGGGGTGCCTCGCGGAGTCGGCGGGCCAAGGGGTGCGCCTTACCGGGGGGCTCAGGTGTGTGTCGGGGGCGGGGTCGGTGGGGTGTCGTGCAGGGAGTCCAGGGCTGCCGAGAGGCGTTCCAGGACCCGGACCGTTTCGGCGAGGCCCGTGTCCCCCAGTTCGGCCGCCAGGCGGGTGGCCAGCGAGGCGTGGCCCGGGTTGATGCGGGCGATGGCCGCGCGGCCGGCCTCCGTCGGGCGGAGCAGCTTCGCCCGCCGATGGGCCGGGTTCGGGGCGTACTCCGCCAGGCCCTTCGCCGCCAGCAGGTCCGCGATGCGCTGGACGCTCTGCCGGGTGATGCCCATCTCGCGGGCGATACCGGCCACCGGAAGGGGCTCGCGCAGGACCGCGCCCAGGACCTGCCACCAGGCCGCGGTCAGTCCGGCCGGGCGGGCCAGTTCCTCCGAGACGGAGAGGAACTGGCCGTTCAGCCGGAACACCCCGAGGGCGGTGCGGCTCAGCAGGTTCTGGCGGGCTCGCAGCGCCTCGGGGGAATCGGCGGGGTGCTCAGGCATCTCAGGCATCTCAGGCATCTCAGGCATCGCCCGACTCCGCCGCCGCCATCAGGACCGGGTACGCGCTCTCGTCCGAGTCGTGGAACAGCCGGTACCACGCGTCCAGCACGTCCGGCTTGTACACGCCCAGGCGGGCGAACACCTCGCGGGCGAAGGCCACCGGTTCCGTCGGGCCCGCCGTGATCAGGTCCCCGTCGGTGACCGCGTCGGCCTCGACGTAGAGCTCGGCGCCGCCGTACCCCGGCTGCGGTGCCAAGTAGACGGAGGCCGCGCTCGTGTGCGCCCGGCCGTCCAGGACGCCCGCCCGGGCGAGCCCGGCGGTCGCCCCGCAGATCGCCGCTACCGGGACCCCGGCCGCCAGGAACTTCGCCGCCTTCGCCGCGAACGGCGCCAGCTCGTCGCCGGCGTCCCACAGCGCGGCCCCGGTGAGGATCAGCAGCGAGGAGTCCTCCGGACGCAGGTCGGCCAGCGCCATGTCGGGAAGGACGCGCACGCCTCCCATGGTGGTGACCGGCCGCTCGGCGGCCGGACCGACCGTGCGGATCCGGTGGCCGCGCTGGGTCAGGTGGGCCGTGGTGTGGCCGGTCTCCCAGTCCGCGTACGTGTCGTAGACCGCGAGGTGGACCGGCTTCCCCGGAGTCTCCGTCCGGGACTCGGACTTGGACGGAGACTCGGTCTTGGTCTTGGTCTCGGCCTGGTGTGCCGTCTCGTTCATGGTCTTCGCCTCCGGTGAGATGAGAGGTGCGAGAGAGGTGCGAGAGAGGTACGAGTGCTGCGTATGACAGGATTCTGTCGTATCGACAGGGTGCTGTCAATGGAAGCGGTTCCGCGGGCGGGCGCAGACAGACTGCCGAGACCGGCCCCCCACCCCCATACAGTCCGCCGATATCGGTCCCCACCTGCGCACTTCTAGCGTGACGACATGACCCCTCACGTCGCCTCGCACACCCTTGCCGAAGTCAAGGAAGCCGACCGGAAACACGTCTTCCACTCCTGGTCCGCCCAGGCCCTGATCGATCCGCTCGCCGTCGCCGGGGCCGAGGGGTCGTACTTCTGGGACTACGACGGCAAGCGCTTCCTCGACTTCTCCTCCCAGCTGGTCAACACCAACATCGGCCACCAGCACCCCAAGGTCGTCGCCGCGGTCCAGGAGCAGGCCGCCCGGCTCTGCACCCTGGCCCCCGGCTTCGCCGTCGACGTGCGCTCCGAGGCGGCCCGCCTCATCGCCGAGCGGACCCCCGGTGACCTCGACAAGGTGTTCTTCACCAACGGCGGCGCCGAGGCCGTCGAGAACGCCGTCCGCATGGCCCGTCTGCACACCGGCCGCGCCAAGGTGCTCTCCACGTACCGCTCGTACCACGGGGCCACCGCCGCCGCGATCAACCTGACCGGCGACCCGCGCCGCTGGCCCTCCGACACGGCCGCCGCCGGCGTCGTGCACTTCTGGGGCCCGTACCTCTACCGCTCGGCCTTCCACGCCACCACCGAGGCCGAGGAGTGCGCCCGCGCCCTCGCCCACCTCGCCGACACCATCGCCTTCGAAGGCCCGGCGACCATCGCGGCGATCATCCTGGAGAGCGTGCCCGGCACCGCGGGCATCATGACCCCGCCGGCCGGCTACCTCGCGGGCGTGCGCGAGCTCTGCGACCGCCACGGCATCGTCTTCATCCTCGACGAGGTCATGTCGGGCTTCGGCCGCACCGGCAAGTGGTTCGCCGCCGACCACTGGGGCGTCACCCCCGACCTGATCACCTTCGCCAAGGGCGTGAACAGCGGCTACGTGCCGCTCGGCGGCGTGGCCATCTCGGCCGCCATCGCCGAGACCTTCGCCACCCGCCCCTACCCGGGCGGACTGACGTACTCCGGCCACCCCCTGGCCTGCGCCGCCGCCGTCGCCACGATCAACGCGATGGAGGAGGAGGGCATCGTCGAGCACGCCGCCCACCTCGGCGAGAACGTGATCGGCCCGGCGCTCGCCGAGATCGCCGAGCGCCACCCCTCGGTCGGCGAGGTCCGGGGCCTGGGCACCTTCTGGGCGCTGGAACTCGTACGGGACAAGGAGACGCGCGAGCCGCTCGTCCCGTACAACGCCGCCGGGGCGGACAACGCGCCGATGGCCGAGTTCGCGGCGGCCTGCAAGGCCTCCGGCCTGTGGCCGTTCGTCAACATGAACCGCACCCACGTCGTGCCCCCCTGCACCATCTCGGAGGCGGAGGCGAAGGAGGGCCTGGCCCTCTTGGACGAGGCGCTGACGGTCGCCGACCGGCACACCGCGTCCGCCTAGCGGGCGGCCGGTGGGCGGTGGATCCGCATATCGATCACCCACCGATCGGTTTCGGCCGTGCTGCCTGGCCTAAGGTGTCCGGAGTTCTACTACAGGAGACGGACCCTTATGCCAGGCAGCGGAGCTGTCACCCGCAACACACTTCGCCAGCAGATCGCGGACGCGCTGCGTGACGAGGTGCTCGCGGGACGCCTGCCGCCGGGGACCGAGTTCACCGTCAAGCAGATCGCCGAGCAGTACGAGGTCTCCGCGACCCCGGTCCGCGAGGCGCTGGTGGACCTCTCGGCGCAGGGGCTGCTCGAACTGGTCCAGCACCGCGGCTTCCGCGTACGGGTCTTCTCCGTGGACGACTTCCGGGGAATGATCGAGGCCCGCTCGCTGGTCGTGGACGGGATCTTCCGCCGGCTCGCCGAGCGGGGCGCCGGCCCCGGCTGCGGCGAGAAGCTGGTGTCGGTCCGCCGCCGGGCCGAGGAGGCGCAGAAGGCGGCGCGCAGCGGTTCACTCGAAGTGCTGATCGGCTACGACCTGCGCTTCTGGCGGGAACTGAGCGCGCTGGTCGGCAACGCCTACATCTCCGACTTCCTGCACCGCATCCGGGTGCAGTGCTGGGTCTTCGCCGTGCCGCACCTCCAGCGCGATCCGCGGCTGCGGGAGGCCCTGTGGGACGGGCACGCCGACCTGGTGGACGCGGTGACGCTGGGCGACGCGGAGGCGGTACGCCGCATCGTGGGCGCGTACAACCAGCACGGGCTGGACTGGGCGGCCGGGCTCTAGGGGGTGTCCGGCGGGCCGCGGCGCGCTCGCATCCGCCGAGGTTCTCCGCACCCCTTCGCGGAGGGTGTTCGGCGCATTACTCTGGCCCGATCGGCGGCAACGACTGATCGGAGCCCGCGTGGCCTGTGACCTGTGGCTGGTCCCCCTTGTCGACGTGCTGTGCCACAGCCCCGACAACCCCTTCGCGGAAGAGATCGCCTCGTACGACAAGGCGCTGGGCGAGGCCGGGCTGCCGTCCGTGCCCGTGTTCGCGTACATGCCGGGCCTGAGCGGGGACGTGGCCCCGGTCGCGGGCTTCGACTACGACGCCCTGCATTTCCTGAGGCGGGCGTACCTGCTCCAGCTGTGCGGGCTGCCGGTGACCCCGGTGGACGAGCTGGGCGGGGACTACGAGCAGCTGCTGGAGATGTTCGAGCCCACGGCGCAGCAGTCGCACCTGGTGTGGCACTACGACCACGCGGGGGCGTACGTCCCGGTGGACTTCGCGGCTCCGCTGGCCAACGAGGAGCTGCTGGCCGGGGGCGGGCCGCTGGGGTCCGCGCAGGGGCTGCTGCGGGAGCTGGTCTTCGTGGCGCCGGCGATCGGGATAGACCCGGGGAACCCGCCGGCGGCTCCGGCGCCGCCGGGGCGGCCGACGTCGTTGGAGGAGCCGGCGGGGCCGATTCCGTACGACGACAGTCCGTTCGCGCGGGAGCGGCACGTGTGGCTGGGATTGCATGCGGCGGCGACGCGCAGCCTCGGGCAGGGCTCGATGATCATCTTCAGCTGAGGCCGGGCTATCGGGCTATCGGGCTATCGGTCGTCGGGTGGGGTGCGGGGTGGGTGCGGGTTCCGCTGCGCGGAGCCGGTCCCCGCCCCGCCCTTTCTCCATCCCCCAGACTCCGTCCGGGGGGACCCCCAGCCGGGGCTCCGCCCCGGACCCCGGTCCTCGAACGCCGGACGGGCTGGAAGGGCCCCGGACGGGCCGGAAGCCCGGGCCCTCGGGGTTCAGCGCGGCTGCTCCGGGGGGCGTTGGCGGGGCATGTTCGGGCGGGTGCCCGGGGGGAGGGGGAAGCGGGCCGGGGGGATGTACGCGTCCGAGCGGGAGCCGCCCGCGCCCAGCGACTGCATCACCAGCGGCGCGGGGCCCGAGCTGAACTCCACCATCCACTCCGCGGTCTCCGAGCGCACCAGCTCCGTCACGTCCTCGGAGAAGCGCCGCAGCACCGTCAGGCAGCGCTCCGCCGCCTCGCTCGCCGTGCCCTCCGTCGGGCCGAGCACCTCGCGCACGTTCTCCGAGGCCCAGTCGAACTGGAGGGTCTGGAGGCGGCGCTGCACGGCCTGGGCCGTGGCGACGTCCCGCATCCAGCCCGAGGTCAGGCCGAAGAACCGGTCGCAGGCCAGACAGGCCGCGCCGAGCAGCAGCGCCAGGAAGCCGTACGAGGACGCGCCCGGTGCCGAGCCCGTCAGTTCCAGCAGCGGCATCGCGGCGCCCGTGATCGCCCCGGCGGCCGCGCCGATCCGCATCACCCGCGCGCCCCGGCGCTTCCACGCCCGGTCGGACAGGTACCACTCGGCGGTGCGCAGCGCGTCGGCCTCGACGCGCCGGTAGAGCTCGTCGAGCCGCTCGGCGGGCTCGCCCCAGTCCCCCAGGGGGAAGGGCCGACCGGTGAGATCGCCCGCCGCCATCGGTCCGCCGCCTTCCTCCCGGGGATCCCGGGGTGGCCCCTCGGGCTGCATCTCCGGCTGGCTCACCCGGCACTCCCTCTGCCTGCGCTGACGTGTGGTGGTGCGCGTGTGCGCAATGGTGCGCATGCCCTTCCTACCTTCGAATGACGTGCGATGGGCGCCGAATCCCGGGATTTCCGCCCACAAGGAGGTCTTCATCAGGTACGCGTGCGCCCCGTCTCTCACTCGAAAGAGTTGGTCCTCTCGGCGTAGGGCGCGGCGCCCGGGGAGCACGTAGGCTCGGATTGACCAAGCGTCCCGACGGTATGGAGTGAGTCACCTGTGATTCCCGGTAGTGGTCAGCCCAACATGCAGCAGCTGCTCCAGCAGGCCCAGAAGATGCAGCAGGACCTGGCCGCGGCCCAGGAGGAGCTGGCGCGGGCCGAGGTCGAGGGCCAGGCCGGCGGCGGTCTCGTCAGGGCGACCGTGACCGGCTCCGGTGAGCTGCGCGCCCTGGTGATCGACCCGAAGGCCGTGGACCCGGAGGACACCGAGACCCTCGCCGACCTGGTGGTGGCGGCGGTCCAGGCGGCCAACGAGAATGCGCAGGCGCTCCAGCAGCAGAAGCTGGGCCCCCTCGCCCAGGGCCTGGGCGGCGGCAGCGGCATTCCCGGCCTTCCGTTCTAGTACCGAAAACGACCGACGAACACCCCCTGAAGACGCTCCACAGAGAAAGAAGGCAGTCCGTTGTACGAAGGCGTGGTCCAGGACCTGATCGACGAACTGGGCAGGCTGCCCGGCGTCGGGCCCAAGAGCGCGCAGCGGATCGCCTTCCACATCCTGCAGGCCGAGCCCACCGACGTCCGCCGCCTCGCGCACGCGCTGCTCGAGGTCAAGGAGAAGGTCCGGTTCTGCGCGGTGTGCGGGAACGTGGCGCAGGAGGAGCGGTGCGGCATCTGCCGCGACCCGCGCCGCGACACCACGGTCATCTGTGTGGTCGAGGAGCCGAAGGACGTCGTCGCGATCGAGCGGACCCGTGAGTTCCGGGGCAAGTACCACGTCCTCGGCGGCGCGATCAGCCCGATCGAGGGCGTCGGCCCCGACGACCTGCGCATCCGCGAGCTGCTGGCGCGCCTGGCGGACGGCGAGGTGACCGAGCTGATCCTGGCCACCGACCCGAACCTGGAGGGCGAGGCGACCGCCACCTACCTCGCCCGCATGATCAAGCCCATGGGCCTGAAGGTCACCCGCCTGGCCAGCGGGCTCCCCGTCGGGGGAGATCTGGAGTACGCGGACGAGGTCACGCTCGGGCGGGCCTTTGAAGGAAGGCGACTTCTCGATGTCTGACGCAACGCTGCACGCCCAAGGTCTGGACCCGGACGACTTCGCGGCCTCGATCGCGGACCAGATCGAGTCCTTCCTCGTCGCGGTCACCGAGGTGGCGAAGGGCGAGGACCCGGACAGCGCGGTGCCCTTCCTCCTCCTGGAGGTGTCCCAGCTGCTGCTGGCCGGCGGCCGGCTGGGCGCGTACCAGGACGTGCTGCCCGAAGAGCGCTACGAGCCGGATCTCGGCCCGGAGCCGGACGTGGACGACCTGCGCGAGCGGTTCGCGATCATGCTGGAGCCGGTCGACGTCTACTCCGAGGTCTTCGACCCGTACGAGCCGCGCAAGACCCCGGTGCCGCACCGGATCTCCGACGACCTGGCCGACGTGGTCGCCGACCTGCGGCACGGGCTCATCCACCACCAGGCGGGCCGGATCACCGAGGCGCTGTGGTGGTGGCAGTTCTCGTACTTCACCAACTGGGGCCCGACGGCCTCGGCGACCCTGCGCGCCCTCCAGTCGCTGATCGCGCACGTCCGGCTGGACCAGCCCCTCGCCGCCCTGGACGGCCTGGACACGGACGAGGACCTGACCGAGGACGACCTGGCGGAGCAGGCCGGGCAGGTCATGGCCGAGGAGCTCGGCGGTCTCGGCCGAAAGTAGCTCCCGGGCGCGGGGAACCCATCCTTTGGTCCTCTCGTCTCATGATGTGGTACGAGGCGGTCGGATCCCGGTCGCTCGTTAGACTGCACCAGCAATGAGACGGACTGAGCGAGGAGCGCACGTGGGCCTTGTCGTGCAGAAGTACGGAGGCTCCTCCGTAGCCGATGCCGAAGGCATCAAGCGCGTCGCCAAGCGGATCGTGGATGCCAAGAAGAACGGCCACCAAGTGGTCGTCGTGGTGTCCGCGATGGGCGACACGACGGACGAGCTGATCGATCTCGCCGAGCAGGTATCCCCGATGCCTGCCGGGCGTGAATTCGACATGCTGCTGACCGCCGGAGAGCGGATCTCCATGGCCCTGCTGGCCATGGCGATCAAAAACCTGGGCCACGAGGCCCAGTCGTTCACCGGTAGCCAGGCAGGCGTCATCACCGACTCGGTCCACAACAAAGCGCGCATCATCGATGTCACGCCGGGCCGTATCCGCACCGCGCTCGACGAGGGCAACATCGCCATCGTCGCCGGCTTCCAGGGCGTGTCCGCGGACTCCAAGGACATCACCACCCTCGGCCGCGGCGGCTCGGACACCACCGCCGTGGCGCTCGCCGCGGCGCTGGACGCCGAGGTCTGCGAGATCTACACCGACGTCGACGGCGTCTTCACCGCGGACCCCCGCGTCGTGAAGAAGGCCAAGAAGATCGACTGGATCTCCTCCGAGGACATGCTGGAGCTCGCCGCCTCCGGTTCCAAGGTGCTGCTCCACCGCTGTGTCGAGTACGCACGCCGCTACAACATCCCGATCCACGTCCGCTCGTCCTTCTCCGGACTGCGCGGAACCTGGGTCAGCAACGAACAGCCGCAAGGGGACGAGCAGGTGGAGCACGCCATCATCTCCGGAGTCGCTCACGACGTCTCCGAAGCCAAGATCACGGTCGTCGGCGTCCCGGACAAGCCGGGCGAGGCCGCGGCGATCTTCCGCGCCATCGCGGACGCCGAGATCAACATCGACATGATCGTGCAGAACGTGTCGGCGGCCTCGACGGGCCTCACCGACATCTCCTTCACGCTCCCCAAGGCCGAGGGCCACAAGGCCATCGACGCCCTGGAGAAGGCGAAGGGCCAGATCGGCTTCGACTCCCTGCGCTACGACGACCAGATCGGCAAGATCTCCCTGGTCGGCGCCGGCATGAAGACGAACCCGGGCGTCACCGCCTCCTTCTTCCAGGCGCTGTCCGACGCGGGCGTCAACATCGAGCTGATCTCGACCTCCGAGATCCGCATCTCGGTCGTGACCCGCCAGGACGACGTCAACGCGGCCGTCGTGGCCGTCCACACGGCCTTCGGCCTCGACTCCGACAGCGACGAAGCCGTCGTCTACGGAGGCACCGGACGATGACCGCCGCCCGGTCCTCCGGCCCGGCGCTCGCCGTGGTCGGGGCGACCGGAGCGGTCGGCACAGTCCTGCTCCGGATGCTGTCCTTGCGGGCGGACGTCTGGGGCGAGATCCGCCTGATCGCCTCCGCGCGTTCGGCCGGCCGCATGCTGGCCGTCCGCGCGGAGGAGACCGAGGTGTTCGCCCTCAGTGAGGACGCCTTCGACGGCTTCGGGGTGGGCGACGTCGCCCTCTTCCTGACCCCGGCCGACATCTCGGCCCGCTGGGCCCCCGTGGTCGCCGCGCGCGGCACCGTCGTCGTGGACCAGTCCGACGCCTTCCGGGAGGATCCCGAGGTGCCGCTGGTGGTGCCCGAGATCAACGCCCACGCCGTACGGATGCGGCCGCGCGGGATCGTCGCCGCCCCGGACACCGTGACCGCCGCGATGATCGCCTCCCTCGGCGCGCTCCACGCCGAGTACGGCCTCGCCGAGCTGGCCGTCTCCACGTACCAGGCCGCGAGCGCCGCCGGCCGGGCCGGCTCCGAGACCCTGCGCCGCCAGCTGTCGCTGGTCGCGGGCACCTCCCTGGGAGAGCAGCCGGGGGACGTACGCCGTGCCGTGGGCGAGGACACCGGGCCCTTCGCGGCGCCGCTCGCCCTCAACGTCGTGCCCTGGTCCGGCGAGCTGCGCGAGGGCGGCTGGTCCTCGCACGAGTTGGCCGTACGGGCGCAGACCCGCCGGATCCTGCAGCTGGACCGGCTCCCGGTGGCGGTGACCTGCGTACAGGTGCCGGTGCTGACCGGGAATTCGCTGACGGTACGGGCCCGGTTCGAGAACACGGTGGACGCCGCGCACGCCCGGGAGATCCTGGACACGGCGCCCGGCGTGGTGCTCGTCGACGATCCGGCGGCGGGCGAGTTCCCGACCCCGGCGGACGCCGCCGGGACGGATCCTGCCTGGGTGGGGCGGGTGCGCGCCTCGCTCGACGACCGGTACTCGCTGGAGTTCTTCGTGTGCGCGGACAATCTGCGCAAGGGCGCCGCTCTGAATGCCATTCAGATTGCGGAACTGATCACAGGTGAATTTGCGTAATTCGCTTTGTAGGATCGGAGTCGGTCCCTTGATCAAGGTGATGGCCCGACTGCCGTCTCGATAGGACGGGGCAATCGGGAAGAGCGGGTACGCATGAGGGCAATAGGGATTTCGCCGGGCCGGCCGCCTCGCGCGTACAACCCTGACGGGGGGACGAGTGTCCTACAGGCGTGGCAGAGGCACTCCTCGAACCGGCGGTCCGACCGGTGCGCACCGGGATCGTCATCCCGTCGCACCGGGTTTCACCCGCTCCAGGCATCCCCGGCATGCCCGTGGGCGGGTTCCCGGTGATCGTTCCCGTCCCGCCGGCCGGGCCCTCCGAGGCGCCCGTACGGCCCGTCGTACCGACCAGGAACGGCCGCGTGCCCGCGCCGCGCGAAAGCGCTGACGCGGCGGCGAGCGGTACGGACGAGGCGAAGGAAGTGGTGGCCGGCACCACCGTCGACCACCTCACCGAGACCTACCGGGCGCACTACCGCTCGCTGCTCGGCCTCGCCGCGCTGCTCCTCGACGACACCGCCTCCTGCGAGGACGTGGTCCAGGAGGCGTTCATCCGCGTGCACTCGGCGCGGAACCGGGTGCGCGACCGGGACAAGACCCTGGCGTACCTGCGCCAGACCGTCGTGAACCTCTCGCGGTCCGCCCTGCGCCGGCGCATCCTCGGCCTCAAGCTGCTGTCGAAGCCGATGCCGGACATGGCGAGCGCCGAAGAGGGCGCGTACGACCAGCTGGAACGGGACGACCTGATCAAGGCGATGCGCGGACTCCAGCGCCGCCAGCGCGAGGTACTGGTACTGCGGTACTTCGCGGACATGACAGAGGCCCAGGTCGCCGAGACGCTGGGGATATCCCTCGGCTCGGTGAAGGCGTACGGATCGCGGGGCATTGCCGCGCTGCGGGTGGCGATGGAGGCTGCGCAGTCATGATGGACGACCACACAGTGCCGGGCGGCGCGAGCGAGGAACAGGCCCTGCGGAGCCTGCTGCACGGGGCCGTCGAGGGCCTGGAGCCCTCCGAGGGCGCGCTGGAGCGGCTGCGGTACGCGGTCCCCGCGCGCCGGGTCCTGCGACGCCAGGTCCTGATCGGCGCGGCGTCGTTCGCGCTGCTCGCCGGGACGGCGATCCCGGTGGCCATGCACATGACGGCGGGCGAGGGCGCCTCCGCCGACCACTCGACGATGGCCGGGCACGGCTCCGCCTCCGGGGACAAGCCGGGCATCAACCCCTCCGATCCGCACCAGAACGGCTCTGGCGCGACCCCGAGGTCCAGCCGCTCCAGCGGGGGCGGCCCGGTCGCCGGCGCCACCGGGCAGCCGAACGCCGCCGGCGCCTCGTCGGGCGGGGCCACGGCCGGCCCGTCGGGCGGCGCCGCCTCGGCCGGATCGGGCGCCGCGGGCGGCCTGGCGGTGGGCCCGCTGCCGCCGGTGGCCGCGGGCGGCGTGCCGGGGTGCGGGGCGGGGCAGCTGGGAGTGGTGGGCTCGGCCCGCGTCCCGGAGGCCGACGGCAAGGTGTACGGCAGCTTCAAGGTCACCAACGTCTCGCCGCGCGGGTGCGCCGTCACCGGCTCGGACACCGTGACGGCGGCCGGGGCCGCGACCTCGCAGGGCTCGGCGGTCCCGGTGGTCGGCCACACGGCGGGCGACCCGGCGAGCGGCCTGCTGCCCGACCCGTCGGCCCAGGCGCCGGTGCTGATGCTGTCGCCGAACACGGCGTACGAGGTCCGCTTCGCGTGGGTGCCGTCGGGGGAGCCCTGTGCGGAGACCACCTCGGGCGGCGGTGCGAAGCCCCCGGTCGACGGGGTCACGTCGCCGGGCGGCACGGACACGGCGGGCGAGACGCAGGCGGATGCCGCACCCCCGGCGGCCCCGGCCGGGGTCTCGGTCTCCCACACCCCGTCGACGGGCACCCCGACGACCCAGACGACCATCCCCCAGGCCTGCGGCGGCACGATCTACCGCACGGGCCCGATCCCGGTGGAAGCCCCCAAGCCGTAGCGGTCCCAGCCCCTCCGGGGACACCCCCAGCCCCGTCGGCGTTTGAGGCGCGGGGTCCGGGCGGAGCCCCGGCAGCGGCGCCGCAGCCGAGTCCGTTCGGCGGGGGCCCGCAGGCCTCAGACCTGCTCGGCCACGGGTTCCGCCGGCACCAGCCCGGCCTCGGCGTCCCGCAGCGTCTCCACCTCGCGCCGGTACAGCCGGAACCACATGAACAGCACGAAGGCGACGAAGACGAACCACTCGCCCGTGTACCCGAGGTTCTGGAAGGCCTTCAGGTCCAGCCCGGTGTTGACCGGCGCCTGCACCGGCACCGGCACCATGCCGTCCGCCGGCGTCTGCACCGTCAGCCACGCGTCGTACAGGTCGTACGGGACGATGTTGACCAGCGAGGCGGCGCCGATCACGCCCAGCTGCCCGGCCGGCAGCCCGCCCGACGCGTGCACGCCCTTGCTGCCGGAGCTCTCCGAGGCCTGCAGGGCCCCGGTGATCTCGACCCGGCCCGTCGGCGCGGCCGGCGCCTTCGCCGGGTCCGCCGCCCCGGGCAGCCAGCCCCGGACGACCGGGACGACCTTGCCGGAGTCGGTCTTCAGCAGGGTCAGCACGTAGAAGCCGGACTCGCCGCCGAGCCGCCGCTCGGGCACCAGCAGCTGCTCCGCGTACTCCCCGGAGGCGGCGGCCATCCGCCCGGAGGTCTGCGTGGACACCGGGAGCAGCGAGTCCAGCGGCGCGGCCGCCCGGTCCGCGGGCCGCTCGGCGCTCGCCTCGCGGTGGGTGTCGACGCGGTCCTCGAAGCGGCCGAGCTGCCAGGAGCCCATGAACAGGCAGAAGGGCACGGCGAGCGCGACGAAGACGTTGATCCCCCACCAGCGCGGGGTCAGGAGAAACCGGTGCACCCCACCACCGTACGGGGGGTGCACCGGTCGCCCCCTAGCGGGGCAGGTGCTTCAGCGTGAATTCCAGGTCCATCCGCACCTGCTTGATCCGCTCCTCCACCACCAGCGAGCCGTGCCCGGCGTCGTAGCGGTACACCTCGTGCACCGCCCCGCGCGCCGCCAGCCGGTCGACGTAGTTGTCGATCTGCCGGATCGGGCAGCGCGGGTCGTTGACACCGGCCGCGATGTGCACGGGGGCCTTCACCGCGTCCACGTACGTCAGCGGCGAGGAGGCCTCGAAGCGGTCGGGGACCTCCTCGGGCGTGCCCCCGAAGAGGGTGCGGTCCAGGGCCTTCAGCGCCTCCATCTCGTCGTGGTACGCCGTCACGTAGTCCGCGACCGGCACCGCGGCCAGGCCCACGGCCCAGGCGTCCGGCTGCGTGCCCAGCCCCAGCAGGGTCAGGTACCCGCCCCAGGAGCCGCCCGACAGCACGAGCCGCGCCGGGTCCGCCAGGCCGGACGAGAGCGCCCACGCGCGGACCGCCGAGATGTCCTCCAGCTCGATCAGGCCGACCCGGTGCTTGAGGGCGTCGGTCCACTCCCGGCCGTAGCCCGTCGAGCCCCGGTAGTTGACGCGGACCACCGCGAAGCCGTGGTCCAGCCAGGCCGCCGGGGTCGCCGCGAAGGCGTCGCTGTCGTGCCAGGTGGGCCCGCCGTGGATCTCGAAGACCGTCGGGAAGGGGCCCTCGCCGTGGCCGACGGGCCGCTGCACCAGCGCGTGGATCCGCCCGCCCGGGCCGTCCACCCACACGTCCTCGACCGGCAGCGAGCCGGGCGGCCGGAAGCCGGGCGGGTCCAGGACGACCCCGCCCGCGGTGGACCGTACCGCCGAGGGCTCGGCTGCCGAGGACCACAGGTACTCCACCGTCCCGTCGGGCCGCGCCGTGGCACCCGACACCGTCCCCGAAGGCGTCTCCACGCGTACGAGGTCCCGCGCGGCCAGGTCGTAGCGCCACAGCTCGCTGCGCGCCTCGAAGCCGTGCTCGACCAGCAGCGCGGAGCCGTCCGGGTACCACTCGGCGCTCACGTCGCCCGGCAGGTCGATCGCCAGCTCCTCCTCGGCGCCCGTGGCCACGTCCCAGATCATCGGCTCCCAGCGGCCGCGCCGCTGGTGGCCGACGAGCAGCCGGGTGTCGCCCGCGACCGGCGCGAAGCCGAGGACCTCCAGGCCGAGCTCCTCGGTCCCGCCCCGGGAGTCGTCCAGCTCGGCGACGGTGGACCCGTCGAGGGTGAGCACGCGCAGCGCGGAGTGCATGGCGTCGCCGTGCTCGGTGTGCTCGACGGCGATGAGCGTCCCGTCGTAGGAGAGGTCGCCGACGCCCGCGGACTCCCGGTGCCGGTAGATCACGGTGGGCGCGGTGCCGTCGGGGCGGACCACGTGGACGGTCGAGCCGTCCTCGTCGGTGGAGCGCCCCACGACCGCGGTCCCGTCCCGGCCGATGGCCAGCCCGGCGGGGTAGGAGGGTTCCAGGCCGGGGGTGGCGGGCTCGTCGGCGCCGCCCGCGAAGGGCTGGCGCACCCAGGTGCCGAACTCGTCGCCGTCGGTGTCCGAGAACCACCAGATCCACTCGCCGTCGGGGGAGAGGGTGCCGTCGGTGGTGCCGTTGGGGCGGTCGGTGGCCTGCCGCTGCGCGCCGGTGGCACGGTCCCAGGCGTAGAGCTCGAAGGTTCCGGTCGCGTTGGAAACGAAGAGCGACCGGTCCGGGGCGTCCTCCGCCCAGTCGGGCAGGCCGACGCGCGGGGCCCGGAAGCGCTTCTCCCAGTCGGGCATCTCGGGGGTGATCTCGCTGTCGCTGGTCATGCGCCCATTGTGGCCGCCGCCCGCCCCGGGATGCCGACTGCTCCATACGGGCGCACAGTGGAACGAGTACCCCAAGGAGGAACGATCATGGCGAAGAAGGCCCACACCGGCCACCACAGCCACCAGGATTCCGAGCGCGCGATCGCGAAGAACACGGCCGCGGAGGCCCGCGCCAAGTCTGCGAACAGGGACATGCAGTCGTCCGCCGCGAAGACGCGCGGCATGCAGCAGAAGGCCCAGGCCAAGCGGGGCTGAATGCATAGTCTGGCGCCATGCGGATGATCGTCCGGGGCGCCCGGCTGCTGCACACAGATGGCCTGTCCGACATCGAGGTCGGGGAGGACGGCCGCATCACGCGGGTGGTTCCGTACGACGATCAGAAGGAACCACCCGCCACGGGCGTCCTCGTCGAGGCCCACGGCTGCCTCCTGACCGCTCCCTTCGTCGAACCGCACATCCACCTCGACACCGCCCTGACCGCCGGCGAACCGCGTCCCAACGCCTCCGGCACCCTCTGGGAGGGCATCGCCTGCTGGAGCGAGCGCAAGCGGACCCTGACCCGCGAGGACGTCGTCGCGCGGGCCACCGAGGTGCTGCGCTGGCAGGCGGCGCAGGGGGTGCTGCACGTACGCACCCACTGCGACATCACCGACCCCTCGCTCACCGCCCTCGACGCGCTCCTCGAAGTGCGCGACCGGGTGCGGGACTTCATGACCCTGCAGATCGTGGCGTTCCCCCAGGAGGGCGTCGTCTCCTTCCCGGACGGCGAGGCGCTGCTGCGCGAGGCGGTCGCCCGCGGCGCGGACGTGGTCGGCGCGATCCCGCACTTCGAGGACACCCGCGAGGACGGGGTCGCCTCGCTGCACACCGCCTTCGCGCTGGCCGAGGAGCACGGCCTGCGGGTCGACGCGCACTGCGACGAGATCGACGACGAGCAGTCCCGCTTCGTGGAAGTGCTGGCCACCCTCGCCCTGCGCTCCGGCCTGCGCGAACGCGCCACGGCCTCGCACACCACGGCCATGGGCTCCTACAGCGGCGCCTACAGTTTCAAACTCCAGCGGCTGCTGGCCCGTTCGGGCATCAACCTGGTCTCCAACCCCTTCGCCAACCTCAATCTCCAGGGCCGCTTCGACGCCTACCCCAAGCGGCGCGGCCTCACCCAGGTCAAGGAGATGCTGGCGGCCGGGGTCAACGTGGCCTTCGGCCACGACGACGTCATGGACCCCTGGAACGCCCTCGGCACCGCGAACCCGCTCCAGACCGCCCTCGTCGGCCTCTACGCCGCCCAGCTCACCGGCGCCGACGAAATCCCCCTCGCCTTCTCGATGGTGACGGACCGTGCGGCCCGCGTCCTGGGCCTGTCCGAAGCGGAGTACGGCATCACGCCCGGCGCCCCCGCCTCCTTCGTGCTGCTCCCCGCCCCCTCGCCCGAGGAGGCGGTACGCCGCCAGGTCCGCCCCCGCTACGTCGTCTCCCGGGGCACCGTCCTCGCCGAGACCCCGCCGGCGCCGACCCGCCTGAACTGGCCGGGCGAGCCCCCGTCGGAGGTCGACTTCAGCCGCCGCCTACGCTGACGCCCCATGACGTGGACTCTTGACACCGAATCAGCCCGGGCCGCCTACGAGATCGCCGCCGAGTACACGGACGCGGCCCTCCTGAACCACTCGGTCCGCTCCTACGCCTTCGGCGCCGAGTACGCCGACCGGCACGGCCTCGCCTACGACGCGGAGCTGCTCTACGTCAGCGCCCTGCTCCACGACATGGGCCTGACCGCGCCCTTCGACAGCCACACCCTGCCCTTCGAGGAGGCCGGCGGCCACGTCGCCCGCGTCCTGACGGCGGGTCTCGGCTGGCCGCCGGCCCGCCGCGCCCGCGCCGAAGAGGTCATCGTCCTGCACATGCGGGACGACGTGAGCGCCGCCGACGACGTGGAGAGCCACCTCCTCCAGGTCGGCACCAGCGCCGACGTCTCGGGCCTGCGCCTCGCCGACTTCGACCCCGCCTTCACCGAGGCCCTGCTGAAGGAGCGCCCCCGCCTCGGCTTCGGCGCCTCCTTCCTCGCCCTCGTCGAGGACCAGGCCTCCCGCAAGCCGGCCTGCGCGGCGGCCGCCTACGTCGCGGGCGGCGCGGCGAGCCGGATCACGGCCAACCCGATGGACCGCGTCGGATAGCGTGCCCGCATGTCGTGGGACTCGTGGGACGAGGACGGAACGCCGCATCCGCTCGCACTGCGCCGTACCGGGCGCAGCGAGCTGGACGCGGACCGGCTGCCCGAGATGCGGGAGCTGGAGGTGCTCGGCTGGGAGCCCGCGCCGGAGGAGCTGCGCTGGGTGTTCCTCCCGTACGTGTGGCCCCCGGCGGCCCGCACCTGGATCCCGGACCGCTCCACGCACTGGGCGGTGGAGACCTCCCTGGACGGCCACGGCCACATCACCGGCGTCGAGGCCGCCCCGCTCCCCGAGGCCGACCTGCACGAGCTCGACGCGGAGAGCGACGCGGCCGTCGCCGCCCTCGGCCTGCCGCCCCGGCCCGGGGGCAGGCTCTGGCTGCTGCGGCCGGTCGGCCCGTTCGCGAACGTCGCCGAAGTCCTCGGCCACCTCGACGCCGTGGCCGCGGAACGCGGGGTGGAGGCCGGGGCTGCCTCCACGGAGTTTCTCGCACTGGTCCGAGCCGAACTCGGCGCCCTGCGGGAGCACAGCGGCTAGCCGCGCGGCGGCCAGGGCGTCACGTCGTGGGTCTCCTGCGGCCACGGCCGGCCGGGTGCGGGTACGGGATCGGCCTGCGGCGGGTCGTACGACGGGAGTGGGAGCGGGGGCTGCGGTGCCGAGCCCGGGGTCGGGACCTGGAGGCTTCCGTAGCGCTCCATTCGCTGCCAGTGCAGGCGTGATCCGGCGATCGCGGTGAACACCGACTGGATGACGACCAGGTACATCAGCTGGCGGTAGACGAACTGCTGGAGCGGCAGGCTCCACAGCGGCCCGAGCCGTTCCCGGTCGAGGCGGAAGGCGTAGACGCCCATCAGGACCTGCAGGAGCAGGAAGGCGCACCACAGGCCGAGGATGCGGACCGGGTCGAGGAAGACCAGGCCGAAGACGGCGATGACGTCCACGACGGGCGCGAGCAGCGGCAGCAGCACCTGGAACATCAGCAGGTAGAGCAGCCCGCGGCGGCCCAGCTTCCCGGCCTGGCCCCGCTGGGTGAGGGCGCCCCGGTGCTTCCACATGGCCTGCAGGGTGCCGTAGCACCAGCGGTAGCGCTGCTTCCACAGCGCGCCGAGCGTGGCGGGGGCCTCGGTCCAGGCGATGGCCCGCTCCTCGTAGACCACCCGCCAGCCGTCGCGGCACAGCGCCATGGTGAGGTCGGTGTCCTCGGCGAGGGTGATGTCGCTGACCCCGCCGATCCGCAGCAGCGCCTCGCGGCGGAACGCGCCGACCGCGCCGGGCACGGTGGGCATGCATTCGGCGAGGTCGAAGAGGCGCCGGTCGAGGTTGAAGCCGACGACGTACTCGATGTGCTGCCAGCGGCCGAGCAGGCCGCCGCGGTTGACGACCTTCGCGTTGCCCGAGACGGCGCCGACCCGCCGGTTGGCGAAGGGCTGCACGATCATGCGGACCGCGTCCGGCTCGAAGACGGTGTCGCCGTCCACCATGACGAGCAGGTTGCACGAGGCGGCGGCTATGCCGGTGTTGAGCGCCGCGGGCTTTCCGGCGTTCTGCTGGCGGATGACGCGTACGCCCGGCAGGTTCAGGGCCTCGACGATGTCGGCGGTGCCGTCGGTGGAGCCGTCGTCGACCACGATGACCTCCACCTGGTGGTCCGACGCGACCAGGGAGCGGATGGCCGCTTCGATCCCGGCGCTCTCGTTGTAGGCGGGAACGATGATGCTGACCGGCTCGGTGACCGGCCTGCCCCACGGCCTGCGGCGGGTACGGACGTGCCGGCGCGCGGCGACGAACACCGCGATCGCGCGCAGCACGCTGAGCGCGCCGGCCGCCCACAGCAGCCAGCCGAGCACGTCGAGCACCCAGCCGCTGGCGCGCAGCGCGTTGATCAGGGCCAGGCCCTGCCACTCGTCGACGGCCGAGGCCGGCTTCACGGGGGAGGGAAGGCCGACGGCGTCGCTCACCGTGGCGAAGCGGAAGCCCGCCTTCTTGAGCTCGGGCAGCAGCTGCTCCAGTGCCGCGACCGTCTGCGAGCGGTCGCCGCCCGCGTCGTGCATCAGCAGGATCTGGCCGTCGGTGCCCCGGGGAGTGGAGTTGGCGACGATCTTCTCGATGCCCGGGCGACGCCAGTCCTCGCTGTCCTGCGTGGTGAGGACGGTGAGGTAGCCCTCCTGCCCGGCCTGCACGACGGTCTCCCAGTCGGCGTCGGTCAGCGCCTCGTTGGTCGAGGAGTAGGGCGGCCGCAGCAGCGGGGTGGTGACGCCGGTGGCGCCGGCGATGACGAGCTGGCTCTCGCGCAGCTCCAGGGAGCGCCGCCACGAGGAGGCCGAGCCGAGGTCGGTGTGGGTGAAGGTGTGGACGCCGATCTGGTGGCCGTCCGCGACGATCCGCCGGGCCAGCTCCGGATGGGCGGACACCTGGGCGCCGACGGTGAAGAAGGTGGCCGGCACCTGGTTGCGGCTCAGGACGTCGAGGACCTTCGGGGTCCAGACCGGGTCGGGGCCGTCGTCGAAGGTCAGGGCGATCGTGCGGGACCCGGGGCCGGCCACCCGTCCGGCCGCGCCCTCGACGACCGGGCCGCCCGAGCGGATCTGCTCCGGTACGGAAGCCGACGCACCGGCCCCGCGCGGAGCCCCGTCGGCGGTCGTGTCGAACATGTGGTGCGCGTAGCCCTGGAGCAGCAGCGCCGCCGAGAGGGTGAGGACGAGCGCGGTCAGCAGCAGCCAGTGGGTGCGCAGGGGGACGTTGCGCACCGTGCTGTGCCGCCCGCGGGGGAGGCGGCGGCGCCGGTTCTTCGACACGGGAGGGAGTGCTTCCTGCCTGTGGGGGGATCGGGTCGGGGTTACGGCTTGGCGGTGGGCTTGCCGCCGCCTTGGCCGGGCTGGGTGGTCGGCTTGCCGTGGCCGTTCGAGCCGGCGGCGGGGGAGGCGCCGGCGCCGGCGGTGGTGGGCCTGGTGGAGGGGGCCGTTGCGGGTTCGTTCCCGGCCGACGGCCTGCCGGGGGAGGGGGCCTGGGAGGCGGCGCCGGTGGGAGCGGCGGAACGGCGCGGTCCGGCGGAGGCCGAGGGGCGCGGCTCGGCGGCGGGCGACGTGCTCGGGGCGGCGTCCGCGACGCGGGGGGCGGGCAGGAACGGCGACCGGAGCGTCGGCCCGCCGAACAGCGAGCTGAGTACGAGGACCACGTACGCGGCCGCCGGCACGACGAGCAGCCACCCCAGGCGGCGGACCCGGCGCTGGCGCCGGCCCGAGGTGTCCACGAACACCGGGCTCGGCTCGGCCGCCTCCGCCGGGCTGGGGGAGGCCGCGGTGATACGCGGGAGCTCCAGCGTGTCGTCGTCCGCGTAACCCGGCTGTGGTCGCATGGGTGGGGTCTGCCTCTACGGGGTGGGGCGGGTGGTCGGGGCGTCGTTGCGGGGCTGGGGCGGTGTCGGGCCGGTGTCAGGCCGGTCGGTCGGCCGGCCGCCCGGGCCGCCCGGGCCGCCGGAGGTGCGGGTCGGCGCCGGATCCCCGGGCCGCTTCGTCGCCTCCGGCTTGCCGCTCTTCCCGGGCTTCGGGGAGGCGCCCCGCCGGTCCTCCGTCGGGCGCGGGGCAGGCGAGCCGCCGGGCGTCGTGCCCTGGCCGCCCACGACGGGCGCGCAGTAGCCGGGGACTCCGGCGGGTCCCCCGGCCGCGGCGACCAGCGGAGCGAACCGGGGCTCGGAGAGCACCTCGGAGGGCGCCGGGGCGGGCTGCGCACCGCCGCCGTTCGCGGCGTAGGCACGGCAGAGTTCGGCGAGCTCGGCGGGCACCGCCTCCGGCGAGCCGGCGAGCTTCCGCGGGGTGGGTTCCGCGGCGTCGAGCGAGGGCGCGGAAGCGGCGCGGGCCGGGGCGCTGCTCTCGGGCTTCCCGCCCAGCGCGGCGGGGAGGTTGCCCGTCCCGGCGGCCACGGCGACCCCGCCGAGGGCGGCGGCGGCCACGGTGGCCGCGACCTTCGCGCCCAGCAGCATCGCCGGCGTGCGCAGCTTCCGCTTCCGGGGAGCGGCCACAACGGCGGACGAACCATCCGAAACCGGGGCAAGACGAGCAGACCGGAACGCCGCCATGGCCGCCTGCTCACCGGCCAGTTCGCCGTCCCCAGCGGGAGCGGACACGGCGGCGAGCAGTCCGGCGAGGGCGTCGTGGCCGGGAGCCGCGCCGGCTCCGGCGCCGTCGAGCAGCTGCTCGGCCGTGGCGCGGTCGATCCGGCGGGATCGGTTGGTGCTCATCTCGCATCCTTCAGCGTCGGAGAGGTCGTCGGTGTCACTCCCGGGGCGAAACGTCCTTCGAGCGGCTGCTGGGCACCGCCGGGTCCCGCCGTCTGCTGTTTCTGCTGTTCGAGGAGGGCGGCGAGCTTGCGCAGGCCCCGGTGCGCGGCCGTGCGCACCGCTCCGGCCCGCTTGCCGAGCACGCGCGCCGCGCTCTCCGCGTCCAGGTCCATGACCACGCGCAGCAGCACGGCCTCGCCCTGGTCGCGAGGCAGCCGGGCTATGAGCGCGAGCGCGTCGGCCTCCGCGACGGTGGCCAGCGCGCTCGCCTCGGTGTCCTCGGGGGCCCGCCGGTCGAGCAGGTACTCGACCGGCAGATCGGCCACCGGACGCCGACGGCGCCGCCGCAGCAGGTCGAGCGCCCGGTTGCGGCCGATCGTCGTCAGCCACCCCCGGAACCCGTCGAAGTCCCCGTGGAACGTCCCCAGGTCCCGGGCGACCTGTAGCCAGGTCTCGGAGGCGACGTCCTCCGCCTCCTCCCCGACCAACACGGCCAGATAGCGCAGCAGTCCCGGCTGCACCTGCCGAAACAGCGCCCGGAAGGCCGCCTCGTCCCCCTGTTGCGCCGCCCTGACCTCCCGGGACATGTCTCCCGGACGTCCTGCCTCGCTGCCGGCCTCGCCGGACTCCTCCGCACTGTGCACGCGGGACATGATGCGTCACATGAATCCGGCAGTTCACCCGATGAGCCGGATATCACCTGATGTTCGCGGGAGGAGCGGGGTGTCAGGGCCTGGCCAAATCCCGCCGGGTTGGGCAAGGATCACGTTCCGCACCACGCCACGCACGTTCTTCCGGCACATCACGCCCTTCACAGGAGGATGTTCATGCCTCGCCGTATACCCAGCGGCCTGCTCGCCGCGGCCACCGCCACCGTGGCACTCGTCCTGGCCGCACCCGCCTCGGCGTCCCCGGCCGCCCCGGCCGCATCCCTCCCCCAGGGCCGCGTCTTCATGGTCAACCCCGTCCAGTCCTCCGGCGACCAGACGCTCGCCGACGCCAAGGACTCCGCCGCCTCCGTGCCCGCTTCCGCTTACGCCACGGCCGCGTTGCGCAACCTCGACGCGAGCGGAGGGCTGTCGGGGAAGTGGGCCCGCGTCAGGTCGGACACCGGCACCTCCGCGAAGACCGCGGACGCGGCCTCGTACAACCGCCGCGATGACCAGTTCGAGCAGGTCATGGCCTACTTCTGGGTCAACGAGTCGCAGGAGTACCTCCAGGGCCTCGGCTTCGGCACCGAGCTTCCCGGGGCCAACGACCGCGTCCAGCCGGTCCGCATCAACCAGTGGGGCGCCGACAACTCCTTCTTCACCGACAAGAAGGACGAGATCCGCTTCGGCAAGGGCGGGGTCGACGACGCCGAGGACGCCGAGGTGATCGTCCACGAGTACGGGCACGCCGTCCACGAGGCCCAGGTCCCCGGCTTCGGCTCCTCCCCGGAGGCCGGCGCGATCGGCGAGGCCTTCGGCGACTACCTGGCCGTCGAGGTCGGCACGCACGCCGTCGCCCGGTACGGCTGGACCCGTACGGCCGACGAGGCGTGCGTCGCCGACTGGGACTCGATCACCTACAGCGAGGCCCCGCACTGCCTGCGCCGGATCGACGGCTCCAAGGTCTACGCGGACCGGGTGGGCGAGGTCCACGCGGACGGCGAGATCTGGTCCCGCGCGCTCTTCGACATCCGGGGCGCCCTGGGAGCCCGTACGGCCGACCGCGTCATCGTGAACGCCCAGTTCGGCTTCGCGCCGGACACCAGCTTCACGGACGCGGCGCTGAAGACGATCGCGACCGCCGAGCGCATGTACGGCGCGAGTGCGGCGGACGCGGTGCGCGCCGCGTTCAAGGCCCGGCAGATCCCCGGCGTTTGACCGATCGCCGCTCGGCCCCGGAGCCCAACTGCCTCCGGGGCCAAGCGGAATGTTCCGTTTTTGACCGTTGAGCGGACGCGAGAATCCTCTCAACGGACAACAGCTGGTCAAATTCTTGTTGCATACCTGTCAATCGAGCCCTCCTTCCTGGCACTCTCGCAGCCGCCCCCACGGCCACGAAGGAGACCGAGTGACCCACCACACGTCCTCATCCCCCACCTCCACCACCTCCCGCAGCCGGACCCGCGTGCTGCGCACCGCCGCCCTCGTCGCCTCCGCGGCGATGGTCGCGCTCGCCGTCCAGAGCGGGTCCGCCAACGCGGCCGCCGAACGCGAGGACGGAGCCACCGCCCTGCGCCTGTCGGCCTCCGCGCGCGCCCAGGCGATCGCCGCCGCGCAGACCGAATCGGCCGGCACCGCCCGCGCCATCGGCCTCTCCGACCAGGAGGGCCTGGTGGCCCGCGACGTGATCAAGGACGCGAACGGCACGGTCCACACCCGCTACGAGCGCACCTACGCCGGCCTGCCCGTCCTCGGCGGCGACCTGGTCGTCCACCAGAAGAAGGACGGCAGCCGCAAGACCACCAAGGGCACCGAGGCCCGCATAGCCCCCGTCGCCGCCCGCTCCCTCCAGGCCGCGCCCGCCGGCGCCCGCCAGGTGGTCTGGGCCGCGACCGGCACCCCCGTCTTCGCCTACGAGGCCGTCGTCACCGGCACCCAGCCCGACGGCACCCCGAGCGAGCGCCACGTCATCACGGACGCGGCCACCGGCGCCGAGCTCTGGTCGTACGAGGCCATCGAGACCGGCACCGGCACCAGCCAGTACTCCGGCTCCGTCACCGTCGGCACCACCCCGAGCGGGTCGGCGTACGACCTGACCGACGCGGGCCGCGGCGGCCACAAGACGTACGACCTGAACGGCGGCACCAACGGCACCGGCAGCCTCTTCACCGACGCCGACGACAAGTGGGGCGACGGGCTGGCGACGAACCGGCAGACCGCCGCCGTCGACGCCCACTACGGCGCGGCCGTCACCTGGGACTTCTACCAGGCCGAGCTCGGCCGCAACGGCATCGCCGGCGACGGCAAGGCCGCGTACTCCCGGGTCCACTACGGCAACGCGTACGTCAACGCCTTCTGGTCCGACAACTGCTTCTGCATGACCTACGGCGACGGCGCGGGCAACCTCAAGCCGCTCACCTCGCTGGACGTCGCGGGCCACGAGATGAGCCACGGCCTGACCGCCGCGACCGCCAAGCTGAACTACAACCGCGAGTCCGGCGGCCTCAACGAGGCCACCAGCGACATCCTCGGCACCTCGGTGGAGTTCTTCGCGAACAACTCCTCCGACACCGGCGACTACCTCATCGGCGAGAAGATCGACATCCGCGGCAACGGAACCCCGCTGCGCTACATGGACAAGCCCAGCAAGGACGGCTCCTCCGCCGACTACTGGTCGAAGACGGTCGGCCGGCTCGACGTCCACCACTCCTCGGGCGTCGCCAACCACTTCTTCTACCTGCTCTCCGAGGGCAGCGGTGCGAAGACGATCAACGGCGTGTCCTACGACTCCCCGACCTACGACGGCTCCACCGTCACCGGCATCGGGCGGACCAAGGCCTACAAGATCTGGTACAAGGCGCTGTCCACCTACATGACGTCGACCACGAACTACGCGGGGGCCCGCACGGCGACCCTCCAGGCGACGGCGGACCTCTACGGCACGTCCGGCACCGAATACCAGCAGGTGGCGGCGGCGTGGAAGGCCGTCAACGTCAAGTGACGCCCTGACGGACCACAGGTCCGGCGCCGGAGGCGAGCCCCGCCCCCGGCTCCGGTCCTGTCACTCGGATGGTCACCCACGGAAACAGGTCAGCCCGCCTGCTCAATGAGCAGGCGGGCTGACCTGGTCTTACTCTGTCGGGGTGGCGGGATTTGAACCCACGACCTCTTCGTCCCGAATGAGGTCCGACCGACGTCCAGACAACGTCTTGGTCGTGTATGTGCAGGTCAAGCCGTTGGGTTGCGTCGGTCTGACCAGGGACTCGGAAGGCATCGGGAGAAGATTTTCTCCCAGCCTTCTCCCAGGCCGGCCTGTGTCGCGCGACAACCATCCAGCGCTTGGTGCCGTCGCAGCATGGGTGGCGTAGAACGCTGCTTGGTTCGGTCGGGCCCCGGGGTCGGCCGTTCTTCTAGACCGCGATGAACAACTGTGGAAGCTGCATAAGTTCGATGACGGTGGCCCGATATTGCTCGGTGGGGAGCATCGCGAGGAGCTTGGCTGTGATCTGGTCGACGGGTTCGTCCGGAGAGATCCGAAGCCCGGTCAACAGCGTCTCGAAGATTTGCCGATTCTCGTCGGAAATGGTGCTGTCGTAGCTATTCCACTCCTTTCGGATACGATCGGGCACCCGACCCTCGAAGTTCATGCCGTCGTGCCGGAACCGGCCCTTGGCGAATGTGCGCCATCCGCCGGGGATCATTTCACCCAGACGCAGGCTGTCGCCGGCTTCGGGCTCGGCGTACCGGCGGTGGGCGGTGCCGTAGATGATGCGGGCCTGTACGTAGAAGTCGGCTGCGGGGTGCGCGTGCCAGCCGACGGCTGGCATCTTTACGGCAGAGCGCCGGAGTTCGCCCCCGTACTGCCAGACGACGTGTAGGTGTTCGGGGGCGTCTGCACACTTGTCCGGGTGGTAGTTGACGATGCCCCACGGCTCGCCAAGGAGACTGCCGTCGTCCTTGATCAGCGGGGTTTCCTGGAGTTGGCGGAACACGGCCAGCGTGACCTGTTTCTTGCCGATGGTCAGGGCCTGCACCTGGATGGATGCGGTGGTGATCGTCGCGTTCTGTGGTGTGAGCTGGTTGCCTGTCACTGCCTTCCCCCATTAGCCCGGGCACCTTCGAGCTGGTGCTGGTGGTATTCGCCGTCGGCATCGTCAGTGAATGCGCTGGTGGCGTTGTGCGTGAGCTGCTTGAGGAAGACGCCAATGTCGTCCCACAGGTCCATCCATCCATCGCTGGCCGGATAGGCAGCGTGAAGCATGGCCTCGACCTTGCGTCCGCATTCGCCCTTGTGAGCGACGTACAACGGGGACTGGCTGTGGGTTCGACCGCGGTTGGCGATGGTGGTGGCCCAGGTGACGATGCCTGCGCCGACGACCTGTTGGCGGCATGCGTCGCAGATGAATGCCGGGCAGTTCATGGCTTCTGGGGGCCCGGATCGGGCGACGTATTCGATCACGCTCTCTCCTGGTCGCTTCGGGTGCGTCTGCTGTGACGTTACGACCGAGGGGGCTTGCAGGTCCGGTAGTTGGATCAACACGGCATGACTGAGCAGTGGAGTACTGCGAAGAGGCAAGGACCTGGACAACGAGCAGCGCGTGCGAAGGACTCACGTGGAGGCTTCACCCATCGCCTCAAGATGCGCCGCGAAGCTGTTCGTCAGGCTCTCCAGCACCGCCTTGCCCTTCTCGGCCGTTGCTCGGGAAGGGAATCCAATGACTCCCGTGTTGGTGTACGCCTTCATGCCGAGCGTGAGCAGGAATGGGCGATCACTCGCATCGTGGTCCGCGGCTTCGTAGCCCGGCCGGACTAGGCCCGGTTCAGAGTGGAGCAGGATCGAAGTCTCGATCTCCCCAGCGTGCATGTCGTCATGGGCGCTGCTGCTCAGGCCTGCGTGCTCGCGCGCCCGGTTCCATTCCCCGCTCTGCGGGAATAGGCTCATGCGCGGCTCTACGAGGTTGGCCTCCTGCACGATGTTCGACAGCACGTAGTTGCCCCCGTGGGCGTTGACGAGGACGAGCTTTCGTACGCCTGACGCCTCCAGCGACGCGGCAATGTCGGTGATCACCGCGTGCAGCGTACGGGCGCTGATGCTCACCGTTCCTGGCCACGTCCCATGCTCGTGGCTGCACGCGATGCTGATGGGCGGCAGGGTGAGCACCGGATAGGCCGCACTCAGCTCGCGCGCAATGATGCAGGCGATCGCGGTGTCGGTGATGAGCGGAAGGTAGGCACCGTGCTGCTCGTACGAACCGACCGGGAGCACGGCAACTCGCGGCGCCTGTTCCTGGACATCGACGGTGGTGATCGTGGGAAGCAGGTTCACGGCTCTCCTCTGGTCCGGTCAGCTCCCTTCATACTGCCCAAGAGTCGGTTGAGCTCCGCAATCTCAATCAGCTTTCGCCAGGGCGCGAGAAACGGCTGAAGCCTGGACAGCTCTCCGAGGATCCGCGCCGAGCCCGTCGCCTGAGCGATCGCCGCAGCCTGCGACGCTGCGTTGTACGCGCCTTCTACGTCCTCAAGCTGAGCGTAGGCCGTGGCGAGTCGGGCCAGGCACAGACCGCGGTCCCGCTGCTGCTCGGCCGGCCACTCCGTGAGGCTTGCTTCAAGGGTCGCGACGGCTTGCTCAGGACGTCCGAGGTGAAGGGCGCAGGCCGCGGCCTCCATGTCGATGTACGCGACCGAGCAGTACGGGGCGAGCCCTTCCCCGACCGGTCCCCGGTCAGCGAGTGTCCGCGCTTCGTCCAGTGCACGTGCGCTTTCGTCCCCCTGACCCAGCAGCGCATCCGCGTACGCCCGCGCTCGGAGCGCAACGGCTCGTACGTCTTGGGGTAGTCCCCCGGCATGCTTCAAAGCAGCGTTTGCAAGCCCGACCGCGTATCCGGCTTGGCCGGCCTCAGCCGCGATGTTGCTGCGTCGCTGGAAGACGTACGCGCTCAGGGCAGGGTCGTCCAACTCCGACGCGTAGTCCAACGCTCGGTTCGTCCACAGCATCGCCGACTGCGAGTCTCCCGAGTCCTGGTGAAGCCATCCGAGCAGCTCCGAGTACCGGGCCCCCACCCGAACCGCTTCGTCCCGAAGCGGCCCCTGCGCCCCCTTGCAGAGCTGTTCAATGAGCGGCATCTGGCTCTGAACGGCCGGTACGAGGAACCGCGGCCCCACCACGGGCTCCGCCTGCACATGCTGCAGGAACACTGCCTTCAGGTACCCGATGACTTCCGGGCTCCCCTGCATGGCTTCGACTCGCGGTGCTGGTAACGAGGGCAAAGTATCAAGCTGTGATGGGGCCGCGTCGATGGATAAGCCCAGCTCAACCCGCGTGGCCTGGTAGACCTCGCAGAAGAGTGTCTGATACTCCGGTCCGGGCGGCCGGCGGCCGTTCTCGAACATCGAGACCTGTGCTTTCAGGCTTGCCCGGGAGGGAAGCTGGATGCCGAGCCGAGCGGCTGCATCCTCCATGGCATCCATGAGGTCGGCTTGAGACCAACCCTGTGCCGCCCTGGCGGCTTGCAGCTTTGTCTTCATGGCACCCCCGAAGTCAGGTGACGCGGCAGACGCTCATGATGCCCAAACCTGCCGCTGACATGGGGAGTTAACAGGTAACAGCGGCTGACTGTTAACCCCTGTGCACTGTGTATCGGCTCGAAATGAGGCCTACTGGTTCTCGTCAGACGGGCCAGGCCGAGCGGCTTCGAGTTGCTCGACCCGGCCCTGGAGTTCGGAGACTCGGGAGGTGAGATGCACGAGCTGGTCCTGAAGCTCTCGGAGGCCGAGCGAGGTTTCCTGAGCCGTCGGATCGCCCTTCTTGGGGTCCAGCACGTATGTCCCGCTGCCCTGCCGGCCCACGACAAGGCCGTCCTCGGCAAGCTGCTTGTAGGCGCTCTGTACGGTCATGAGGCCTACGTGGAGGTGCCTGGCCAGGCCCTTGGCTCCGGGAAGCTGGCTTCCTGTCGGATACACGCCGTCGGCGATGTCCTTGCGGAACTTGGCGGCAATCTCCTTGGCGGTCGGGGCCTTCTCCGGGTTCCAGTCCATGGGTAGAGCGTAACCAACCTAGGTCTTTTTCAAAGGTCCACGGCGGATGCTTGACGACCCGCAAGCGACCTAGGTAACTTCGAAACGAGCGAGTGACCTAGGTAACTCTCTCTAGCTCCGTCTGTGTCCCCGTGCTTCGCGGCACGGGAGCCCTCTGGGTTTCCACGGCCAGTCGGGAGTACCTGCAGCTTGAGAACTGAACAGTGATCGTGCGGGGCTGACGCGAGTCGGCGGTCGCGGTAGGTGCCTAGGGCGAGGGTCCGGGGGCAAACCGCCGTGATGGATGTCGACTCCCCCTATGCGCTTGGCAGGCGCCACCCGGACTCGGGTGTGGGGATGGACAGCGGGGCCCCAATGCACGTGGCGGCAAGAGTGAGACCGCCCCCGAGGCGACCGGGTGATGTCGTCGGCGGCACGCCATCCTGCACCGATTCGTGCAGGCCGCCTGCTGGCGTCAGAGCAGTGACGATGACGCGCCCGATCCGTGGGCTCGGGACCGGTCAGCCGTGGCAACGGTACGCCGGTAAAGCCCACCACACCTCATCTGACCTGGCATTCAGGAGTCTTCGTGATGCGGTTAAGACCCTTGGCCGTCGCCCTGCTGGACCGGCAGGGCGACGTCGCCCTTCGCGTCTCCCCGATCCGCCGCTCAACCGCACCGGAAAAGCCGGTGACCCGCGGAATCGGGACACCTGCGCGGCTGTAGCCGCGGCCGGTTGCCTCCTCCGCCCGTCCGGCGCGTTGGCGCTGTACGGGCGGGGTTGAGGGGAGCCGGGGCCGGTTCGCCGGCCGCTCCACCACCCCAACTTCGAGGGAGTTCGCATGTTCGGCAGGAAGTCGTCTTCGCAGTCCTCCTCCTCCTCGTCCTCGGATCTGTCGTCGCCGCAGGCGGTGGCGAAGAGTCAGAAGGTCTACGACCGGATCGTCTCCGGCAAGTGCAAGGACGCCAGCGCCGAGCTGAACGCGGCGCACGGCCGCGGCGTCGGCAAGAAGGCCAGCTAGCCCCTCCGCCCTCTGTCCCGAACGTGGTGCGGCCCCCGGCGGTGCAACGCCGGGGGCCGCTGTTCGGGTCCCGTTCCTCTACCGAAGGAGCAAGACCCATGAAGTCCATCGCCGCACTTCAGAACGTCGTTACCCCGTGGTCGGACGGCCTGGAGCCGACCGACGCGGAACTGGCGGCCGTCGAGTCCGAGATGCCCGTGGTCCTGGCGGAGGTCGAGTTGCTGGACGCGCTGATCGCGCTGCTGGACCGGACCGCCTCCGAGTTCGACGCCCGCCGGATCCGACGAGCCCACAACAGGGTCCTGGCGGCCCGGCGGGACCTGGCCAACCGCACCGCCGGCACGGCAGTGTCGGGGGACGCGGCATGAGCAAGCAGATCTTCGGAGCACAGCTGTCGTTGCGCTGCTGCGGTACCACCCAGCCGGAAGCGACGCCCGGGCCGTGCTGGCAGGTGTATGTGGCCATGTCCGGTCTGGTCAGCGAGTGGCCCACCTACACGTGGCCGACGTCTGCCGAGATCCCGACCATCCACCAGCGGCTCAGGGCCCTGAGGGAACTCGGATTCACGCTCGTCCAGGACGCCGAGTGGGAGTGGACGGAGAGCATCGGGCCGGACTACCACCCACACCCCGTGCGGGTCCTCCTGCTCGGCACGGTCAAGGTCCGACCGATGGCCGGGGGCGGAGCATGAACGCCAAGGCCAAGGTGCTGCTCGTGCTCGCCCTGGTCGCCGTGGTCGCCGTGGCGTTCCGGGTCTCCTGGAACGCGTTGCGGGACGTCGCGAAGGCGATCGGCGCGGATGGGACGGCGGCGACGCTGTACCCGTTCGTGGTCGATGGCCTGATGGCCCTCGCCCTCGTCGCGACGCTCGTCCTGACCGGCGATGCCCGCAGGTTCGCACTGCGGGTCCTGGCCGCGTACACAGCCGCGTCTCTGGTCCTGAACTACGTCCATGGCCTCGTCCCGTCGCTGCACTCGGCGTCGGTCGACTGGATGCGGCTGGCCCAGTGGGACCCCGCGAACTACGCCCTCGTACTCCTGGCCACGTCGCTGCCGGTCGGCTCGATCTACTTCGGATCCGACCTCGTGGCGAAGGTGCTCCACCACCAGCCGATGCCTCAGGGTGCGGGGCCGGACGGGGAGCGTGCGGACCGGCCCGCACACTTCCCGCACACCCCTGGTACGGCCGAGATCAACCGCCCGCACACCGCCGTCCCCGAAACCCCGCACGCCATGGTGCGGGAGACGTTGCCGCAGCTCACCAGCCGTGCGGGCAGCGTGTTCGCTGAGGATCCGCACACCCCGCACACCTTCTCCGCACCGGCCGCGTCCCTGGACGAGGAAGCCGAGCGGCAGGACGTGTACGAGGAGGCGGAGCTGGAGCGGATGCGGCAGGAAGCACGCCGCACGTACGGCGAGTCCGTACAGGCCGCACGCCCCCTCTCGGCCCGTGCGCTGGGCGAGGCCTTTGGCATGAGCGAATCGTGGGGCCGCAAGCAGATCCTCGCCGCCCGCGACGACAACGACCGTCCCCACCTGTCCGCCGTACCGGCCAGGACCGGCGCATGAGCACCCTCCCCGTCTACACCTGGCGGCTCGCCCCGGACGGGTTGGCCACCCGCCGCCAGCTCCGCGCCGCCGGCCTCCGCCCCGGCGGACAAGACGTCGTCGCCCAGGTGGAGCGGCCCCGCTATCGGCGCGGCCCGCTGGTCGCCTTCCTCTACCGGATAGAGCTCGCGCTGCCGGTCCGCCCCATGACCCCGGCCAAGGCTGCGGCTCTGGCGAAGGCGAACACGGCCCGCCGGACCTGCCCCGAATGCCGCCGCGATGCCGGGTACGTGATCCCGTCCTCGCTCGGCATGTGCGTGCCCTGCGCCTACCCCGAAGAACAGTGCGCCGCCTGAACAACTCAGCAGGGCCCGGCCGTCCACCTCCTACAGCGTCGGCCGGGCCCTCTTCTCCCGTGAAGGAGCACGTTCAGCATGACCGAGACCATCACCGAACCGCAGGCTCCCCCCGAAGAATCCACCCCCGCTCCCGCCTCGCCCATCGACACTGAGAGCAGCACCGCCAAGCAGGTCGACCACACGCCGGGCGGTCTTCCGGTGGTCCCGCTCTCCCTGACCGGGGCGAACACCACGGCCAGCCTTCTGGCCACGGCCGCTCTGGCCGGGGGGCCGGTTGCCGCCGCTGTGGTGATGACCGGGGCTGTTGCTCTGGGTGCGGTGGCCTCCCGCAGGCGCGGTAAGTCCGCGAAGGGTAAGTCCTCGGCCGCGTCGAAGTCGGCGTCGGCCGGGGTCCGGGCCGGCGGGGGCCGTGGCCTCTTGGGGCGGGTCCCCACGCAGCCGCGGCCTGGATCCCGTGCTGGTGGTGCCGCAGGGTCCCGCAAGTCGGCTGGGCAGTCCCGGCACCGGGCGGGCAGTTCTGCAGGAGTCGGCCGCTCGGGTTCACACACGGCCAAGGGCCGTACCTCGTCGCCGCGGCAGCGTGCTGTGCAGGCGGCCGGCCGTCTGGCCGGGGGCCGCGCGGGGCAGGTGCGTGAACTGCGCGCCGCCACCCGCGCCCAGTCCCCGACCCGCAGTGCCTCGCGTACCGGGACGGTGCAGGCGCGGCGGCAGGTTGCCGACAACCGGCGGGCCGCCAAATCCGCCGAACGCGCCTCCTCCTCCGCCTCCAAGCCCCGTGGTCTGGCCGCGCGGACGCTCGCGAAGGGCTTGGGCAAGGCCGCGGCCGTCCGCGACAAGGCGGTAGCGGGGGCGCGTACGGTGCGGGACCGCAGCGCGGGCCGTGCGGTCGCCTCCGGCCGGGACGGCATCCGGCAGGCCGCGCACCGCAAGAGGGTCGAGCACCTCAAGGCCCCCGCCCGCAAGGCAGCCCGGAAGGCACTGCGGCGGTCCGCCGCCCGCTTCCACGCCCGCCGGGCTCTTGCCGGAGCCCTGGGTGCGGCGGCTGGCGTGCTCGGGATGGTCACCACTCCCCTGGGGCGGAAGCTGCGGATGCCGTCGCTGATGCACCCCGGCCGCCGCCTCTACCGCGCCCTTGTGAACCGGGCCCGGGCGGCCCGCGAGGCCCGGGACACCGCGATCCGCGACCGGTTGGAGCAGGACGAGCAGGCCGCCGAGCAGCAGGCGGTGGCCGAGCAGAACGACGACGAGCAGCACATCGGCGACCGCGTCGAGCGGCCCGCCGGACACGTCCCGGCACCTCCCACCACCCGCGAAGGAGCAGTCCACGTGAGCACCGTTTCCGGTTTCCGGTTCGAGGAGTACGCGGCGGAGATGGAGCAGGCCGCCCAGTCCTACGACCCCGACGGCGCCATGGAGATCCTCGCCATGATCGAGGGACTCCCGCAGGCCCTGGCCTCGGTCGCCAACGTCATGCAGATCCTCGGCGAGCGCTCCGACAGTGAGTTCCCGCTGGAGAAGGCCGTCGCCGAGACCTTCCGCGACTGCTTCGGCGCCGTCATGGCCGCCGTCTCGGTCGCCGAGGAGATGGGCCCGATCTTCCGCCAGCAGCACGAGCAGGACATCGCCCGCCACGAGGACCCCCGCAACGGCCACGACGCTGAGAAGGGCTGGAACGTCTGAGATGAGCGCCCACACCCTCAAGCACGACGGGGTGGCGCTGGACTGGGCCGCCGGTCACGGACCCGTGACCGGCGCCCTGTCCGCGGCCACCGGAGCCTTCGCCGTCGCCACCGTCGGCACCCTCGCCCACATGCCGCCCACCTGGGCCCTCGCCATCGGCACCGCCGGCGCGATCGGCCACACCGCCACCGGACTGCGCCAGAAACTCGCCGGGCGCACCATCGGCGCCCGCGCCGCCTCCTGGCTCCTGGGCTCCGGCTGGACCACATGGGCCCTCGCCACCGGCCCCCTGACCTGGACCGCCCTCGGCTCCCTCGCCACCATCGGCGTCGCCATCGGCGCGTCCGCCCGTGCCACCGGCCTCTACGAGGAGGCTCGTGAGCTGGAGGCGATCGAGGTCGCCGAGCGGCAGATCGCCCGGGAACTGTCCGCAGGACGCAGGGAGATCGCCGCCGAGTGGGTCGACCGCATCGAGCGGGTCTGCCACCTCACCATCCGCGTCCTCGCGGTCGAGACGTGGCCGACCGGCGCGGGATTCACCATCGACGCCGAACTCCCCGCGGGCGGTGTCACCTACGAGAAGATCGCCTCCGAGGCTGCGCGCCTGTCCGCCGATGCGCGTCTGCCGCATGGCTGCACCGCCACTGCGAGCAAGGGCATCCATCAGGGCCGCGTGCTCATCGACGTGACCACGGTCAACGTCCTGGAACAGGAGATGCCCTACCCGAGCAATTACGGGCCGCTCTCGATCCTGACCGGAATCCCCTGGGGCATCCGCACCAACGGCGACGAGGTGCCGGTGTTCCTGCGCGAGCAGTGCGCGCTTGTCGTCGGTCCCACCGGATCCGGCAAGACCAACATGGTCCACACGATCCTCGCCGGATTCGCCCGTGCCACCGACGTCGTCACCTGGGTCATCGACCTGAACGCCGGGTCCGCCGGCCTGCCCTGGATCCGCGTCGATCACGCTGAGGGCACGGCGATGCGGCCGGGTATCGACTGGCTCGCCGCCACCCATGATGAGGCCCTGCTCATGCTGGACACGGCGATCCGGATCGCCAAGCACCGCAAGATGGCCTACCAGGACCTCATGTCCCAGGCGAACACTGACCTCCTCCCGGTCAGTGCGCAGATCCCGCAGATCGAGATCGTCATCGACGAGGGCGCCGAGATCCTCGCCTCCTCCGACCGAGACCACCGGATCCTCGCCCGGAAGATCCTCGAAGTCATCCGCATCGCCCGCGCCATGGCCATCCGCACCGTCCTGACCGCGCTCGGCGCCACCGGTGCCGTCCTCGGTGACCTGATGATCCGCCGCGAAGCCAAAGTCCGCGTCGCGCTCACTGGCGGCGAGACCGAGGGTATGGACCTGAACAAGCAGTTCCCCGGCACCCGGGGCCTGAAAGTCGACCAAGCCCCCTACAAGGGCTCCGGGTTCCTCGGCACCCCCGAAACCGGGGTGGCCCTGTTCAAGTCGTGGCGGATCAAGCCCGACCAGATCCGAGACATCGTCACCGCCACCTCCGACCGACACCCGCGCCTCGACAGCATCTCCGCCAGGGCCGCGGGCCCCGACTACGCCCGCCGCTGGGACACGGCCCGCACCGCCTGGATCAAGAGCCGCCACACCGACCCCTCGGTCGGCCCCCAGGCCGCGGGCGGCACCCCGGCAGGTGGGGGCCTGAACCTGACGGCACTCCGTGAAACTCCTCCGCAGACGGCCGCAGCGGCACCGGGCGATGTGGTGCCCGATGGGGTGGATGCCGAGTTCGAGCGGCTCATCGCCGCCGAGTTCACCACCGGCCCGCAGCCCGAGAGTCCGCCCCCGGCTCCCGAGGAACCGAAGGGGGAAGCGACGGGGCTGAACCTGGGCGCGCTCCGCGACGCCGGACCGGGATGGCTGCCCGATGCGATCACCGCGATCCATGCCGCTGGAGCCGAGGGCATGAAGCCCGCGGCTGTCGCCGACCTCGTCGGCAAGGACCGCAAGACCGTCCGTGCTGCCCTGCGGGCCGCGGCCGGCCGGGGCGAGCTGGTCTACCGGGACAACGGCCCGCACTCGGTCTACGTCCACCCCGACCACGCCTGAAACGGTCACCGAAAGCTACTGGGTAGTGGGTAGTGGGGCACGCCCCACTACCCACTAGAACACCCCAGTAGAGCCCTCACAGTCCCTCAACGGCCCGTTTCTACTGGGTACCCCACTACCCACTACCCAGTAGCCACACCCCACTACAACCACGCAGAGCGACCACCCACCACGGGCGGCCCCGTGGTGGTGGGGCCGCCCGCACCGTGTCCAGGAGCCTGCAATGCCCTATGAGCACACGACCGCGAGCACCACCCCGCCCGCCCGCTACGGCGACCCCGTCCTCTACCCCACAGCCGTCCAGCACCCCGTGATGCTGCCCGCCGAACTCCCCCCGGGAGTCGAGATGGTCACCCTCCCCGGCGGCATCCGCACCCTCGCCTACACCCACACCACGCCCCCGGCCGTGCCCGTCGCGGTGCAGCCGATCCCGGCGTGGGCCAAGACGACCGCGCTCCTCGCCCCCACCGTCGGCGGCGGGGTCGCCGCAGCCGGATTCGGGATCTCCTACGCCGCCCCGGGACTGATCGCCATGACCGAAGCCCTCTGGGCCGCCATCGCCCTCATCGCCGCCGGCGTCATCGCCCCCGCCCTCCTACGGACCACCCGCCGGACCGGACGAGGCACCGCGCCGGTCCAGCACATCACCCAGAACATCAGCGCGTCCGGCATGTTCGGCCGCGCCTCCGGCACCCTCAACAACCGCTGAAAGGACCTGGCATGGACCGAAAGCCCTTGGTCGAGCACGTCGCCGACGCGCTCGCCCGCCTCACCGGCAAGACCACCGTCCGCTGCCCGCACTCCGGATGCAGCGTCCGCATCCGCTACCGCGCCGCCACCCCCGCCGCAGCCAAGCGGCTGACCGACCTGGCCACCGACCACACCCGCCACTGAAACGACGAGGGCGGCCCGCTCTCGCCAAAGCCCGGGCCGCCTTCTTCCAGCACCTACTGGAGGTATTTAGCATGACCCACCCGACCCCGATCCGGCGAGACGGCCGCCCCCGTCTCCTAGACGCCTACTCCTGCCAGGGCGGCGCCGGCATGGGCTACCACCGTGCCGGATTCGAGGTGACCGGCGTCGACAAGGACACCCAGCCCCGCTACCCGTTCGGCTTCGACCAGGCCGAGGCGGTCACCTTCATCCGCACCTTCGGTACGGGCTTCGACTTCATCCACGCCTCGCCGCCCTGCCAGCACGACACCGATTGCCAGCGCATCCAGAACAACACCCACCCCGACCTGATCGGCCCTACCCGCGATGCCCTCGACTCCACAGGTCGGCCGTGGGTCATGGAGAACGTCCGCGGCGCAGCCCACAAGCTCCATCGGCCGGTGATGCTCTGCGGGGCCATGTTCGGGCTGAAGACGTACCGGCACCGCTACTTTGAGACCGGCGGCGGTTTCACCCTCCCCCAGCTCCCACACCCCGCGCACACCGCCCCGCAGGCCAAGATGGGCCGCCCGATCCCAGACGGCTGGTACGGGCAGTTCGTCGGGAACTTCTCCGGCGTTGCCCTGGCCCGCCAGGTCATGGACGTGCCCTGGATGAACCGCGACGGCATCCGCGAGTGCATCCCTCCGGCCTACGCACAGTGGATCGGCGCCCAAGCCCTCGCCCAGCTGGGTGCCCTGGCGGTGGCCGCATGATCCGCGCCACAGGACATCTGCGGACCGCGCTCTGGCTCGCCGAACTCGGCCTGCCCGTCCTGCCCCTGCGCGCGAGCAAGCTCCCCATGGGGAACTGCCACGCCTGCACCAGCAGCAAAGGCGCAGGGCCCTGCCGGTGCGGGGACCGCCCGAACATGAAGTTCGCCGGGCCCTGCCAGTGCCCCGCCCCCTGCCACGCCTGGGCCGCCGCCACCACCAACCCAGACGTCCTCACTTCTGCGGCGTGGGCCCGCGCCTGGCGGGAGGCCGGAGGGGTCGCCTACCACCCCGGCGGCGCCCGCCTCACGGTCGTGGACCTCGACAACGCCGAAGCCGTCGCCTGGGCCCGCCACGCCCTCTCCGCGACCAAGACCGTGGCGACCACCCGGGGTGAGCACTGGATCTACCGGGGCGCCATGCAGTCCGCCAACGGGGTCCGGCCCGGCGTGGACATCAAGTCCCTGATGTCCTACGCCCGCTGGATCAGCACCGGGACCGGCACCATGACCGTCCTGCCCGACACCGTCCGCGCCCTGGTCGTCAGGGAAGAATCCACCCGCCTCCGGCGGGGGGAGGTGGACTCTTCACCCCCGGCCCGCGCCACCTGGGACCGATCCGTCGCCACCGGCTGCCGCCACACCGACACCTTCATCCGCACCGGACTGGAACGCGGCCTCGCGAGGATCACCGCCTGCCGCGACGAAGGCGCCGGATCCAAGGCCTACGGCGTCGCCCGCTTCCTCGCCAACCAGCACACCGCCTGCCCCGGCCCCTGCGGTCTGGAGATCCTCGCCCGGCACATCATCGACGCGGCCGTGTCCGTGGACGTCCCCGAGGCGTACGCCGAGCGGGCCGTCACCAACGGATTCGGCGCTGCGCTGGTGAGGGCATTGTGACCGCCCGCCCCGGCCCCGCCGAACCGGCACCCGCCACCCACAGCGGTGGTGCGCCGAAGGTCGTCGCCGAAGGCGTCCTTTCATGTCTTCTCCCTGACCCGCATGCCGACGCCGGGCGCCAGCCCGTGGCCTGGCTCCACATCGCCGCTCCGCCCTCGTACGGCGCCAGTCCGAGCGCCCGCTCCTGGTGTTCCTGCGGCCGGGACCTCTTCGCCGCCGGACGCGCCCGCGCCCTGGCGTTGATCGCCGACCACGAAGAACACCGCATTGCTTGCCCCCTCCTCGCCTCCTCTGAAGGGACTGCCGCTGATGAGCGACCCGACCACGCCCGCCGCACCGATCGACGGCGCCGCGCTGCTTGACGAGGTGGAGGCCTTCCACCGACGGTTCAACATCTTCCCCAGGGAGGCCGCATACGTCGCGGTGACGCTGTGGGACGCGCACGCGCACCTGCTCGATGCCTTCGACGCCACCCCTCGGATCGCGTTCCTCTCGCCCGAGCCCGGCTCGGGCAAGAGCCGTGCCCTGGACGTGATCGAGACGCTTGTGCCCAACTCCATGGCAGCGGTGGACGCCTCTCAGTCCGCACTGTTCCGGTCCGTCGCCGGAGTCGAAGGGGAACGGCCCACGATCCTCTTCGATGAGATCGACACCATCTTCGGCCCCAAGGCCGCAGGCGATGAGAGCCTGCGCAAGTTCCTCAACGCCGGGCACACCCGGGGCCGGAAGATGTACCGGTGCGTTGGGGACGGCGCCAACCAGACCGTGGAGGGCTTCCCCGCCTACTGCGCCATCGCCCTCGCCGGACTCGGCTCTCTCCCTGACACCGTCTTCACCCGCTCCGTCATCATCCGCATGCGCAAGAAGGCCCCCAACGAGTCCTGCGAGCCCTGGCGGGAGCGCATCCACAAGAAGCAGGGCAACGCTCTGCGCGACCGTCTCACCGCCTGGGCCGAATCCGTCCGCAAGCAGGTCACCGAGTCCTGGCCCACGATGCCCGATGGGATCACCGACCGGCCGGCCGACGTTTGGGAGCCCCTCCTCTCCGTTGCCGAAGCCGCGGGCGGGGATTGGCCCGAGCGGGCCCGCGCCGCCTGCCTGGAGCTGGTCGCCGCCGCGAAGGAGAACGATGCCTCCTCGCTCGGTATCCGGCTCCTGACGGACTTGAGGGACCAGGTCTTCCGCGGGGAGGAGAGGATGCCGACCGCGGCCATCCTCGAATGCCTCGTCCGCATGGACGACGCCCCCTGGGCCGATATGGACGGCAAGCCTCTTAGCTCCCGGATGCTGTCGCAGATGCTCGGCCAGTACGTGACCTCTGCCAACAAGCCCATCAAGCCCCGTGGGATCCGAGTCGGCTCTGCCACCCCCAAGGGCTACTACGCCGAAGACCTGGCCGACGCCTGGGCCCGCTACTGCCCCCCGCACCCCCAGAAGTCCGCAACATCCGCCACGTCCGCCACACCGCAGGTCAGCGGGGGTGAATCTGTGGCGGATACCGCCACAGTCATCCGCCACACGCCCGCACAAACCGCCACACCGCTCTACCCGGTCGCCGGATAGCAGGCCCCGCGCCTAGGTGCCGCCACGCCCCGCGTGTGGCGCCACCTATCCGCCACAAAACCGCGATCCGCCACAAACGCAAGCCGCTGACCAGCAGTGTTGCGGCGTGGCGGCTGTGGCGTATCCCCAGAGCGAGAAGGGATGACCTTTGACTGCAAGTACAGGCGCGCTGCCGCACCTCTATTACCCGGCGGACATCGGAAAGGCGCTCGGCATGTCCGAGTGGTGGGTGAAAGAGCAGGCTCGCAAGCGCCGGATCCCGTTCACGAAGCCTGGCCGGGCCTACCGCTTCACGGGCGAGCAGTTCGCAGAGATCCTCCGTCTCTTCGAAGCCCGACCGGCCAACAGCGCTGCGGCACAGCCGATCAGGAGTGTTCAACCGGCCGAGCCGCCCCGCGCCGTGCCCCGGCCCGTAAGGCAGACATCGGTGCCTCTCAGGCTCCGAGCCCGGCCCCCGCGCCGGAGCGTCCTTCAAGACCAGCAGCGCGACGCCGCCTGACAACTGCCCCGCCCGGCCTGCCCGGGCGGGGCTCGCACCTGTAGAGAGAGAACCTTGGGATTTGCAGAGAACCGCGGGGACTACTGGCGCGGTCGGTACAAGGCTGCCCCCGGCAAATACCCCGCCGTGACCGACGACAACGGCAAGACCATCCGCTTCCGGACGAAGCGCGCCGCCGAGAAGGCGGCGGCAGTTGAGGAGGAGAAGGCCCTCGCCGCCAGTCAAGCGGCACCCGCGCCACAGATCGAGCGCATCACGTTCGGCGAGTACGCGAGCAGGTGGTACGGCGAGCAAGACCTTGCCGCTTCGACCATGCAGAACTACCGGCGCCACGTCGAGGAGCACCTGCTCCCCGAGTTCGAGGACGCCATCGTCGACGAGATCACCAAGGGGGAGATCGACGCCTGGGAGCGCGGCGAGCGGGCCCGCGGCTACGCAGCCAGCAGCATCAAGACCTGGCGCGGCACCCTGCACCTGATCCTTGCCGACGCCGTCGACGAGGGACTCCGCGATGCCAACCCGGCCACCCGTCGCCGCGGCCGGGGTAAGCGCGCCGGCCGCTCTCGGAATCGTGGTCCCGAGAAGGTGGTGACGTCGGCTCTCGGCGTGCTGCTGATCGCAGAGCGGGCCGCTCTGCTGTCAGGCCGGGACGACGAGTTCGTTGCCGTCGTGCTCAAGGGCTACACCGGGATGCGATGGGGCGAGATCGTCGGCCTGGAGACGAAGTTCATCCGACCAGCCTCCGTGCGCGTCGAGTCGCAGCTCTACGAACTGGACTCCGGCGAGATGCACCGATGCCCGCCCAAGGACGACTCGTACCGGACGCTCGACGCGCCGGACTGGCTGGCCGGTCTGCTGGCCGGGCAGGTCGCGCGGGCGGGAGAGAAGCCGTGCGCGTGCCACGGGCTGCGGTACCTGTTCAGCGGGCACTCTGCCGCCAACGGAGCGGCCAGCCGCCCCGGCGCCAAGCTGGCCGACGTGGCGCGCGTCGCCGGAGTCTCCACCGGCACGGTCTCGAACGTGCTCAACCGCCCTGCCGCGGTCGCCGAGGCAACGCGGGCCGCAGTCGAGAAGGCCATGGCCGACCTCGGGTTCATCCGGTTCTGGTCGTCGAGTGAGAACGCGGCGCACTGGCGGCGGAACGGCTTCGCCACTTGGTTGTTCCAGCCGGCAGCGACAGGGTGGTATCCGAAGAAGTCACCGCAGGAAGCCCGTCCGGTGCCGCTCCGGGCGGAACCCTGGCCGGGTGTCCCTGCTCGCGGCCGGGGTGCCGCGGCCCGCGCCGAGGCTTCGTGGGTGCCGATCGCGCGGGGGCTTACGCCGCATGGGCTGCGGCACAGCCACAAGACGATGATGGACGAGCTGCGGACGCCGCCGAAGTTGAAGGACGAGCGGATGGGTCACGAGGACGGTTCGGTCCAGGCCCGGTACTCCCACATCACCCCGGAGATGCGACGCGAGCTTCTCGCCGGTCTGACCGGCATGTGGGAGGAGTCCCTCGACGCGCGCCGGCGGATGGCTCCGGGGTCGCCCGTGACCGTCCTCGACGCGCTGCTGCGGGGCCGCTCGTAGGAGTGAGCCGGGAGACGTTTCGGCGGAGATTTCTCCCAGGTTTCTCCCGAGAGGGTGGGGAGAAACAAGCAGAGCCGGTGTCTTTTGCAAGACACCGGCTCTGACCTGGTACTTCTCTGTCGGGGTGGCGGGATTTGAACCCACGACCTCTTCGTCCCGAACGAAGCGCGCTGCCAAGCTGCGCTACACCCCGATCGCCGCCTTGCAGCAGATGCTGTCCTGGCGACATCGATTACTTTAGCGGACCCGCGGCCGGAGACGAAATCCGGTTTTCGCGGGCCGGTCGCGGGGCCAGCGGGGACGCCGGGCGGTAGCGGTCCGCCGCGACCAGGGCGAGGCCGAGGGCGTAGAAGAGGATGCCCAGGACCAGCGCGTTCAGGGCCACGCGGCCGTAGCCGTACTGGGCGACGTCGATGAAGGGGTACGTGTACCGGGCCTTCGCGCCGGGGGACAGCAGGGCGCCGCGGACCAGGGCGAAGGCGATGTACACCAGCGGGTACGCCAGCCAGTGGAGGGCGTGGCGCGGGCGCAGGGTGCCCGGGGCGGTGAGGAGGAGGAAGTCCAGGACGGCGCCTATCGGGGTGACCGTGTGCAGGAGCTGGTTGGCGACGGCCTTGGCGCCGGTGAGCTTGTTCAAGTCCTCCAGCACGTTGAAGGGGCTCGACGGGTTCGCCAGGACCAGGTGGAAGACCAGACCGACGATCACGATGAAGAGCAGGACCCCGCCCCGGTAGAGGGGGTCGACGTCCGGGCGGCGCTGCCAGGCGCGGGCGGCCGAGAGCGAGAAGACGACCGCGACCGCGATGTTCGTCCAGACGGTGAAGAAGCTCAGGACGACGGGGACGCTGCCGTGGGTGAGCTCGATGCCGAGCCCCACCACGGCCGCGGCGGCGATGAGGGCGCGGAAGGCCGCCTGGGCTGCGTACGTCGGTGAGGTCATCGCATCAACGTACCGGGGGGAGGGGCGCGGAACCCTTAAGCCTTCGGGGTGAGCGTCAGGAGTGTCGCCTCCGGCGGGCAGGCGAAGCGGACCGGCGTGTACCGGTTGGTACCGCAGCCCGCCGAGACGTGCAGGTACGAGCGCTGCCCGGCCGCCTCGTAGGTGGACAGCCCCTTCACCCGCTTGGTGTCGAGATCGCAGTTGGTGACGAGCGCCCCGTAGAAGGGGATGCACAGCTGCCCGCCGTGTGTGTGGCCGGCGAGGATCAGCGGGTAGCGGTCCGCGGTGAAGGCTTCGAGGACGCGCAGGTACGGGGCGTGCACCACGGCGATCGAGAAGTCCGCGTCCGATTCCGGTCCGCCCGCGACCCGCTCGTAGCGGTCCCGCTTGATGTGCGGGTCGTCGAGGCCGGTGAAGGCCAGCTCCAGGCCGTCCAGCTTCAACCGCGCCCGGGTGTTGGTGAGGTTCAGCCAGCCCGCCGCGTCGAAGGCGTCCCGCATGTCCTCCCACGGGTTGTGGACGGCGCCGACGACCGGCTTGTTGCCGTTCAGCCCGTGCCGGCCCTGGGCCTTCTCGATCAGGTAGCGCCCGGGGTTGCGCAGCCGGGGCCCGTAGTAGTCGTTCGACCCGAAGACGTACACGCCGGGGAAGGACATCAGCGGGCCCAGGGCGTCGAGCACCTCGGGGACGCCCTCGGTGTCGGACAGGTTGTCACCGGTGTTCACGACGAAGTCCGGGCGCAGCCCGGCCAGCGACTGCAGCCAGGCGCGCTTCTTGCGCTGGCCGCGGACCATGTGGATGTCGGAGACCTGCAGTATGCGCAGCGGGCGCATGCCTTGGGGCAGGACGGGGGCCGTCACCCGGCGCAGGCGGAACGACCGCGCCTCGAAACCGGCGGCATAGGCCACACCCGCGGCCCCCACCGCAGCGATTCCGGCAGCCGCCTTCAGGGGTACTCCGTAACGCGCACGCATGGACCCATCGTCGCAGACCCGGAAAACGGGTGGGCGCCACCGCCCCCGCACCTGGCAGACTCAGGTGCATGACCACGCTCAAGGCCAAGCTCCAGGAAGACCTCACGACCGCCATCAGGGAGCGGAACGAGCTGCACTCGTCCACCCTGCGACTGACCCTCTCCGCCATCACCAACCAGGAGGTCGCGGGCAAGGAAGCCCGTGTGCTCTCCGACGAGGAAGTCCTCAAGGTGATCGCCAAGGAGGCGAAGAAGCGCCGTGAGGCCGCCGATGCCTTCGAGAAGGGCGGCCGTGCCGAGCAGGCCGCGCGGGAGACCGCGGAGGGCGAGTTCCTCGACACGTACCTGCCCAAGCAGCTCGGCAACGCCGAGCTCGACGCGATCGTGGCGCAGGCCGTCGAGGAGGCCAGGGCCGCGGGCGCCGAGGGGCCGCGCGCGATGGGTGCCGTCATGAAGATCGTGAACCCGAAGGTCGCCGGCCTGGCCGAGGGCGGGCGGGTCGCCGCCGCCGTGAAGAAGCACCTCTCCTGACGCCGGAGACACGAACGACCGAGGGCCCCCAGCCGAATCCGGCCGGGGGCCCTCGTCGTTCGCGTGCCGCTACTCGGTCTCGCGACCGCCGATGATGCCGCCCGGGCCGAGCGTGATCCCGGGGAACGGCGTCTGCGTGTCGCCGTCGCCGCCCGTGGTGCCGCCGGTGGCCCCGACGGTCGTCGTGCCGCCGGGCCGCCCGCCGGGCTTGTTGTCGCCGCCCGGCTTGCCGGGCCTGTTCGGGCTCGTGGTGGGCTTGTTGCCGCGGGCGCCGCCCGACGGAAGCGCCGGCTCAGCGATGCTGACCGTGGTGAAGCCGGGTGCCTCGCGTCCGGACAGCGCGCCGCTGACGGCGTCCTTCCAGATCGGGCCGGGCAGGCCGCCGCCGAAGACCTTGGGGTAGTACGTGCCGCCGATCTCGATGCCTTCCATCGTGATCTTCTTCGCGCCGCCCGAACCGACCCACACCGCACCCGAGATGTTCGGGGTGTAGCCCACGAACCAGGCGTTCTGGCGGGCGTCCGTCGTACCGGTCTTGCCCGCGCTGTCGCGGTCGCTGAGGCCGGCCCGCTCACCGGTACCGGAGTCGACCACCCCGCGCAGCAGGGTGTTGATCGTGTCGGCGGTCTCCGTCGCCATCGCCCGGTCGCACTTGCTCTTCGGCACCGCCAGCGCCTTGCCATGGGCGTCGGTGATCGACTCTATGGCGATCGGGGTGCAGTAGACGCCCCGGTTGGCGAAGGTCGCGTACGCGTTGGCCATCGTGAGCGGGGAGAGTTCGGCGGAGCCGAGTGCGATCGAGGGGCCCTCGGGCAGCTTCGAGCCGTCGGCCGGGACCACGCCGAGCTTCTGCGTCATCTCCGTCACCGGGCAGAGGCCGATCTCGGAGATCATCTCGACGAAGTAGGTGTTGATCGACTTCTCCATCGCCGTCTTCAGGGCGTAGGGGCCGACCTCGTCCTCGGTCTCGTTCTTCGCCGTCTCCCGCTTGGACGGCGGGTTGATGTACGACGTGCCGTCGCAGCGGCTGATCGGGCTCGGGTAGTCCATCTTGTTCGGCGCCGCGTACACCTTCGTGGCGGGCAGTCCGCGCTCCAGCGCGGCGGCCGCGATGAACGGCTTGAAGGTGGAGCCGACCTGGAAGCCGAAGTTCGAGCCGCCCATCCGCTTGTCCACGGAGAAGTTGATCTGCGTCTCGTTCTTCCCGAAGCCGTACGGCTTGGACTGACCCATCGCCAGCACCCGGCCGGTGCCCGGCTGGACCATGGTCACGGCCGTCGCGACCGAGTCCTCCTGGTAGACGTGGTCCTTGATCGACTCGTTCGCCGCGTCCTGCGCCTGCGGGTCCAGTGTCGTCCGTACGGTCAGACCGCCCTGGTTCCAGACCTTCGCCCGCTCCTCGCGCGTCTTGCCGAACACCGGGTCGGTGAGGAAGGAGTTGCGCACGTAGTCGCAGAAGAACCCGGCGCCCTTGACCGCGGTGATGCAGCCGTTCTTGGGCCTCGTCACCTTCAGCACGACCGGCTTCGCCTTGGCCGCGTCCGCCTCCGCCTGGGAGACGTCCTTGATGTCGGCCATGCGCTGGAGCACGACGTTGCGGCGCTTCGTGGCCTCCTGCACGTCGTTCACCGGGTCGTACCGGCTCGGCGACTGCACGACGCCCGCCAGCAGCGCGGCCTCTTCCAGGGCCAGGTCCTTGGCCGGCTTGCTGAAGTAGCGCTGGGCGGCGGATTCGATTCCGTACGCCTGCTGGCCGAAGTACGTGATGTTGAGGTAGTTCTCGAGGATCTTCTTCTTCCCGAGCTCCTCCTCGACCTGGATGGAGTACTTCAGCTCGCGGATCTTGCGCCCGAGGCTCTTCTCCTGGGCCTCTCGCACCTTCGTCTCGTCGTCACCGGCCTCTTCGACGAAGACGTTCTTCACGTACTGCTGGGTGAGCGTCGAGGCGCCCTGTGCCGCGCCGCCTTCCTGCGCGTTGCGGTTCACCGCGCGCAGGATGCCCTTGAGGTCGATCGCGCCGTGCTCGTAGAAACGCGAGTCCTCGATGGCGACGATCGCCTTCTGCATGTACGGGGAGATCGCGGTCAGGGGGACGACCTGCCGGTCGCGCGAATAGACCGTGGCGATCAAGCCACCCTCGGCATCGAGAATCGTGGTCCGCTGGCTCAGCGGCGGAGTCTTGAGATTGGCCGGGATCTCATCGAATCCCTCGACCGTGCCCTTGGCCGCGAGCCCCAGGGCACCCGCCGCCGGAATCGCCATGCCGGCCAGCACAACTCCGGAGAGAACGGACACACCGAGGAACTTGGCGGCCTGCTGGCTCCCCGTGAGCCCGCCGCCCGAGCGCTTCTTTCCCATGGAGGGCAGCCTACGTTCTGATTCGCCGGACACACGCGAATGCCTTGGCCTAAGCTGTCCCCAACTGTCACAGCAGTCGGGTGTCACATCAACCCCTCGGCTTGATTTTCACCCTTCCCGAATGGGGTGGACTCATGTCCGAATCCCACCTGCTGCGTTGAGCGCACTCCGCCGATTCCACCCGAATCGCCGGAATGGTCGGGCATGTCGTCCGATCACTCCGTCGGGTGATCTGCCGCTTACCCATAGTCCGTTCGGACCATTCAAGATTGGGCCCGTCGGGGGTGTTGCACTGTGCCCGCCTTCCGTAACGTCCTCAACTGGCAGCGGTGAATATGCCGCTACCGCCGTGGGGGAGCCTCGATTCGGGAGAGGACGGCGCCGGGATGGGCTGGGTTACCGACTGGAGTGCGCAGGCAGCCTGCCGCACTACCGATCCGGATGAACTGTTCGTTCAAGGAGCGGCACAGAACAGGGCCAAGGCGGTGTGCACCGGATGTCCGGTGCGGACCGAGTGCCTGGCCGATGCGCTCGACAATCGCGTCGAATTCGGCGTGTGGGGCGGAATGACCGAGCGGGAACGACGCGCGCTGCTGCGCCGGCGTCCCACCGTCACCTCGTGGCGACGGCTGCTCGAAACCGCCCGCACGGAGTACGAGCGCAGCACGGGCATCCTCACCATGGATGCCGACACGGAGATCGACGTTCCGTACGAGACGTACGCGGCAGCCGGGTAGACCACGCGGCCGCCACGACGTACGAACGCCTACGCTCCGGCCGGAACCCCGGCCGCGAGTCGCTCTCCGATGGCCCGCAGCCCGGCGAGGTCGTGCACATCGCCGGGCAGGGCGGCCACTTCGGCCACCGCCACTTCGGGGTGCAGTGAGGTGAAGCGGTCGCGTGTGCGCTGCTCACGCGCGATCACCTGCATCCGCTCCGCGTGCAGGCGCAGCAGTCCCGCGGTGATCCCGTCGACGACGGGGGAGCTGTCGGATGGGTTGTCGCTGTCGCTGTCGGGGGAGGCGTCGGAGGTGCCGTCGTCGTCGGCCGGGTCACGAAGTCCAGCTTTCCCGGACTCCTGATCGACAATGCCGGCGTCCTCAAGATTCTCCGCGGCGGCCAACGCCCGTTCGGCGGACAGCTGGTCGGCGCCACTGCCGTGCACCCGGTTCAGTACGAGACCGGCCAGCGGCATTTTCTCCGCGGCCAGCCGCTCCACGAAGTACGCCGCCTCGCGCAGGGCGTCCGGTTCGGGCGCGGCGACCACGAGGAAGGCCGTGCCGGGAGCCTGGAGCAGCCGGAAGGTGGCGTCCGCGCGGGTGCGGAAACCGCCGAACATCGTGTCCATCGCGGCCACGAAGGTCTGGACGTCCTTCAGCAGCGAGGCGCCCATCAGCTTGCTGAGCGTGCCGGTCATGATCGACATGCCGACGTTGAGGAACTTCATCCCCGCCCGGCCGCCCACCTTCGCCGGAGCCATCAGCACCCGGATGAACTTCCCGTCCAGGAAGGACCCGAGGCGCTTCGGCGCGTCGAGGAAGTCCAGCGCCGACCGGCTCGGCGGGGTGTCCACGATGATCAGGTCCCAGTCGTCCCGGGCGCGCAGCTGCCCCAGCTTCTCCATCGCCATGTACTCCTGCGTGCCCGCGAAGCCGGCCGACAGCGACTGGTAGAAGGGGTTGGCGAGGATGGCCCGGGCCCGCTCGGCGTCCGCGTGCGCCTCGACGATCTCGTCGAAGGTCCGCTTCATGTCCAGCATCATGGCGTGCAACCCGCCGCCGTCGGCGCCCACGCCGCCGACCTCGCGCGGGGTGTTGTCCAGCGAGTCGATCCCCATCGACTGCGCGAGCCGCCGCGCCGGGTCGATGGTCAGCACGACCGCCTTCCGCCCGCGCTCGGCCGCCCGTACGCCGAGCGCCGCGGCCGTCGTGGTCTTGCCGACCCCGCCCGCCCCGCAGCACACGATGATCCGGGTCCCCGGGTCGTCCAGCAGCCCGTCGACCGCCAGCAGCGGCGGAGAGTCCAGCCCCACGGTGTCCACCCCCTCGCTCATTCGCCCACCGACTGCTTGCGCAGTTCCTTGGCCAGCTCGTACAGCCCGGCCAGATCCATCCCGGCGCCGAGCAGCGGGAGTTCGTACGTCGGCACGTCCAGCTCCCCCAGCACGGCGCGCTGCTCGCGCTCCAGCTCCACCCGGCTCGCGTGCTCGGCGGCCTGCGCGAGCAGCGGCTCCACCAGGCGCTCGGCGAGCCCGCCGCGGCGCGCGCCGCCCAGCCCGGCGCGGGACAGCGCCCGCGCCACGCCGGCGCGGTGCTCCTCGGCGGCGGCCCGCAGGGTGTCCTCGTCCAGGTGGTGCGGGCGCACCATGTTGACGATGACCCGCCCGACGGGCAGCCCCGCCCCGCGCAGCTCCTCGATCCCGTCCGCGGTCTCCTGGACGGGCATCTCCTCCAGGAGGGTGACCAGGTGTACGGCCGTCTCGGGGGACTTGAGCACCTTCATGACGGCCTGCGCCTGGTTGTGGATCGGCCCGAACCGGGCCAGGCCCGCCACCTCGTCGTTGACGTTCAGGAAGCGGGTGATCCGCCCGGTCGGCGGCGCGTCCATGATCACGTGGTCGTAGACGAACCGGCCGGCCCGGTCCTTGCGCCGCACCGCCTCGCACGCCTTGCCCGTCAGCAGCACGTCGCGCAGCCCGGGGGCGATGGTCGTCGCGAAGTCGATGGCGCCGAGCTTCTTGAGCGCGCGGCCGGCCGAGCCGAGCTTGTAGAACATCTGGAGGTAGTCCAGGAGTGCCCGTTCGGCGTCGATGGCGAGCGCGAAGACCTCCCCGCTGCCACCGGGCGCGACCGCGATCTTCCGCTCCTCGTAGGGGAGCGCCTCCGTCCCGAAGAGCTGTGCGATGCCCTGCCTGCCCTCGACCTCCACCAGAAGAGTCCGCTTGCCCTCGCGTGCGAGGGCGAGCGCGAGTGCCGCGGCGACCGTGGTCTTGCCGGTGCCGCCCTTGCCGCTGACCACCTGGAGCCTGCTCACAGAGCCCGAGCCTAATTCCTTCGCCCCGGACCGCAGGCACTACCCTCGCTCCCATGACCAAGAAGTTCGAATACGCGACGGTCCCGCTGCTGGTCCACGCCACCAAGCAGATCCTGGACACCTGGGGCGAGGACGGCTGGGAGCTCGTCCAGGTCGTGCCCGGGCCGAACAACCCCGAGCAGCTCGTGGCCTACCTCAAGCGGGAGAAGGCATGAGCACCGGCGCCGTCGAAGCGAAGCTCGCCGAGCTCGGCCTGACCCTCCCCGAGGTCGTCCCGCCGCTGGCCGCCTACCAGCCGGCGGTCCGGTCGGGCGCGTACGTCTTCACCGCGGGCCAGCTCCCGATGGTCAAGGGCAGCATGGCGCTGACCGGCAAGGTCGGCGCGGAGGTCTCGGCGGAGCAGGCCAAGGAGATGGCCGCCACGTGCGCGCTGAACGCCCTGGCCGCCGTCAAGTCGGTCATCGGCGACCTCGACAAGATCGCGCGCGTCGTGAAGGTCGTCGGCTTCGTCGCCTCGGCCCCCGACTTCACGGGTCAGCCGGGCGTGCTGAACGGTGCGAGCGAGCTCCTGGGCGCGGTCCTCGGCGACAAGGGCGTGCACGCCCGCAGCGCGGTCGGCGTGGCGGTCCTCCCGCTGGACGCCCCGGTCGAGGTCGAGATCCAGGTCGAACTGACCCCCGACGCCTGACCCCCTTCGGGGACGGTTCCGTGACTGCGGCGCCGCTGCCGGGGGCTCCGCCCCCGGACCCCCGCGCCTCAAACCAGACGGACGGCAGGAGCAAGACCAGCCCCTCCGGCGTTTGAGGAGCGGGGTGCGGGGCGGAGCCCCGGATCTTTGAGCCGCGCCCGGCCCGCGGCAGGCGTCAGGCGGGCGGCCCTCGAACATCGGGCCGGATGGCCGTAGCATCCCGCCATGCCGAATGAGCAGCAGGCGCAGCCCACCCCGCCGCCCCCCGCCGGAGGCCAGTGGTACCCCCCGGAGTGGCCCGACCGCATCCGCGCGCTCGCGGACGGCTCCCTCACCCCGGTGGAACCGAAGCGCGCCGCCACCGTCATGCTGCTGCGCGACACCCCGGCCGGCCCCGCCGTGCACATGCTGCGCAGACGGGCCTCCATGGCCTTCGCCGGAGGCGCGTACGCCTATCCCGGCGGCGGGGTCGACCCCCGCGACGAGGAGCACCAGGTCGGCTGGGCCGGGCCCGGCCTGGCCGACTGGGCCGAGCGGCTCGGCACGGACGCCCGTACCGCCCAGGCCATCGTCTGCGGAGCCGTACGGGAGACCTTCGAGGAGGCCGGCGTCCTGCTCGCCGGGCAGAGCGCGGACACCGTCGTCGGGGACACCACCGGCGACGACTGGGAGGCCGACCGCGAGGCCCTCGTGGCGCGGGAGCTGTCCTTCGCGGAGTTCCTCGACCGCCGGGGCCTCAGGCTCCGCTCCGACCTGCTCGGGGCGTGGGCGCGCTGGATCACCCCGGAGTTCGAGCAGCGCCGCTACGACACGTGGTTCTTCGTCGCGGCCCTCCCCGAGGGCCAGCGCACCCGCAACGCCTCCACCGAGGCCGACCGGACCGTCTGGATCCGCCCTGCCGACGCGGCCGCCGGGTACGACAAGGGCGAGCTCCTGATGATGCCGCCCACCATCACCACCCTGCGCTCCCTGGAGCCGTACGGGAGCGCCGCGGACGCGCTCGCGGCGGCCGGCGGCAAGGACCTCACCCCGGTGCTGGCCCGGGCCGCGCTGGAGGGCGGGGAGCTGGTCCTCAGCTGGCCGGGCCACGACGAGTTCACCAAGCGCGTCAGCCTCGGCCCCGACCGCCCCGACCGCCCCGACCGCCCCGACCGCCCCGACCGCCCCGGAGGCACCGGATGACAGACGCCGCCGCACTGCCCGGACAGCCCCGCGGAGTGGTCAGCTCCGGGCCCGCGACCGCCCGCGCGGTCAACGTCCTGGCCCCCAACGCCTCCGCGATGACCCTGGACGGCACCAACACCTGGCTGCTGTCGGAGCCCGACTCCGACCTGGCCGTCGTCATCGACCCCGGCCCGCTCGACGACGTACACCTGCGCGCGGTCATCGCCGCGGCCGAGCAGGCGGGCAAGCGGATCGCCCTCACCCTGCTCACCCACGGCCACCCCGACCACGCCGAGGGCGCCGGCCGCTTCGCCGAGCTCACCGGCACCAAGGTGCGCGCCCTGGACCCGGCCCTGCGCCTCGGCGACGAGGGCCTGGCGGCCGGGGACGTGATCCGCACGGGCGGGCTCGAGCTGCGCGTGGTCCCGACCCCCGGCCACACCAGCGACTCGCTCTGCTTCCACCTGCCGGCCGACCGGGCGGTGCTGACGGGCGACACCGTCCTCGGCCGCGGCACGACCGTCGTCGCCCACCCCGACGGCCGCCTGGGCGACTACCTGGACTCCCTGCGCCGGCTGCGCTCGCTCACCGTCGACGACGGCGTGCACACCGTCCTGCCGGGCCACGGGCCCGTGCTGGAGGACGCGCAGGGCGCGGTGGAGTTCTACCTGGCGCACCGCGCGCACCGGCTCGCGCAGGTCGAGACGGCCGTGGAGAACGGCTTCGTCACCCCGGAGGCGGTCGTCCGGCAGGTCTACGCGGACGTGGACCGCTCGCTGTGGCCCGCGGCGGAGTGGTCGGTCAGGGCGCAGCTGGAATACCTCCAGGAGCACGGCCTGATCCCCGGCGGCCCCGAGCTCTAGGCTCCAGGCCTTGCCTTAGGCCGGACGGGGGGTTTTCGTGCCGTGCCGGGCCGTGTATTCGTCGGCGAGCCACGGTCCCAGGTCCTCGATGTACGCGCGCAGCACCGCCGGGTCCGCGACCGGCTCCAGTGCCACGGCGGCCGCGGCCCGCATCTGCGCCGCGCGCTGGGGGTAGTACAGGCCGAAGACCTCCGCGGATTCGGCCAGGTCGCTGGTCCAGCCGCCCCACCGGGGCATGACCAGCGTGAATCCGGTGCGGACCAGGCGCCGCGCGAAGAACCGGCTCAGCCTCCGGTACTCCTGCGGGGTGGACGCCGCCTGCGCCCTGGCGCGCCAGCCGGGCAGCAGTGCGGCCAGGTCGCCGTTGGTCTCGCGGGCGAGCAGGCCGTCGGGGCGGTAGCGCGGCAGGTGCTCGGCCAGGTCCGCGCCGAGCAGCGGGGTGCACAGGCAGGCGAGGAACCAGCCCAGGTCGAATCGTTCCGCCTCGCTCAGCAGGGTGTCCTTGCCGTAGAGCAGGAGGCCGACGCCGTCGATCTGTGCGAAGTCCTCGTCGAGCCCCTGCGTCAGCACCTCGGCGGTGTCCCGGTCCTCGGGGGAGGGCTCGTGGTGCAGGGCGAGCAGCAGGTCCAGGTCGGACCGCCCGGGCCGGGCGGTGCCCCGCGGCACGGACCCGTACAGGTAGGCGCTGTGCAGCCGGCGCCCGTACGCCTCGACGATCCGCTCCCGCGCGGCCGCGACGACCCCCCGGAACTCGTCCTGCACCCGCCCGAGCGACCCCTCGCGCTCGAAGTACCCGTACGCGTCCACACCTCTGTGCTCCATGCGTCCACTGTGCCGGTCCCCTCGCCACGGGCGATTTCAGCCGCGCCGCACCCGGAAACGCCGAAGGGGGCCCCGCCCAACCGGGCAGGACCCCCTCACACGGCCAGGACCGGCGTCAGCGGGACCGCTTCGCCAGCCGCTCCACGTCCAGCAGGATCACCGCACGCGCTTCGAGCCGCAGCCACCCGCGACCGGCGAAGTCGGCCAGCGCCTTGTTCACGGTCTCGCGCGACGCGCCGACGAGCTGCGCCAGCTCCTCCTGCGTGAGGTCGTGCACGACGTGGATGCCCTCTTCGGACTGCACGCCGAACCGGCGCGACAGGTCCAGGAGCGCCCGCGCCACACGGCCGGGAACGTCGGAGAAGACCAGGTCGGACATCTGGTCGTTGGTCTTGCGCAGGCGGCGGGCGACGGCGCGCAGCAGCGCGGTCGCGACCTCGGGCCGGGCGTTGAGCCAGGGCTGGAGGTCGCCGTGGCCGAGGCCGAGCAGCTTGACCTCGGTCAGCGCGGTGGCGGTGGCGGTGCGCGGGCCCGGGTCGAAGAGCGACAGCTCGCCGATCAGCTCGCCGGGGCCGAGGACGGCCAGCATGTTCTCGCGGCCGTCGGGGGAGGTGCGGTGCAGCTTCACCTTGCCCTCGGTCACGACATACAGCCGGTCGCCGGGGTCGCCCTCGTGGAACAGGGCGTCGCCGCGTGCGAGGGTCACCTCGCCCATGGAGGCGCGGAGCTCCGCGGCCTGCTCGTCATCGAGCGCCGCGAAGAGCGGGGCGCGCCGCAGAACGTCGTCCACGAGTCTCTCTCCTATGTCGACCAGCTCAGGGGACCGGTCCCCCATTTTGCCGGACGGCTCAAACAGTGCGATCAATCACTACCAAGGATGCCGGACGGAGGCGCGTGCTGTGCGGTGGGAGACCAATCGGGGTGGTGTTACCTGAGGTCCGGGCGGGTGTCAGCGCCCGGCCTTAGGCTGGCCGGGTGTCCAATAAGCCGGTGAGAGCACAGGCCAAGGGGTCCGCGGGAGTGATGGCGGCCCAGAATTCAGCCGTGGGCGAACAAGCCTCCGGGAAGGCGTCCGCGAAGCCCCGACCCGCCCCTCAGGGCAAAGGTTCGGCCAAAAAACCAGGGTCGCCCAAGCCGGAGTCGCGCCTGGCCATGGTGCGCAGGGCCCGCCGCATCAACCGCGAGCTGGCCGAGATCTATCCGTACGCCCATCCAGAGCTCGACTTCCGCAATCCCTTCGAGCTGCTCGTCGCGACGGTGCTGTCCGCCCAGACCACCGACCTGCGGGTGAACCAGACGACCCCGGCCCTCTTCGCCGCTTACCCGACCCCGGAGGACATGGCCGCGGCCGCTCCGGAGGACCTGGAGGAGCTCATCCGGCCGACCGGGTTCTTCCGGGCCAAGGCCAAGTCCCTGCTCGGCCTCTCACAGGCCCTGCGGGACAACTTCGGCGGGGAGGTCCCGGGCCGCATAGAAGACCTCGTGACCCTACCCGGAGTCGGCCGCAAGACGGCGAACGTGGTGCTCGGCAATGCGTTCGGCGTCCCGGGGATCACCGTCGACACCCATTTCGGCCGCCTGGTGCGCCGCTGGAAGTGGACCGAGCAGGAGGACCCGGAGAAGGTCGAGGCGGAGATCTGCGCGATCTTCCCGAAGAGCGAGTGGACGATGCTCTCGCACCGGGTCGTCTTCCACGGCCGCCGGATCTGCCACTCGCGCAAGCCTGCCTGCGGAGCCTGCCCGATCGCCCCGCTGTGCCCGGCCTACGGGGAGGGCGAAACGGACCCGGAGAAGGCGAAGAAGCTGCTCAAGTACGAGAAGGGCGGCCAGCCGGGCCAACGCCTGACCCCGCCCCCGGACTACCCGGGCCTCCCGGCCCCGGCAAGATCCAGCCCCTCCGGCGTTTGAGGAGCGGGGTCCGGGGCGGAGCCCCGGCAGCGGCGCCGCAGCCGGAGGAACGAATCGGTACCCAAACCGCGTTTGGCGGTGTGGAAGCACACGGACGGGGATGCCTATGACGCGCGGCAGCGATATGACGGACGAGACGGCACCGGCAGCCCGCGAGGGCACCAGCATCAAGGTGTCCACCACCGGCCTGCCCGCCTGGCTCTCCCCCGTCGCCGAGGCGGCCCGCTCCATCGAGGGGCCGCAGCTGAGCCGGTTCCTGCCCCCGGCGGACGGCCGCGGCCGGCAGTCGGCCGTGCTCGTGCTGTTCGGCGAGGGCCCCCGCGGCCCGGAGCTGCTGCTCATGGAGCGCGCCGGCACCCTCCGCTCGCACGCGGGCCAGCCGTCCTTCCCGGGCGGCGCCCTCGACCCGGAGGACGGCGATCCGGCCACCACCGGCCCGCTGCGCGCCGCCCTGCGCGAGGCCGAGGAGGAGACCGGCCTCGACCCGTCCGGGGTGCAGATCTTCGGGGTGCTGCCCCGGCTCTACATCCCGGTCAGCGAGTTCGTCGTGACCCCGGTGCTCGGCTGGTGGCGTACGCCCAGCCCCGTCGGCGCCGTGGACCCGGCCGAGACGGCCCGCGTCTTCACGGTTCCCGTGGCCGATCTCACGGACCCGGCGCACCGGGTCACGACCGTCCACCCGGCCGGCCATCTGGGGCCGGGCTTCACCGTCGAATCGGCTCTGGTCTGGGGGTTCACCGCCGGCGTCATCGACCGGATCCTGCACTTCGCGGGCTGGGAGCGCCCGTGGGACCGATCACGGCAGGTCCCGCTCGACTGGCGCGCATGAGACGGTGGCCCACGTGAACGTGCTGGACATCTTGTTGTTGGTCGCCGCCGTGTGGTTCGCGATCGTCGGCTACCGCCAGGGCTTCGTCGTCGGCATCCTGTCGGTGATCGGCTTCCTCGGCGGTGGCCTCGTCGCCGTGTCCTTGCTGCCGCTGATCTGGGACCGGGTGACGGACAACGGCACCCAGGTGTCCACGACGGTCGTGGTCATCGTCGTCGTCGTGATCATCGTCTGTGCCTCGATCGGCCAGGCCCTGACCACCCACCTCGGCAACCGGCTCCGCCGCCAGATCACCTGGTCGCCGGCGCGCATCATCGACGCGACCGGCGGCGCCCTGGTCAACGTGGTCGCGATGCTGCTGGTGGCCTGGCTGATCGGGCTGCTGGTGGCCCAGACGGCGCTGCCCACGCTGGGCAAGGAGGTGCGCAACTCCAAGGTGCTCCTCGGCGTGACGCGGGTGCTGCCCGACCGGGCGGACAGCTGGTTCTCGGATTTCACTTCCACCCTGGCGCGCAACGGCTTCCCGCAGGTGTTCACCCCGTTCTCGAACGAGCCCATCCCGGAGGTGCAGGCGCCGGACCCGGACCTCGTCGACAGCCCGGTCACCGAGCAGGCCAAGCGCTCGATCGTGAAGGTCGTCGGCACGGCGCCCAGCTGCAGCAAGGTGCTGGAGGGCACGGGCTTCGTCTTCGCGCCCGGCAAGGTGATGACCAACGCGCACGTCGTCGGCGGGGTCGGCGAGCCGACCGTGCAGATCGGCGGCGAGGGCAAGCTGTACGACGGCAAGGTCGTGCTCTACGACTGGGAGCGCGACATCGCAGTCCTGGACGTGCCCAAGCTGAAGGCGCCCGCGCTGGAGTTCACCGAGAAGGACGCGGTGAGCGGCAACGACGCGATCGTCGCCGGCTTCCCGGAGAACGGCGCGTACGACGTGCGCGCGGCCCGCGTCCGCGGGCGGATCAACGCCAACGGTCCGGACATCTACCACCGGGGCACCGTCCGACGGGACGTCTACTCGCTGTTCGCGACGGTCCGCCAGGGCAACTCCGGCGGCCCGCTGCTGACGCCCGACGGCAAGGTGTACGGGGTCGTCTTCGCGAAGTCCCTCGACGACCCGAACACCGGCTACGCGCTGACGGTGGACGAGATCCGCGACGACATCCGGATCGGCAAGACCGCCGACCGGCGTGTGGACAGCCAGGGCTGCGCCCTCTGACGCCGCGGACCCGCGGTCCCTCTACGTCCGTGGATGACGCAGGCGCGCCGAGACCCACAGGGCCCGGCGGCGCAGGATGCGCGGAATCCCGAGTCGGAGGTCGTGGCCGTGCCGGCCGGTCCTCTCGTGGGTGCCCGGCGCTGCGGCCGAGCGGTCTTCGTGTGCGGTGTCACCGTAGTCGTGCGTCCAGCCCATACTCCGAGCTGTGCCCGTGCCCCAAGGTCGGTAACCCCCTACGGGACGGCCAATTGGCCTATGCGCCAGGCAATTGAATGCTTGTCATACTGGTTATGCCGGTTATGTGAGACTCGGTCAGTGGTCAGCGGTCCGGCTCGGGGTCCTTGAGCCAGTTCACCAACTCGGTGGAGAAGGCCACCGGGTCCTCCTCGTGCGGGAAGTGCCCGAGACCGTCGAACAGCCGCCACCGGTACGGGGCTTCGACGTACTCCCCGGAACCGGCCGCGCTCCGCGTCCGCATCACCGGGTCGAGCGAGCCGTGCAGGTGCAGCGTCGGCACCCGCACCGGGCGCTTCATCCGCCGGTTGAACTGGAGCCCGTCGGGCCGCGCCATCGACCGCATCATCCAGCGGTACGGCTCCACCGAGCAGTGCGCGGTGGACGGGATGCACATGGCGCGCCGGTACACGGCGATGTCCTCGTCGGTGATGGACTCCTGGAGCCGGGGACCCGACCACTCCCGGATCAACTCCCCTACGAGCGCCCCGTCGTCGGCGACGAGCTGCCGCTCGGGGATGAACGGCCGCTGGAAGCCCCAGATGTGCGAACTGGCCCTGGTCTGCCCGAAGTCCGACAGCATTGCCGAACGCCAGCGGCGCGGGTGCGGCATCGAGGAGACGACGAGCCGGCGCACCAGCTTCGGCCGCATCACGGCCGCCGTCCAGGCGAGGTACCCGCCCAGGTCGTGCCCGACGAGGGCGGCGTCCGGCTCGCCCAGGGACCGCACGACCCCGGTGATGTCGAGCGCCAGGTTGGCGGGGTCGTAGCCGCGCGGGGTGCGGTCGCTGCCGCCCACCCCGCGCAGGTCCATCGCCACCGCCCGGTACCCGGCGTCCGCGAGCGCGGTCAGCTGGTGCCGCCAGGTCCACCAGAACTGCGGGAAGCCGTGCAGCAGCAGCACCAGAGGCCCGTCACCGACCTCGGCGACGTGGAAGCGGGCGCCGTTGGCGGCGACGTCCCGGTGCGTCACCGTTCTCCCGCCGGGGAGGTCGAGCCGTACCGCCGTGGCAGCAGTGGGAGGTGTGCTGGGGTCCGGCGTGGGCGCTGTCATGAGGACGAGCGTGCCACACCCACAGCCTGGTCACTCACCGCGCGCGGATGCGGCTTGACGGTTCCGAGGAGCGCGGAGGTCTGCTTGACGGCCTCGATGGTCTTCACCGGAGGCTTGACCTTCTTGAACTTGGCCCGGGCGATCAGCCCGATCACGCCCGCGAGCAGCCAGAACACGACGCCGACGATGAGGAAGGACCACGCGAGGCCGAGACCGAGATTGTGGATCCCGTACGCCGCGGCGAAGCTCAGCACCGGCAGGGAGAAGAGCACGAGCACCCCGGCGACGATCGCGGCACCGCTGCCGATGCCCGCGGCCTTGACGTCCTGCTTGATCTCCACCTTGGCGAGGGCGATCTCGTCGTGCACCAGGGCGGACATCTCGGCGGTGGCCGAGGCGACCAGCTGGCCCAGCGTGCGCTCGGCTCCCTGTGCCCCTTGGTCCACTGCGCTCATCGCTCTCTCCCTTTGTCGTCTGCTGCGTTGGCTGCGTCTGTCGCCGGCGGCTGTCCTCCGTCGTCAGTCAGATCATGCCGGACGGTCGGCCTCGTTGCTGGCCCCGGCTGCCGCTTGGGCCGCCGCTTCTGCCTTGCGGCGGTGCGCCGCGGCCCTGTCCTCGTAGATCTTCGCCATCCGCAGGTGGTACGCCGGGTTGTGCTCCTCGTAGATGTCCGGGATGCCGTCCTGGTCCTCGTCGCGCTCCTCGGCCTCGGTGAGCGCCTTGTACTTGCGGTCGCGGAGCTTGAGCAGGACGCAGGCGATGACCGCGGCGATGAGGGAGCCGATCAGGACGGCGGCCTTGATCTCGTCGGTGAGGACCGGGTCGCCGGCGAACGCGAGTTCGCCGATCAGCAGCGAGACGGTGAAGCCGATGCCGGCGAGGGAGGCCACGGCCAGTACGTCGGGCCAGGCGAGGTCCTCGTTCAGCTCGGCCTTGGTGAAGCGGGCGGCCAGCCAGGTGCCGCCGAAGATGCCCAGCGTCTTGCCGACGACCAGGCCGAGGACCACGCCGAGGGTCTCGGGGCGGGTGAAGACCTCGGCGATGGCCTCGTCGGAGAGGGAGACACCGGCGGAGAAGAGCGCGAAGAGCGGTACGGCGAGACCGGCCGAGATCGGCCGGACCAGGTGCTCGATGTGTTCGCCGGGGGAGTGCTGCTCGCCCTCCCTGGTGTGGCAGCGGAGCATCAGGCCCATCGCGACACCGGCGATGGTGGCGTGGACGCCGCTGTTGTACATCAGACCCCAGATGGCCAGGGCGAGCGGTACGTAGACGTACCAGCCGCGCACACCGCGGCGCAGCAGGAACCAGAAGAGGACCAGTCCGACGACCGCGCCGCCGAGCGCCAGGAAGTCGATCTGCTCGGTGAAGAACACCGCGATGATGATGATCGCGAAGAGGTCGTCGACGACGGCGAGGGTCAGCAGGAACGCGCGGAGCGCCGAGGGCAGCGAGGTGCCGATGACCGCGAGGACGGCGAGCGCGAAGGCGATGTCGGTGGCGGTGGGGACGGCCCAGCCGTCCATCGAGCCGCTGCCGAGGACGTTGACGAAGGCGTACACCCCGGCCGGGACGGCCATGCCGCAGATGGCGGCGATGACCGGGAGGGCTGCCGCCTTGGGGTCGCGCAGGTCGCCCGCTACCAGTTCGCGCTTGAGCTCGATGCCGGCCACGAAGAAGAAGATCGCGAGCAGCCCGTCGGCCGCCCAGTGCTGGATCGAGAGGTCCAGGCCGAGGGCGGCGGGGCCGATGTGGAAGTCCTTGACGGTCTTGTAGCTCTCCGCCAGGCCCGGGGTGTTCGCCCAGATCAGGGCGGCGATCGCGGCCACGAGGAGCAGCACACCGCCGACCGTCTCGGCGCGCAGGGCATCTGCGATGAAGCGCCGCTCGGGCAGCGAGAGCAGGCCGAGGAACTTGCGGCTCTGGTGATCGGTGCGGTCGGGCGTGGCCACAGCGGGGCACCTCCGGGGGTCGGTTGGACGGCATGGCGAAGCTCATTGCCGACCAGACTTCCCGGCGCACCCTGTGGTTTTTACGCTTTCAATATTTTACAGGGTGTACGCGAGGGCATATCCGGTGATCATCACCTTATGCGCGAAAGGGGCACCCGGCGCGGCGCGCAGGATGCCCCTTCGTGTCGTGTCTCAGTCCTCGCTGGAGGCGCTCGGCAGCTTGCTCTGGATCAGGCTCATCACCGAGGAGTCGGCCAGCGTGGTGACGTCACCGACGGCGCGGTTCTCGGCCACGTCGCGCAGCAGACGGCGCATGATCTTGCCGGAGCGGGTCTTCGGCAGCTCCTGGACCGGCAGGATCCGCTTCGGCTTGGCGATCGGGCCGAGGGTGGTGCCCACGTGGTTGCGCAGCTCCGCGACCAGGCCGTCGGTCTCCGAGGCGCTGCCCCGCAGGATCACGAAGGCCACGATGGCCTGACCGGTGGTCTCGTCGTTCGCGCCCACCACGGCCGCCTCGGCGACCGAGGGGTGCGAGACGAGCGCCGACTCGACCTCGGTGGTCGAGATGTTGTGGCCGGACACCAGCATCACGTCGTCCACCCGGCCGAGCAGCCAGATGTCGCCGTCCTCGTCCTTCTTGGCGCCGTCGCCCGCGAAGTACTTGCCCTCGAAGCGCGACCAGTAGGTGTCGATGAACCGCTGGTCGTCGCCCCAGATCGTGCGCAGCATCGACGGCCACGGCTCGGTGAGGACGAGGTAGCCGCCGCCGCCGTTCGGGACCTCGTGCGCCTCGTCGTCCACGACGGTGGCGGAGATCCCGGGCAGTGCGCGCTGCGCCGAGCCCGGCTTGGTCTCCGTGACGCCGGGCAGCGGGGAGATCATCATCGCGCCGGTCTCGGTCTGCCACCAGGTGTCCACGATCGGGCAGCGGTCGCCGCCGATGTGCTTGCGGTACCAGATCCAGGCCTCGGGGTTGATCGGCTCGCCGACCGAGCCCAGGACGCGCAGCCTCGACAGGTCGAACTTCGCGGGGATGTCGTCGCCCCACTTCATGAACGTACGGATGGCCGTGGGCGCCGTGTAGAGGATGGTGACGCCGTACTTCTGCACGACCTCCCAGAAGCGGCCCTGGTGCGGGGTGTCCGGCGTGCCCTCGTACATCACCTGGGTGGCGCCGTTCGCGAGCGGCCCGTAGACGATGTACGAATGCCCGGTCACCCAGCCGATGTCGGCGGTGCACCAGTAGACGTCGCTCTCCGGCTTCAGGTCGAAGACCGCGTGGTGGGTGTACGCGGCCTGCGTGAGGTAGCCGCCCGAGGTGTGCAGGATGCCCTTGGGCTTACCCGTGGTCCCCGAGGTGTAGAGGATGAACAGCGGGTGCTCGGCTTCGAAGGCCTGCGGGGTGTGCTCCGCGGACTGCCGGCCGACCAGGTCGTGCCACCAGAGGTCGCGGCCCTCGGTGAAGGCGGTGTCCTGGCCGGTGCGCCGCACCACGAGCACGTGCTCGACCTGCGGGCACTTGGCGACGGCCTCGTCGATCGCGGGCTTCAGGGCGGTCGCCTTGCCGCGGCGGTAGCCGCCGTCGGCGGTGATGACCAGCTTGGCGTCGGCGTCCTGGATGCGGGAGGCGACGGCGTCGGCGGAGAAGCCGCCGAAGACCACGGAGTGCGCGGCGCCGATCCGGGCGCACGCGAGCATCGCCACGACGGCCTCGGGGATCATCGGCAGGTAGACGGCGACGCGGTCGCCGGCCTGGACACCGAGTTCGGTCAGGGCGTTGGCGGCCTGCGAGACCTCGTCCTTGAGCTGGGCGTAGGTGATCGCCCGGCTGTCACCGGGCTCGCCCTCGAAGTGGATCGCGACGCGCTCGCCGTTGCCGGCCTCGACGTGGCGGTCCACGCAGTTGTAGGCGACGTTCAGCTTGCCGTCCGCGAACCACTTCGCGAAGGGCGGGTTGGTCCAGTCGAGCGTCTCGGTCGGCTCCGTGGCCCAGGTCAGCCGCCGGGCCTGCTCGGCCCAGAAGCCCAGCCGGTCCGCGTCGGCCTGTGCGTACGCAGCCTCTGTCACGTTGGCGGCGGCGGCCAGATCGGCGGGCGGTGCGAACCGCCGCTCCTCCTTGAGCAGATTGGCCAGGCTTTCATTGCTCACGAGATCTCCCTTTCCCAGGGTGTCCGTTGTGTCCCCGGGCATAGCTCATCAGTCGGTGGCCCGGGTGACAAGGGGTAACCGACAATTGGTTTAGACCTATTTCGCGTCGTGGTACCGCGAGGGAACGGCGCGCGAAGACCCCTTCCCGCTGCAGGGTGCGAGAAGGGGCCACACGATTGCACGGATACGGGAGGGTATCGGTTCAGATGCTGGTCCAGATGCCTGTTCAGGCGCTCTGCCCGACGCTGTCGAAGACCCGGCAGTCGAAGAAGTCCTCGCCCTCGGACAGCAGGTAGGCCTGTGCCTCACCCACGTGGAAGTACATCCCGTGCAGCTCCAGGGTCCCGTCGGCGAGCCGCCTGGCCACCGACTCGTGCGCCCTCAGGTGCTCCAACTGCTGAACCACATTGGTCAGGCACAGCTGCTCGACGGCGTCGGCCGGGAGCCGCCCGGCGATCCGGGCCCAGGCGTGGTGGCGGCTGGCCATCCGCTCCAGGCTGGGCAGCCCGTGCCGCAGCCAGCGGCGCAGCGGGGTCATCGGCTGCCCCGGAGCGGAGCTGAGCAGGGCCTGCATGGCCCCGCAGCCCGAGTGGCCGCACACGGTGATGCTGTCCACCTTGAGCACGTCCACGGCGTACTCGATGGCCGCCGCGACCGAGTCGTCCGTGGACTCCGCGCCGGGGAGCGGGACCAGGTTGCCGACGTTGCGGACGGTGAACAGGTCGCCGGGCCCGCTGGCCGTGATCATGCTGGTGACCAGGCGGGAGTCCGCGCACGTGAGGAAGAGCTGCGAGGGCCGCTGCCCCTCGCGGGCCAGCCGGGCCAGTTCGTCCCGTACGTGGGGCGCGGTATCGCGCTGGAAGGCGCTGATCCCATTGGCCAGTTGACCGGCTCCGCGCCGCCGGGGCCTCTTCGCCGTGGAGGCGGCCTCCAAGGCCTCGGCTGCCGCCTCCACGCCGCCGGGCTCGGGCGTACGGGGCTGCGCCGGCCGGTGGTCGCAGTGGTTCTGCCAGGGCGTCCAGGGCCGGCAGCACTGGTGCGTCCCGCGCTGCGGCGCACCCCGGTGCGGCTCGGCCGACCCGGCGCGGCCGGTGACCTTCAGCGAACCGCCGTGCGCCACATGGGCCTCCTGCCAGTCGTGCAGGGTCTCGTAGGCCGCGTGGTCCATGAACGAGCCGTCCAGCTCGATCACCGCCTGCCCGTCCTGCGGGATCTGGTTCAGGACCCGGCTCAGCCGCGGCACCGCCAGGAAGGTCAACTGCCCGCGCGCCCGCACCCGGTGGACTCCGCCGTCCAGCTGTTCCACCGTGATCCGGGTCCGGGCGAGGCGGTGCAGGGCCAGTGCGACGGCGACCGCGATCCCGATGGCCACACCCTCCAGGACCCCGCCGAACACCACGGCCGCGATGGTCGTCGCGTAGACCAGGGCCTCCCGGTGCCGCGTGACAGTGCGCAGGTGATTGATGCTGACCATCTGCACGCCCACCGCCATCACCAGCGCGGCCAGCGCGGCCAGCGGAATCAGGTCGAGGACCGGGACGAGCAGTGCAGCCGCCAGCAGCACCCAGAAGCCGTGCAGGATGGCCGACCTGCGGCTGACCGCGCCGGACTTGACGTTGGCCACGCTGCGGACGGCCACACCCGTGATGGGCAGACCGCCCAGCGCCCCGGAGACGATGTTCGCTGCGCCCTGCCCCCGCAGCTCCCTGTCGAGGTCGGCGCGCGGCGGGCGGTTGGCCGTCTGCCGCTCCGAGGCGATCACCTTGTCGGTGGCGACCGCGGACAGCAGGGACTCCACGCTGCCCACCAACGTGACGGTCAGTACGGCCGCGATGATGCCCAGGACCGGCCCCTCGGGCAGCTCCGGCAGGGCGTGGCTGCGCCAGGACGGGAGGTCCACCCGGGGCAGGCTGATCCCGGCCAGCGCGGCGAAGGCGGTGGCCGCGGCGACGGCGGCGAGGGCCGCCGGCACCTTGCGCAGGGCCCGGCCCGCCAGTCCGGGCAGCCGGGGCCAGCCGAGCAGGACGACCAGGGTCAGCGTGCTGACGCCGAGCGCGCCGGGGTGGAGGTCGGCCAACTGGCCCGGCAGCCCGAGGACGTTCGCCACGGCCGAGCTCTGCGGGGTGCCGCCGAGCACGATGTGCAGCTGGGCCAGTGCGATGGTCACGCCGATGCCCGCGAGCATGCCGTGCACGATGGCCGGGCTGACCATGAGCGCCGACCGGGCGGTCCGCAGCGCGGAGAGCGCGAGCTGGCAGCAGCCGGCTAGCACGGTGATGGCGCACGTGGTCCGCCACCCGTAGTGCTGGATCAACTCGGCGGTGACCACGGTGAGTCCGGCCGCAGGCCCGCTCACCTGGAGCGGGGCGCCGCCGAGCCGTCCGGCCACGATCCCCCCGACCGCCGCGGCGACCAGGCCCGCCTGGAGCGGGGCTCCGGTGGCCAGGGCGATGCCGAGCGAGAGCGGGAGGGCGATCAGGAAGACCGCGACGGAGGCGGAGAGGTCGGCGGGGACGTCTTTGGCGGTGGCAGTCATAAGGTCCCGTCTCCTCTGGTCTGGTCTGCTCTGGGGAGGGTGAAGCGGCGGGAGTTCCAACACTCAGTAAACGAACGGTAATGGAGAGTAAAGGGAAGTGATAGGTAATACGGGCAAATGGCCCATTAATTAGCACTCAAGGGTGATTGGGCTTTTTATCCGGCTTGTCACACCTTCTTCAAAGCAGACCGCATGGGACGTTGCGGCGCGGAAGTCCTGCGAGGGATGGATCTGCGAGGGAGAGGTGGGCGGATGATCGCCGCCACGAAGAAGATCGCCGGCGGCCTGGTCGCCACGGCTCTGGTCCTGGGGGTCGCCGGGTGCACCGCCTCGGAGCCCGCCAAGTCCCCGGCCGCGGGCCCTCAGAACGCCAGGAAGGGGGCAGCCGCCCCCGAGGCCCCGGGCAGCGTCAACCGGCCCATCGGAGACGGCTCGACCGCCTACACCGGCCCCCAGCCGAACGTGCGGAAGCCGCAGAAGCTGGGGCCCGGCGAAAAGCCGCCGCAGTTCGTGGTGTTCTCGTGGGACGGGGCCGGCGAGGACAGCCAGAAGCTCTTCTCGCACTTCCGTGAGGTCGGCAAGAAGCACAACGCCCGCATGACGTACTTCCTCAGCGGCGTGTACCTGCTCCCCGAGGAGAAGCGCTCCCTCTACACGGCCCCGCAGCACTCGCCCGGCCGCTCCGACATCGGCTTCGGCGACCTCCAGGGCATCAAGGACACCGCCACCCAGGTCCGTGCGGCCTGGCTGGAGGGCAACGAGATCGGCACCCACTTCAACGGCCACTTCTGCGGTCCGGACGGCGGCGTCGGCACCTGGTCCGTGGAGGAGTGGAAGAGCGAGATCAACCAGGCCAAGTCCTTCGTCAAGAACTGGAAGACCAACGCGGGCCTGAAGGCCATGGAGGCGCTCCCGTTCGACTACGACAAGGAGCTCATCGGCGCCCGCACCCCCTGCCTCGAAGGCCAGAAGAACTTCATGCTGGCCGCCAAGGACATGGGCTTCCGCTACGACTCCAGCGGCATCAGCAAGCAGATCTGGCCCAAGAAGACGGACGGCCTCTGGGACATCCCGCTCCAGCTCGTCCCCATGCCGGGCCGCGCCTTCGACACGCTGAGCATGGACTACAACTACATGGTCAACCAGTCCGGGACGACCTCGCAGGGCGACCCCTCACAGCACGCCTACTGGGGCGACCAGATGCGCGACGGCCTGCGCCAGGCCTTCGACCGCGTCTACCAGGGCAACCGCGCGCCGCTGATCATCGGCAACCACTTCGAGTCCTGGAACGGCGGCACCTACATGCGCGCCGTCGAGGAGTCCATCAAGACGATGTGCACCAAGCCCGAGGTCCGCTGCGTGCCGTTCCGTGAACTGGCGGACTGGCTGGACGCCCAGGACTCGAAGACCGTGGAGTGGATGCGCACCCTCGACGTCGGCGAGGCGCCGAAGGAGGGCTGGGCGAAGTTCCTGACCGCGGGGCCGCCGGCGAAGCCGGCCGCCCCCGCGGGCGTCAAGCCGGCTGCGGAGCCGGCTGATGCTGCTGGGGACGAGGGCTGAGGATCACGTCCCTGCCCGCCGCGTCCTCGCGGAGCACGAAATCGGGGTCGATCTGGTCCGCCAGGTCGACCCCGGTCTTGGCATTGCCCCAGCTCTCCGCGTTGCGGAGGTGGAAGCGCACCATCTGCTCGGTGTACCGGCCCCAGTCGCGGTGCGCGTAGGAGTCGTCGGCGGTGTCCTGCAGGGCCTGGAGGGCCAGCCGGTTGCTCGCCTCCAGCAGCTCGAAGGCGGCCGGGCGGCCCTTCTCCATCGCCCGCACCCAGTCGGAGTGCCCGACGGTGACCAGCAGGTCCTCGCCGGCCTCGTCCTGGAGGAACTCGATGTCCTCCGGCCCCTGCACCTTGTTGCCGATGACCTTCAGCGCGACCCCGAAGTCCCGTGCGTACTCCTTGTACTGGCGGTAGACGGAGACGCCCTTGCGGGTCGGCTCGGCGACCAGGAAGGTCACGTCGAAGCGGGTGAACATGCCCGAGGCGAAGGAGTCCGAGCCGGCCGTCATGTCGACGACCACGTACTCGTCCGGCCCGTCGACGAGGTGGTTGAGGCACAGCTCGACCGCTCCGACCTTGGAGTGGTAGCAGGCCACGCCCAGGTCGGCCTCGGTGAACGGTCCGGTGGCCATGAGCCGTACGGGCTCCCCGTCCAGCAGCAGCGTGCGCGCGCAGGCCCCGTACACCGGGTTGTCCTCGGTGACGCGCAACAGGCGCGAACCGCGGCCGGGCGGGGTGGTCTTGATCATCGTGTCGGCGGACGCGATGCGCGGGTTGGAACCCCGCAGGTACTCCTTGATCAGGGGCAGGTGCGCGCCCATGGCCGGCAGCCCGGCGGCCTCCTCCTCGCTGAGTCCGAGCGCGGTGCCCAGGTGCTGGTTGATGTCGGCGTCCACCGCGACGACGGGGGCTTCATTGGCGGCGAGGTGGCGGATGAAGAGGGAGGACAGGGTCGTCTTGCCGCTGCCGCCCTTTCCCACGAAAGCGATCTTCATGTTCACCAAGCGTAGTGGGTCGACAGCGGGGAGTTGTCAAGGTGAGTGAAGAAGACCACTCCAAGGAGGGGTCGGTGGTACGGGGGCGCAGTGCGTAGGCTCCTTACTTATGAGTAGCGCTGCTGACCCGCTGGCCGCACTGGCCGGGCTGCCGGGTGTCGCCGATTCCGTGGATTCCGTACGCAAGGCCGTGGACCGGGTCTACGGGCACCGTGTGATGCGCCGGCGGAGCGGAGAGATCACCTCGGAGGCCGCCCTGCGCGGCGCCCGCGCCAGTGCGGCGCTGTCCGGCGCCGACTGGGCGCTGGAGGAGGTGCGCCGCCGGACCGACTTCGGCTCGGAGCCGGAGGCCCGTACGGTCGGCGCCGCGCTGCGGCTCACCGCCGAGGCGGGGCAGCTGCTGAGCATCTGGCGCCAGTCGCCGCTGCGGGTCCTGGCGCGACTGCACCTGGTGGCGTCGGGGTCGACGGTGGAGGGCGACGTCGTGGGCCGCCCGCGGCTGGCGGGCGAGGCGGTGGACGAGCCCCTGGTGGAGCTGCCGCTGCCGAGCGCGGAGGAGGTCGCGGGGCGGCTCGACGGGCTGTCCCGCCTGGTCATCGCGGGCGGTTCCGCCCCGGCGCTGATCACGGCTGCGGTGGTGCACGGCGAGCTGCTGGCGCTGCGTCCCTTCGCCACTTACAACGGGCTGGTCGCGCGGGCCGCCGAGCGGATCGTCCTGATCAACAGCGGTCTGGACCCGAAGGCGATCTGCCCGGCGGAGGTCGGTCACGCGGAGCAGGGGCGCGATGCGTACCTGGCGGCCTTCGAGGGCTACGTCTCCGGCACGGCCGAGGGGATGGCCGCCTGGATCGCCCATTGCGGGCGGGCGGTCGAACTCGGTGTGCGCGAGTCGACGGCGGTGTGCGAGGCGCTGCAGCGGGGCGCGGCCTGAGGTTTTTTGCCCGGACATGGGTTGCGGCGACACCATACTGCTTTGGTGTCGCCGCTGGCATTTACGCCCAGTTACCAAGCGTCCTCGATAGTTGCCCATCAGGTCGGGAGCTTTGCCCGTTCCCTGGTGCGGCTGGCCCGTAATCGACGGGTCGACGTCGCGTGGGTGCTCGGCGTTCATGCTTCGGTCCGTGGGCCTTACTGCGTTTTAAAGATGATCCTCTCGGATGTTCTTTGGTCTCGCGGGCCGTTGCTTTATTTGTACTCCGCTTCGGTGCTATGCGAAACCCCTGGCTCCACTTTTTACTTTCCGGGGCGGGATCGGGCGAACCGGACGCCCCGTATCACCGCAGGTCAGGGCAATCAGGTGGATGCGGCGGCGGCGAGCGCGCTGGCCCGGCGGCGGCTCGCGTACCAGACCAGCCCGGCGGTGGCGGCCGCCGCCCCCACGGCGGCCGCGGCGACGAGCGCGGGCCGCGCGGGCATCGACAGTCCGGGCAGCCGCTGCTTGAGCCGCACGGGCCGGTCGAAGACCAGTACCGGCCATTCGCGGGCCAGTGCCTCGCGGCGCAGCGCCCGGTCGGGGTTGACGGCGTGCGGGTGGCCGACCGCCTCCAGCATCGGGATGTCGGTGGCCGAGTCGCTGTAGGCGTAGCAGCGGGCGAGGTCGTAGCCCTCGGACTCCGCCAGCTCGCGGACGGCCTCCGCCTTCGTGGGCCCGTACGCGTAGTACTCGATCTCCCCGGTGAAGCAGCCGTCCTCGCCCACGACCATGCGCGTGGCGACGACCCGGTCCGCGCCGAGCATCTCGCCGATCGGCTCGACCACTTCCGCGCCGGACGTGGAGACGATCACCACGTCCCGGCCCGCGGTGTGATGGGCCTCGATGAGGGAGGCGGCCTCGTCGTAGATGATCGGGTCGATGAGGTCGTGCAGGGCTTCCGCGACGATCTCCCGCACCTGCTGCACGTTCCAGCCCTTGCAGAGGCCGGACAGGTATTCGCGCATCCGCTCCATCTGGTCGTGGTCGGCGCCGCCGGCCAGGAAGATGAACTGCGTGTACGCGGTGCGCAGCACGGCGCGGCGGTTGATCAGTCCGCCCTGGTAGAAGGACTTGCTGAACGTCAAGGTGCTCGACTTCGCAATGACCGTCTTGTCCAGGTCGAAGAAGGCTGCGGTGCGAGGCGAGGAGTGCGGCAAGGGCTGATTTTCCACGCCCCGAGCATATGCGCCCACCATTCGGCGTAAGGTGTGGCGCGTGGGTTTGCCTGAGAGGGCTCTCGGGTACACCATGGAAGTCACGGATCGTTCGCGACCGTGCTAACCCGGTCTGGCTCCTCCCCCCCCGAGTCGGACCGTGGGGACGACCCCCGCTCTCCCCCCCGGCGGGGGTCGTCGCATGTCCGGACGCGGTTCGCGTCCCTGCCTTCGGCCCCAAGTGACCATCTCCCGGCCCTTCCTCTTGTGTGGGGCCGTGCGTGGCGAAGGCCCTCACCACGTCAGACTCGTGACGGTGCGTAGTGGTTCCGCCGCGCTCCGGAACTCACCTGTGAGGGTGACCGGGTTATTCACAATCGGTCCGCTGTCCACAGTTTTCGAGCAAGATCCACTTCTTTTTCCCGATCCCGCCACGGTGATTCCAGCCGCGAAGTCCGCGGTGCTGCATTTGTCGTGAGAAGGGGGCGGAGATCGTGGCTCGATCGAAGTCGTGTGAAACGCGGGCCGGGGATGCGGTGGAGGCTGTGGCCGGGGCTCCGGCCGGGGCCGGGTCGGGGAGCGTGGCCGGGGTGGCGCCGGCCGGCGGGCGACCGCTGATCATCACCGAGGATCCCCTGCTGCTGGACGACCTGTTGCGGCTGTGCGCCGCCGCGGGCGCCGAACCGCATGTGCACCACGCGGTGCCCGAGCAGAGTGCGGGGAGTGACGGCAGCGGTGGGAGTGGTGGGGGTGTCGGGTGGGAGTCCGCGCCGCTCGTGCTCGTCGGGGACGACGCCGCCCGGCGGGTGCGCGGGGCGCCCCGCAGGGGAGGGGTGTTCCTCGTCGGCCGGGAGCTGGACGACCCCCTCGTGTGGCAGCGGGCGGTGGAGATCGGAGCCGAGGAGGTGCTGCGGCTCCCCGATGCCGAGGGCCGGCTCGTCGACCGCATCGCCGATGTGGTGGAGGGAGCCGGTCGGCCAGCCCTCGCCGTCGGGGTGATCGGCGGCAGCGGCGGTGCGGGGGCCTCCACCCTCGCCTGCGCGCTCGCCCTGCGGGCGGCCCGCGCCGGGGAGCGGACCATCCTCATCGACGGGGACCCGCTGGGCGGGGGCATGGACGTGCTGCTCGGGGGCGAAGCCGCGGAGGGGCTGCGCTGGCCGGACTTCGCTGGCTCGCGGGGCCGCGTCGGCGCCGGAGCCCTGGAGGAGTCCCTGCCCGAACTGCACGCCCTGCGCGTGCTCAGCTGGGACCGCGGGGACCGGGTGGTGGTGCCGCCCGCCGCGATGCGGTCGGTGGTGGCCGCCGCCCGCCGCCGGGGCGGGGTCGTGGTGGTCGACCTCCCGCGGCGGGTCGACGAAGCCGTGGCCGAGGCGCTGGCCCAGCTCGACCTGGTGCTGATGGTGGTGCCGGGCGAGCTGCGGGCGGTGGCCGCGGCGGGCCGGGTGGCGGCCGGGGTACGGATGGCGGCCCGGGACGTACGCGTCGTCGTACGGGGCCGCTGCCCGGGCGGGCTCGATCCGGAGGCCGTGGCCGGGTTGCTGGGGGCGCCGCTGGCCGGCGAGGTGCCGGTCGAGGTGGGGCTGCCGGGGCGGGTGGCCGAGGGGGAACCGCCGGGTGCGCAGGGGCGCGGAGCGCTGGCCCGCTTCTGCGACGGCTTCTGGCAGCGCGCGCTCGGCCCCGCCCAGGGGGTGCCGGCATGAGCGCGGTGCTGCTGGAGGCGGTGCGCAGGCGGCTCGCGGAGAGCGGTGCGGAGCCGACCCCGGCGCGGGTGGCGGCCGCCCTGCGGGCGCAGGGCCGGCTGCTCGGGGACGCGGAAGTGCTCGGGGCGGCCGCCGAGTTGCGGTCCGAACTGGTCGGAGCCGGCCCGCTGGAGGCGCTGCTCGCCGACCCCGAGGTCACCGATGTGCTGGTGGCGGCGCCCGACCGGGTGTGGGTGGACCGCGGCGGCGGGCTGGAACTGACCGGGGTGACCTTCGCCGACGCGCAGGCCGTGCGCCGACTCGCCCAGCGGCTGGCCGCCGTCGCCGGGCGGCGCCTGGACGACGCCCGGCCCTGGGTGGACGCCCGGATGCCGGACGGCACCCGGCTGCATGCCGTCCTGCCCCCGGTGGCGGTCGGGTCGGCCTGCCTTTCGCTGCGGGTCGTGCGGCCGCGCGCTTTCACGCTGGAGGAGCTCGTCGCGGCGGGCACGCTGCCGCCCGGCGGGCACCGGCTGCTCCGGGCGATCGTCGACGCCCGGCTGTCGTTCCTCGTCTCCGGCGGTACCGGAACCGGCAAGACCACCCTGCTCAGCGCCCTGTTGGGGCTGGTCGGCCCGGGCGAGCGGATCGTGCTGGCCGAGGATTCGGCCGAGCTGCGCCCCGACCATCCGCATGTGGTGCGGCTGGAGACCCGGCCGGCCAACCAGGAGGGCGCGGGCCTGGTGACGCTGGCGGACCTGGTCCGGCAGGCGTTGCGGATGCGGCCCGACCGGCTGGTGGTCGGCGAGGTCCGGGGCGCCGAGGTGTCCGATCTGCTGGCCGCCTTGAACACGGGTCACGAAGGGGGCTGCGGCACGGTCCATGCCAATGCGGCAGCCCATGTCCCGGCCCGGCTGGAGGCCCTCGGGACGGCCGCCGGGCTCGACCGGGCCGCCCTGCACAGCCAGCTGGCGGCCGCGCTGAACCTGGTGGTCCACCTGGCCCGGGACCGGGCGGGGCGCCGCCGGGTGGCCGAGGTGCACGTCCTGGAGCGGGATGCCGCCGGGCTGGTGGTCACCGTACCGGCGCTGCGCTGGGCCGCGCGGGGCTTCGTACGGGAGCCGGGCTGGGAGCGGCTCGCGCCGCTGCTGCGGGGTGCGCGATGAGCGCCTGGGCGGGGTCGGCGCACCCGGTGCCGGTCTTCGCCGGGGTGGTGTGCGCGGGAGCGGCCGCCTGGGTGCTGGCCGGGGGCGACGGGGTCTCCCGGCGGGCCCGGCTGGTGCTCGCGGGCGGCGGGCCGATGGTGCGGGGCGGGCCGGTGCGCCGGGAGCGGTGGGTGCTCGCCGTGCGGCTGAGGGCGGCGCGCCGGCGGGAGTGGGGCTGCCTCGGGGCCGGTCTGCTGCTCGCGGTGCTCGGCGGATCGGTGCTGCCCCTGCTGGCGGGAGCGGCCGCGGTGCCGCTGGTGCGGCGGTGGCTGCGGGTCCGTGCCCGGGAGCGGGCCCGGGCGGCCCGGGCCGTGGAGGTGGCGGAGCTGTGCGGGGCGGTCGTGGGCGAACTGCGGGCGGGCGCCCAGCCCGGGCAGGCGCTGACCGCCGCCATACGGAGGACGGTGGCGGGCCCCGGCGGGCCGGGAGCGGCCGAGACGGGCGTGCTGGCCGCCGCGGCGTTCGGCGGGGACGTGCCCGGGGCGCTGCGCCTGGCGGCGCGGGAGCCCGGCGCGGAGGGGCTGGCCGGCATGGCGGCCTGCTGGCGGGTGTCGGTGGACGGCGGTGCGGGACTGGCCGCCGGGCTGGACCGGCTGGAGGGGGCCCTGCGCGCCGAGCGGGACCGACAGGAGTCGCTGCGGGCCCAGCTGGCGGGGGCGCGCTCGACGGCGGTGGTGCTCGCCCTGCTGCCGCTGGTGGGCCTGCTCATCGGCACCGGGCTGGGCGCGGATCCACTGCGCGTGCTGCTGCACACCCCGGTGGGGTGGGGCTGCCTGCTGGCGGGCGGGGTGCTGGAAGCGCTGGGCCTGCTGTGGTGCCGGCGGATCGTGCGGGCGGGGGAGCGGTGATGGGCGGCTTCGCGGTCCACAGGCTGGGGATGACGCTGTGCCTGGCGGTGGCGGCGCTGTGCGTGGCGTCGGCGGTGGTGGCGCGGATGCGGGCCCGGGCCGCCCGGCGCAGGATCGCGGTCCTGCTGGGGGCCGAGGCGGGTCCGGGCAGGCCGGTGCCGCCCTTCCCGATACGGGGGGTGGTGGCGGGCTGGGCCGGGCCGGCCGGGGCGCTGCTGGCGGGCTGGGTGCTCGTCGGCGGGGCGGTGGGGGCGGCCGTGGGAGCGCTGGCGGCCTTCGGGGTGCGGCGCTGGGCGGCCCGGCCGCGGCCCGCCTCCGGGGTGGATGTGCGAGAGGCGGAGCGTCAGCTGCCGTTCGCCGCCGACCTGTTGGCCGCCTGCCTGGCGGCGGGGGCCGGCCCGGTGGAGGCCGCGGAGGTCGTGGGGGACTCGCTGGGCGGGCCGTTGGGGGCTCGGCTGGCGAGGGCCGGTGCCGAGCTTCGGCTCGGCGGCGAACCGGGCGCCGGGTGGGGGAGGTTGGCGGAGATACCGGGTGCGCGGCCGCTCGCGGAGTGCCTGGAACGGGCTGCCCGTACGGGGGCGCCCGCGGCGGAGCCGGTCTCCCGCCTCGCCTCGCACCTCAGGGCGGACCGGGCCCGGCGGGCGGGAGCCCGCGCGCAGCGGGCTGCGGTTCTCGTCACCGCTCCGGTGGGGCTGTGTTTCCTCCCCGCATTTCTCGCGATCGGGGTCGCGCCGGTGGTGATCGGAATGGCCTCCGGTCTCCTCTCGAACAACTGACGCCACATTAACCACCCACATCAACAACGGAAATCAACAGGAGGTTGCCATGAGGATCATCTGGTTTCGTGTGCGGGCAGCACTGAGCGGTCGCGGAGGCGATGCGGGGATGTCCACTTCCGAATATGCCATGGGCACCATCGCGGCCTGTGCGTTCGCGGCGGTTCTGTACAAGGTGGTGACGAGTGAAGTCGTCTCCACGGCCCTTCAGTCGACCATCGGGAAGGCGCTCGATGTGCCGTTCTGAGGCGGAATCCCGAGCACCTCGCGAAAGGAGTGACCGCGGTTATGTGACCGCGGAGGCGGCTCTGGTGATCCCGGCCCTGGTGCTGTTCGCGGCGCTGCTGGTCTGGGCGCTGATGGCGGCCGCCGCGCAGATCCGGTGCGTGGACGCCGCCCGGGCCGGTGCCCGGGCGGCTGCCCGGTCGGAGCCGGCCGGGGTCGTGGTGGCTGCGGCCCGGGCGGCGGCTCCTTCGGGGGCGGAAGTGGAGCTGGAGCGGGTGGGCGACCTGTGGCGGGTGCGGGTGGCGGCGCGGGCACCGGGGCCGGGCGCGCTTCCGGTGCGCCTCGGTGCGCAGGCGGTGGCCCTGGCGGAGGACAGCGTGGGGCCGCCGCCGTGAGCCGGGACCGGGGTTCGGCGACGGTGTGGGCGGTGCTGATGGTCGCGGTGCTGGGCGCGGTGTTCGGCGGGGTGCTGCTGCTGGGGCAGGCCGTCGTGGCCCGCCACCGGGCGGCGGCCGCGGCGGACCTGGCGGCCCTCGCGGCCGCGGTGAGCTGGGCCCACGGCCCGGACACGGCCTGTGCGGCGGCGATACGGGTGGCCGGGGCGCAGGGTGCGCGGCTGTCCGGCTGCGTCCTGGAGGGCGAGGTCGCGGAGGTCACCGCCAGGGTGGCGGCCGGCCCCTTCGATCCCGCGGTCCGGGCCTGGGCGGGCCCCCCGCCGGAGCCCTCCGGGCCGGTCGCCGCGCCGGGCGGCGCGGGTCCGGCCCGGCAGGACCCGGGACGCCCGGTCCCGGCCCCGGAGGCGCCCCGCTGAGGGCCGCCAGGGCGGCCCCCGGCCCCGCCCGGGCCCCGGTCAGTGCTCGGGGGCCGCGGCCGGTGGGGCTTCGGAGAGGAGGCGGGTGAGGAGGCGGATGGCGCCGCGTTTGTGGAGGGGGTCGTTGCCGTTGCCGCACTTGGGGGACTGGATGCAGGAGGGGCAGCCGGCCTCGCACTCGCAGGCGGCGATCGCGTCGCGGGTCGCCGTCAGCCAGGCGCGGGCCGTGTGGAAGGCGCGCTCCGCGAAGCCGGCGCCGCCGGGGTGGCCGTCGTAGACGAAGACCGTGGGAAGGAGGGTGTCGGGATGCAGCGGCACGGAGACGCCGCCGATGTCCCAGCGGTCGCAGGTGGCGAACAGCGGGAGCAGGCCGATGGAGGCGTGCTCGGCGGCGTGCAGGGCGCCGCCGAGGATCTCCGGGTTGATCCGTGCCTCGTCGAGCTGGTCCTCGGTGACCGTCCACCACACGGCCCTGGTGCGCAGGGTGCGGGGCGGCAGGTCGAGTTTGGCCTCGCCCAGCACCTCGCCGGTGATCAGTTTGCGCCGCAGGTAGGAGACGACCTGGTTGGTGACCTCGACGGAGCCGTAGCAGAGCCGCCCCGCCCCCCAGGGGACCTCGGTCTCGGTGTCCAGGATGGAGATGGAGGTGGTGTCGCGGGCGGTGGTGGAGAAGGGCGGGTCGGCCTCCTCGACGAGCGCCGCGGAGTCCTCCAGGTCCAGGTGCTTCACCAGGTACGTGCGGCCCTGGTGGAGGTGGACGGCCCCGTCGTGGACGGCGGTGTGCGCGGCCGATTCGTCGACCGTGCCCAGCAGCCGCCCGGTCGAGGCCTCGACGATCTGCACGGGGCGGCCGCCCCCGCCCCGGATGTCGGTCAGGTCGGAGGCCCGCTCCCGCCGGGTCCAGTGCCAGGCCGTCGCCCGCCGGCGCAGCAGCTTCGCCGCTTCGAGCTGGGGGAGCAGGTCGTGGGTGGCGGGGCCGAACAGCTCCAGGTCGGCGTCGGTCAGGGGCAGCTCGGCCGCGGCCGCGCAGAGGTGGGGCGCGAGGACGTACGGGTTGTCCGGGTCCAGGACGGTGGCCTCCACCGGCTGCCGGAACAGGGCCTCGGGGTGGTGGACGAGGTAGGTGTCCAGCGGGTCGTCGCGGGCGATCAGCACGGCCAGGGCGCCCTGGCCCGAGCGCCCGGCCCGGCCGGCCTGCTGCCACAGGGAGGCCCGGGTGCCCGGGTAGCCCGTGATCAGGACGGCGTCCAGGCCCGAGACGTCCACGCCCAGCTCCAGGGCGGTCGTGGCGGCCAGGCCCAGCAGCTCGCCGGAGTGCAGGGCCCGCTCCAGGGCCCGGCGCTCCTCCGGCAGGTATCCGCCACGGTAGGCGGCCACCCGCCGGGGCAGGGACCGGTCCACCGCCGCGAGCCGTTCCTGGGCGATGACGGAGATCAGCTCGGCGCCGCGCCGGGAGCGCACGAAGGCGACCGTGCGGACCCCCTGGACGACCAGGTCGGTCAGCAGGTCGGCGGTCTCGGCCGTGGCCGTACGGCGTACGGGCGCGCCCTTCTCGCCCCGCAGCTCGGTGAGCAGCGGCGGCTCCCACAGGGCGAAGACGACCTCGCCGCGCGGGGAGGCGTCGTCGGTGATCTCCGTCACCGGCACCCCGGTCAGCCGGGACGCGGCGGTCGCCGGGTCGCTCGCGGTGGCGGAGGCCAGCAGGAAGACCGGTTCGGAGCCGTAGTGGGCGCACAGCCGCCGCAGCCGGCGCAGCACCTGTGCCACGTGGGAGCCGAAGACCCCGCGGTAGGTGTGGCACTCGTCGATCACCACGTAGCGCAGGGCCCGCAGGAAGGAGGACCAGCGCGGGTGGGCCGGGAGGATCCCGCGGTGCAGCATGTCGGGGTTGGTCAGGACGTAGTTGGCGTACTGGCGCACCCATTCGCGTTCCTCGACGGGGGTGTCCCCGTCGTAGACCGCGGGCCGGACGGCGTTGCCGAGGGGGGCCGCGAGTTCCCGTACGGCCCGCCGCTGGTCGGCCGCGAGGGCCTTCGTGGGGGCCAGGTACAGGGCGGTCGCGCCCCGCCCGTTCGGCGCCTCGGCGCCGTCCGCGAGGGCGGAGAGCACGGGGGCGAGGTAGGCCAGAGACTTGCCCGAGGCGGTGCCGGTGGCGACGACCACCGATTCGCCGTCGAGGGCGTGCTCGGCGACCGCGGCCTGGTGTTCCCACGGGTGTTCGATCCCGGCGGCCTGGATGGCGGCTACTACATCCGTTCGGATGCGGTCGGGCCAGACGGCATGACGGCCCTCCCGAGGGGGCAAGTGCTCCGTATGGGTGATGCGCGCAGCCCGGGAAGGCCCCCGGGACAGCCGGTCGAGGACCGTGCCGGGAGTGGGTCGGGCGTCCGCGAGTGGCGTGGGCCGCTTGGGGCGGTGAGTATTGGCCATTGGAACCGAGTGTGTCATCGGCGTGCGGGACAATGGTCCGAAGGCGTCGTGCGCGCCTGCCGGTAAGTGGTTGAATGCCATCGCGGCAGCCAATCCCTCCCCTACCTTCGGGTGGGGAGGCCCCTGGGGGGCGCCGCTCGATAGCAAGGTGCTGGAGGATCCGTGGACCTGTCCCTGTCGACTCGCACTGTCGGCGACCGTACGGTCGTCGAGGTCGGTGGCGAGATTGATGTGTATACCGCGCCCAAGCTGCGCGAGCAGTTGGTCGAGTTGGTGAACGACGGCAGCTACCACCTGGTTGTCGACATGGAGCGAGTGGACTTCCTCGACTCCACCGGACTTGGTGTGCTCGTGGGAGGCCTCAAGCGCGTCCGCGCGCACGAGGGTTCGCTGCGCCTGGTGTGCAACCAGGAGCGCATCCTGAAGATCTTCCGCATCACCGGTCTGACCAAGGTGTTCCCGATCCACACCACCGTGGAAGACGCCGTCAACGCCACCGACTGACGGCTCCGGGCCGCCTGCGGGACGCCTTGGGCGCCCTTTCGGGCGGCGAGGAGCCGACGAGGAGAACGGGGGTGCCGGGCCACGGTTGGCCCGGGCCCCTGTCAAGGCACGCCCGTAGTCCGAGGGGGACGCGCATGGCCACCGTTGAACTGCGCTTCAGCGCCCAGCCCGAACACGTCCGCACGGCCCGCCTGGTCGCGGCCGCCGTGGCGCGCCGGGCCGGAGTGGAGGAAGCCGTCCTCGACGAGGTCCGCCTCGCCGTGGGCGAGGCCTGCTCGCGTGCCGTCGGACTGCACCGCAGCAACGGGCTGACCGCGCCCGTCCGGGTCGTGCTGACCGAGGAGGAGAAGGTGTTCTCCATCGAGGTCGGCGACGAGGTCCCCGGACCGGGCGGCGGCCCGGACGCCGCCGTGCCCGGCATCGAGGCCGCCCTGGAGTCGGACCTGGACGGCGAGGACGAGATGGGCCTCGCCGTGATCAGCGGGCTCGTCGACGACGTCGAGGTGACCACCGGGGAGTCGGGCGGCACCATCCGGATGAGCTGGCCCGTGGCCGGCGTCTCCGATCTGCCCTAGATCCACTGGATCCACGGATCCGGGCGAGGCGGGCGCACATTCGGTCCTATCTTCTGATCTTTATCAAGGCCCTGCTGAGCAGGGCCTTTTTCATGCCCTCTAGATCAATGACCAGGCGTCAATGCCTTTGCCCCATTACCGCTTTCGAGGGTATTGGAGTGACGCGATCTATTGCTGAGGAGCAAGAGCACGCCAATTCCGTTTCCTGCGTACTGTTTTGATCGGGGCGCGCTCCCTACAATCCGTCCACATCTTGAGCTCATCACGTCAAGGAGGACGAATGACGGGGCTCTTCACCCCCATTGCGCCGGATCGCACGACTGATCTGGCATCCGCGGTGCTCACCGATGACAATCGGCTCATCGTGATCGTCATTGCGGTCGTGGCACTCGCCGCACTCGTCGTCGCGCAGATCCTGGTCCGCCAGGTACTCGCCGCCGACGAGGGAACCGACAGCATGAAGAAGATCGCCGCCGCGGTCCAGGAAGGCGCCAACGCCTACCTCGGCCGCCAGCTGCGCACCCTCGGCATCTTCGCCGTCGTGGTCTTCTTCCTGCTCTTCCTGCTCCCCGCGGACACCTGGTCGCAGCGGGCGGGACGTTCCGCCTTCTTCCTCGTGGGCGCCCTCTTCTCGGCGGCCACCGGCTACATCGGCATGCGCCTCGCCGTCCGCGCCAACGTCCGCGTCGCCGCGGCCGCGCGCGAGGCCACCCCCGCCGAGGGAGAGCCCGCCAGAGACCTCACCGAGGTCTCCCACAAGGCGATGAAGATCGCCTTCCGTACGGGTGGCGTCGTCGGCATGTTCACCGTCGGCCTCGGCCTGCTCGGCGCCTCCTGCGTCGTCCTGGTCTACGCCGCCGACGCACCCAAGGTGCTGGAGGGCTTCGGCCTCGGAGCCGCCCTGATCGCGATGTTCATGCGCGTGGGCGGCGGCATCTTCACCAAGGCCGCCGACGTCGGCGCCGACCTTGTCGGCAAGGTCGAGCAGGGCATTCCGGAGGACGACCCGCGCAATGCCGCGACCATCGCCGACAACGTGGGCGACAACGTCGGCGACTGCGCCGGAATGGCCGCCGACCTCTTCGAGTCGTACGCCGTCACCCTGGTGGCCGCACTCATCCTCGGCAAGGCCGCCTTCGGCGACATGGGCCTGGCCTTCCCGCTGATCGTCCCGGCGATCGGCGTGATCACCGCGATGATCGGCATCTTCGCGGTCTCCCCGCGCCGCAGCGACCGCAGCGGCATGACCGCCATCAACCGCGGATTCTTCATCTCCGCGGTGATCTCCCTGGTGCTGGTCGCGATCGCCGTCTACGCCTACCTGCCGGCCACCTACAAGGAGCTCGTCGGCGTCGACAACCCCGCGATCCTGAACCACTCCGGCGACCCGCGCGTCCTGGCCGTCGTCGCCGTCGCGATCGGCATCGTGCTCGCCGCCCTCATCCAGCAGCTCACCGGCTACTTCACCGAGACCAACCGGCGTCCCGTCCGGGACATCGGCAAGTCCTCCCTGACCGGCGCGGCCACCGTCGTCCTCGCCGGCATCTCCGTCGGCCTGGAGTCCGCCGTCTACACGGCGCTGCTCATCGGCCTCGGCGTCTACGGGGCGTTCCTGCTCGGCGGCACCTCGATCATGCTCGCGCTGTTCGCGGTGGCCCTGGCCGGCACCGGCCTGCTCACCACCGTCGGCGTCATCGTCGCCATGGACACCTTCGGGCCCGTCTCCGACAACGCCCAGGGCATCGCCGAGATGTCCGGCGACGTCGAAGGCGCCGGCGCGCAGGTCCTGACCGACCTGGACGCCGTCGGCAACACCACCAAGGCCATCACCAAGGGCATCGCCATCGCCACCGCCGTGCTCGCCGCGGCCGCGCTCTTCGGCTCGTACAACGACGCCATCGCCACCGCGGTCAAGGAAGTCGGCGCCAAGGCCGGGGAGATGAACCTCAGCCTGGACATCGCGCAGCCCAACAACCTCGTCGGGCTGATCCTGGGCGCGGCCGTCGTGTTCCTCTTCTCGGGCCTCGCCATCAACGCCGTCTCCCGCTCCGCGGGCGCGGTGGTCTACGAGGTGCGCCGCCAGTTCCGCGAGCACCCCGGGATCATGGACTACACGGAGAAGCCCGAGTACGGGCGCGTCGTCGACATCTGCACCAAGGACGCGCTGCGCGAGCTCGCCACGCCCGGCCTGCTCGCCGTCCTCACCCCGATCGCCGTGGGCTTCACCCTCGGCGTCGGCGCGCTCGGCTCCTTCCTCGCCGGGGCCATCGGCACGGGCACCCTGATGGCGGTCTTCCTCGCCAACTCCGGTGGCGCGTGGGACAACGCGAAGAAGCTCGTCGAGGACGGGCACCACGGCGGCAAGGGCAGCGAGGCGCACGCGGCCGTCGTCATCGGCGACACCGTCGGCGACCCGTTCAAGGACACCGCCGGTCCCGCGATCAACCCGCTGCTCAAGGTCATGAACCTGGTGGCGCTGCTGATCGCCCCCGCCGTCGTGCAGTTCAGCTACGGCGCCGACACCAGCGCCGCAGTGCGGGCCGTGGTCGCGGTCCTCGCGATCGGCGTCATCGTCGGCGCCGTGTACGTGTCCAAGCGCCGCGGCATCGCGGTGGGCGAGGAGACCGAGGGCGGAGCCGCCGAGCGGGTGGCCAAGCCGGCCGACCCGGCGACGGTCTCCTGACCCTCTCTCACGAGCGGTACGGGCATGACCGGGCAGGGCCGGTCGTACGCCCGAACGGCGGACGGGCGGCGCGGACTGACGCGCCGTCCGTCCGCCGTTGTACGTCACCGGATGGCGGGCGTGTATCTTCCGGGCCGAGAGCCTTCGAAGGGACCAATCCGGTGAACAAGAAGCTTGCGGCCGCGTTGTCGGGCGGTGCGGTGCTGATGCTCGTCCTGTCCGGCTGCGGCGGGGACGACGGCGACGAGAAGGCCAACGCGTGGGCCAAGAAGGTCTGCGACCAGTGGCAGCCCGAACTCAAGAAGATCGAGGCGGCCAACGCCGACATCAAGCGCGTGGCCACGGAGAGCAGCAAGCCCGAGGACGTCCAGAAGACGGACTCGGCTGCCTTCGGGACGATGTCCGAGTCGTACAAGTCGATGGGAAGCGCCCTGAAGTCGGCGGGCGTTCCGCCGGTCAAGGACGGCCAGAAGACCCTGGATTCGGCCGTGACGGGCTTCGAGTCGACCTCCAAGGGCTACGCCGACCTGAAGGCCAAGATGGACGCCCTCGACGCCAAGGACCAGACGAAGTTCGCCGAGGGGCTCAAGGAGCTCGCGGGCGGTCTGGAAGAGGCCACGAAGGGCGGCAAGGACGCCCTCGACCAGCTGAAGTCGGGCGGCCTCGACAAGGCGATGAACGGCCAGAAGGGCTGCCAGGTGACGGCGCCCACGCCGGCCAAGTCGTAGGCCTGCGCGGTGGCGGTACGCCGACCAGGGCGGCCGGGGTCCCGGAAGGGGCTCCGGCCGCCCTGCCGTATGCCCGGACGGGCGCGGCTGCGTATGCCCGGACGGGCACGGCGGCCGTACGCCCGGACGCGCGCGGCCCGGCGCGCCGCCCGGGCCGGCACCCGCGCGGCGCACGGTTTGCCGCTCCCAGCGGACACAATGGACGGGTGAGTACCACCAGCCTCCCCACGCCCGACCGCGCCGCCGAGCTGCGCACCGCCCTGCTCGCCGCCGGCTTCACCGCCGACGGGCTGCTCGACCTGCTCGGCGCCCCCGCCTACGCCGCCCTCGCCCGCAGCGAGACGGTCCCCGCCCTGCGCGCCACGCGGGGCGGCGGGGACGGCCCGCTGCCGAGCCTGGTCCGGCTGTTCCTGCTCCGGCAGCCCGTGACGTACGCGCACGCCGCGGCCGCGCTGCCCGTCGAGGCGGCCCTGGCCGACGGCTGGCTGCGGCGCGAGGAGGCCGGCGGAGGCGAGGACGCCGTGCGGGCGACCGTCGACGTCCGCCCGTACGGCGGCCCGGACGGCGAGGACTGGTTCATCGTCTCCGACCTCGGCTGCGCCGTGGGCGGGGCCGGCGGGATCGGCAGCCGCGAGGAGGGTGTGGTTCTCGGCGTCGGCGGCGCCTCCACCACCCTGGCCGGGATCACCGTCCGCATCCCCGTCGGTTCGGCCCTCGACCTCGGCACCGGTTCGGGCATCCAGGCGCTGCACGCCGCCCAGCACGCCACCCGGGTCACCGCCACCGACGTCAACCCCAGGGCCCTGGAATTCACCCGTCTGACGCTGGCGCTGTCGGGGGCCCCGGCGGCCGAGCTGCTCACCGGGTCGCTGTTCGAGCCGGTCGGCGAGGCCACGTACGACCTGATCGTGTCGAACCCGCCCTTCGTGATCTCCCCCGGCGCCCGGCTCACGTACCGGGACGGCGGCATGGGCGGCGACGACCTGTGCCGGACCCTGGTCCAGGAGGCCGGCGCGCACCTCAACCCGGGCGGGTACGCGCAGTTCCTCGGCAACTGGCAGCACGTGGAGGGCGAGGACTGGCACGACCGGGTCCGCTCCTGGGTGCCGCGCGGCTGCGACGCCTGGATCGTGCAGCGCGACGTGCAGGACGTGACGCAGTACGCGGAGCTGTGGCTGCGCGACGCCGGGGACCACCGAACGGACCCCGCCGAGTACGCGCGGCGCTACGAGGACTGGCTGGAGGAGTTCGAGGCACGCAAGACCAAGGGCGTCGGCTTCGGCTGGATCACCCTGCGCCGGACGGACGCCGCCGAGCCCTCGATCGTGGTCGAGGAGTGGCCGCACTCGGTGGAGCAGCCCCTCGGTGAGGCCGTCCTGGCCCACTTCGCCCGTCAGGACTACCTGCGCGAGCACGACGACGCGGCCCTGCTGGAAGCCCGCTTCGTGCTGGCCGCCGAAGTGGTCCAGGAACAGGTCGGGGCGCCCGGCGCGGAGGATCCGGAGCACGTGGTGCTGCGGCAGAACCGCGGGATGCGGCGCGCGACCAAGGTCGACACGGTCGGCGCGGGCTTCGCCGGAGTGTGTGACGGCTCACTGAGCGCGGGCCGGATCCTCGACGCGATCGCGCAGCTGATGCAGGAGGACCCGGTCGTCCTGCGGGACCGTACGCCGGAGGCGATCCGGATGCTGGTCGAGCAGGGCTTCCTGGAGCCCGTGGCGGGCTCCGGGCAGTAGCCCGGCCGGAGCGGAACCAGGATGTAACCCGGGGTTCGCCCTGTGTATCCCGGGGGCTGGAAAGCTTCTGCTCATCGGGATCCGGGGGGATCCCGAGAGCGGCCCGGGGGTAGGGGGAAACGGCATGGAAAACGGCCCGGCGATCTTCGCCGCGACCGTGTTCCTGCTGTTCGGAGCCGCTCTACTGGCCTGGACGGGGGCGCGCGCCATACAGGGCGCGCCGGTGGCCGAGGGCGTGCGCCCCGTCCTGGCGGTACCACTGCTCCTGAGCGTCGGCGGAGTGTCGCTGGCCCTCGGGGTGTGGTGCCTCGCGCGGCTGTGACGCGGGGGCGGGAGGCGGTCCGTATCCGCCGCCGGACGCACAGGTGAAACCCCATGTGAAGCGCCTGCGGAGCGGCTGCGGAACGACCTGCGGGAGCGGTCGGGGGAGTGGTGGCGGGAGAGGGGCCAGACGGCCCCCCGGCCACTCTGTGCGGTGATCGCGAAGGGTCCGCCGCGGCATCCGGGCGGCAGAAACGGCACTTGTCGGGTTACCGTTCGAGTGGCCGTTGCGGGCTTCTGCCGTTTGACACGGGGGCGGGTTGTACCGTCACACTCCGCAGCGTCGCCGTACCGCGACCGAGTGCCGACCGGAGAGAAGAGCCAAGTTGTCCCCGACTAGCGAGACCGCAAAGGGCGGCCGCCGACTCGTCATCGTCGAGTCCCCTGCCAAGGCGAAGACCATCAAGGGCTACCTCGGCCCGGGATACGTCGTCGAGGCGAGCGTCGGGCACATCCGCGACCTCCCGAACGGCGCGGCAGAGGTTCCCGACAAGTACACCGGCGAGGTCCGCCGCCTCGGCGTGGACGTCGAGCACGACTTCGCGCCGATCTACGTCGTCAACGCGGACAAGAAGGCCCAGGTCAGGAAGCTCAAGGAGCAGCTGGCCGAATCCGACGAGCTCTTCCTCGCCACCGATGAGGACCGCGAGGGCGAAGCCATCGCGTGGCACCTGCTGGAAGTGCTCAAGCCCAAGGTCCCCGTCCACCGGATGGTCTTCCACGAGATCACCAAGGACGCGATCCGCGACGCCGTCGCCAACCCGCGCGAGCTGAACCAGCGCATGGTCGACGCCCAGGAGACCCGCCGCATCCTCGACCGCCTCTACGGCTACGAGGTCTCGCCGGTCCTGTGGAAGAAGGTCATGCCGCGCCTGTCGGCCGGCCGCGTCCAGTCGGTCGCCACCCGCCTCGTCGTCGAGCGGGAGCGCGAGCGCATCGCGTTCCGCTCCGCCGAGTACTGGGACCTGACCGGCACCTTCTCCACCGGCCGCGCCGGTGACGCCTCCGACCCCTCGACGCTGGTCGCCCGCCTGAACACGGTGGACGGCAAGCGCATCGCGCAGGGCCGCGACTTCGGCGCGAACGGGCAGCTCAAGGGCGAGGTGCTGCACCTCGACGAGGCGAACGCGCGGGCGCTCGCCGCCGCGCTGGAAAGCGCCTCGTTCTCCGTCCGCTCGGTCGAGTCCAAGCCGTACCGCCGCTCCCCGTACGCCCCGTTCCGCACGACGACGCTCCAGCAGGAGGCCTCGCGCAAGCTGGGCTTCGGCGCGAAGGCGACGATGCAGGTGGCGCAGAAGCTGTACGAGAACGGCTTCATCACCTACATGCGTACGGACTCCACGACGCTCTCCGACACCGCGGTGTCGGCGGCGCGCGCGCAGGTCACGCAGCTCTACGGGTCGGACTACCTGCCGGAGAAGCCGCGCGTCTACGCGGGCAAGGTCAAGAACGCGCAGGAGGCGCACGAGGCGATTCGTCCTTCGGGTGATCGTTTCCGCACGCCGGCCGAGACCGGTCTGACCGGCGACCAGTTCCGCCTGTACGAGCTGATCTGGAAGCGGACCGTCGCCTCCCAGATGAAGGACGCGGTCGGCAACTCGGTGACCGTGAAGATCGGCGGCCGCGCGTCGGACGGCCGCGACGCCGAGTTCTCGGCCTCCGGCAAGACGATCACCTTCCACGGCTTCATGAAGGCCTACGTCGAGGGCGCGGACGACCCGAACGCCGAGCTCGACGACCGCGAGAAGCGGCTCCCGCAGGTCGCGGAGGGCGACGCGCTCGCCGCCGAGGAGATCACGGCGGACGGCCACTCCACCAAGCCGCCGGCCCGCTACACCGAGGCCTCGCTGGTCAAGGAGCTGGAAGAGCGGGAGATCGGCCGCCCGTCGACGTACGCGTCGATCATCGGCACGATCCTCGACCGCGGATACGTCTTCAAGAAGGGCACCGCGCTCGTGCCCTCGTTCCTCTCCTTCGCCGTCGTCAACCTGCTGGAGAAGCACTTCGGCCGGCTCGTCGACTACGACTTCACGGCGAAGATGGAGGACGACCTCGACCGCATCGCGCGGGGCGAGGCGCAGTCCGTGCCGTGGCTCAAGCGCTTCTACTTCGGCTCGGAGGACGCGAGCGAGGTCGTACCGGCCGACGGCGACCACCTGGGCGGCCTGAAGGAGCTGGTCACGGACCTGGGCGCGATCGACGCCCGGGAGATCTCCTCCTTCCCGGTCGGCGAGGGCATCGTGCTGCGGGTCGGCCGCTACGGGCCGTACGTGGAGCGGGGCGAGAAGGACGCGGAGGGCCACCAGCGGGCCGACGTACCGGACGACATGGCTCCGGACGAGCTGACGGTCGAGTACGCGGAGGAGCTCTTCGCGAAGCCGAGCGGCGAGTTCGAGCTGGGCGCCGACCCGGTGAGCGGGAACCAGATCGTCGCGAAGGACGGCCGCTACGGGCCGTACGTGACGGAGATCCTGCCCGAGGGCACGCCGAAGACCGGCAAGAACGCGGTGAAGCCGAGGACGGCCTCGCTCTTCAAGTCGATGTCCCTGGACACCGTCACCCTCGACGAGGCGCTGAAGCTGATGTCGCTGCCGCGCGTGGTCGGCGCGGACGCGGAGGGCGTGGAGATCACGGCCCAGAACGGGCGCTACGGCCCGTACCTGAAGAAGGGCACGGACTCGCGCTCGCTGGAGACCGAGGACCAGCTCTTCTCGATCACGCTGGACGAGGCCCTCGCGATCTACGCGCAGCCGAAGCAGCGCGGCCGGGCGGCGGCCAAGCCGCCGCTGAAGGAGCTGGGCACCGACCCGGTCAGCGAGAAGCCGGTGGTCGTCAAGGACGGCCGCTTCGGGCCGTACGTGACGGACGGCGAGACGAACGCGACGCTGCGGCGGGACGACGACGTCGAGACGATCACGCCGGAGCGGGGCTACGAGCTGCTCGCCGAGAAGCGGGCGAAGGGCCCGGCCAAGAAGGTGGCGAAGAAGGCCCCCGCCAAGAAGGCCCCGGCGAAGAAGGCGACGGCGACGAAGACCGCTGCCGCGAAGAAGACGGCGGCGAAGAAGACCACGGCCAAGAAGACGGTGGCGAAGAAGGCGACGGCCGCCCCGGCGGACGAGTAGCCACCGGTCTCCTTTGGCCAGGGCCCCGTGCGATCGGCACGGGGCCCTGTGCGTTGAGGAACGGGCCGGGGCCGGTGCGCGACCCCCGCCGGGGTCGGGTGTGTGCCGGGGTGCCCCCGCAGGGTGCCGAACACAACCACCCTCCGCCCCTCCGACCCCGGGGCTCTGCCCCGGACCCCGCGCCTCGAACGCAGGCGGGGCGCGGCGGGGCGCGGGGCGGAGCCCCGGAAGGTGGGTCGGGGGTCACACCGGACCTTGTCCACAGGCCTCCGCAACGGCCAAGCGCAGCGGATAGGCTGGGCGGATGACGCGAGCCGAGCAGCCAACGGTCGTGACCGCCCCGGCGAACCCCACCTACGACGAAGCCCTAGCCGCGGATTCCCGCGAGCGAGCGGTGCGCGCACTGCTGCGTACCCCCAGGCTGCGCCGCCTGTGGAGCGCCCAGCTGGTGAGCGGCATCGGCGATGCCCTCGCGCTGCTGGTGCTGGTGCTGCTGGCCCTCCAGGCCGCCGTGCAGGAGGGGGCCTTCGGCGAGGGGTACCGCGGCGCGGCGCTGGCCGTCGCCGCCGTCTTCGGCGTCCGGATCCTCGCCACTCTGCTCTTCGGAGCGGTCCTCCTCGGCCCGCTCTCCGCGCTCGTGGCCCCCGGCGGCAAGCTGGACCGCCGCTGGACGATGATCGGCGCCGACGGGGTCCGCCTCGGGCTGTTCGTCGTCGCCCCGCTGTGGCTCGACTGGATTCCGGCCCACGCGCTCACCGCGCTGCTGGCCACCGTCTTCGTCTCCGGCGCCGCGGAGCGGCTGTGGACGCTGGGCAAGGAGAGCGCGGCCCCCGCCCTGCTGCCCGCGCCGCCGCCGGAGGGGGCGACCGTGCGCCCGCTGCCGGACCACCTCGACGCGCTGCGCCGGCTGAACCTGCGCACGGCCTTCGCGGCGCTCCCCGTCGCCGCGGCCGCGCTGCTCGCCGCGACCCTGGTCGGCAAGGCCCTCGGCCTCGGCGTGGACTGGTTCGCCGCGAACCAGGCCGCGCTGGGCTCGTACGTGGCCTCCGGCCTCTTCGCCGCCTCGGTCTCGCTGCTGCTCCCGCTGGTGCTGCCGGCCACGAAGACCCCGCGGCCGCGCTCCCCGCTGGAGGGGCTGCGCACGCCCAAGGCGGGGGACCGCCCCGAGAAGGGCCGTACGGGAGCCATCCCGCTCCTCGTCCTGGCCTGCGCGGCCGTCGCCGGCGCGGTGTCCTGCGCCGCCGCCGTCGCCGTGCTGCACGCCTTCGACCTGGGCGGTGGCCCCGCGGCCTTCGCGCTGTTCGTGCTCGCCCTGCTCGGCGGCACCGCCGCCGGCATCCGCGCCACCCAGGCCGGGAAGGTACTGCCCGCCCTGTCCCGCCGTCGGCTGCTGGCCCTCGCCATAGCGGTGACCGGGCTCGCGCTGCTGCTCACCGGGCTCGTCCCGGACACGGCGACCGTGGTGTTCCTGTCGCTGCTCGCCGGCCTCGCCGCGGGCATCGCCGCCAACACCGGGCACACGCTGCTGGACCAGGAGACCGAGGAGTTCCGCCGGGCCCGGGTCACCGAGCACCTCCAGGCGGTCGTCCGGGTGGCGGTCGCCCTCGGCGCCGTCCTGGCACCCGTCCTGGCCGCGGTGATCGGCCCGCACCGGCTCACCGGCGGCGAGGTCGTCTTCGCGCACGGCGGGGCCGCCTTCACGCTGATGCTCGTCGGCGCCCTGCTGCTGCCCGTCGCCGTGGTGGTGCTCACCAAGGCCGACGACCGCGGCGGAGTGCCCCTGCGCCGCGACCTGCGCGAGGCGCTGCGCGGCGGGGAGCCCGTACAGGCGGCGTCCGCCACCGGCTTCTTCATCGCCCTGGAGGGCGGCGACGGGGCCGGCAAGTCCACCCAGGTGGAGGCGCTGGCCGACTGGATACGGGGCAAGGGGCACGAGGTCGTCGTGACCCGCGAGCCGGGCGCCACGCCGGTCGGCAAGCGGCTCCGCTCGATCCTGCTGGACGTCTCCTCCGCCGGGCTGTCGAACCGGGCCGAGGCGCTGCTGTACGCCGCCGACCGCGCGGAACACGTGGACACCGTGGTGCGCCCCGCCCTGGAGCGCGGCGCCGTCGTCATCTCGGACCGCTACATCGACTCCTCGGTGGCGTACCAGGGCGCCGGGCGCGACCTGTCGCCGACCGAGATCGCCCGGATCTCGCGCTGGGCCACCGACGGGCTCGTCCCGAACCTGACCGTGCTGCTCGACGTGTCGCCGGAGGCCGCGCGGGAGCGGTTCACGGAGGCGCCGGACCGGCTGGAGTCGGAGCCCGCGGAGTTCCACCAGCGGGTGCGGGCCGGATTCCTGACGCTCGCCGCGTCCGACCCCGGGCGCTACCTCGTGGTGGACGCGGGCCAGGACCCGGACTCGGTGACCACCGTCGTACGGCACCGCCTGGACAGGATGCTCCCGCTCTCCGAGGCGGAGGTGGCCGCCCAGGCGGAGGCCCGGCGCCTCGCCGAGGAGGAAGCCCGGCGCAAGGCCGAGGAAGAGGCCGCGCGCAAGGCGGAGGAAGCCCGGCTGAAGGCCGAGGAGGAGGCCCGGCTCGCCCGTGAGGCGGAGGCGGCCCGGATCAAGGCCGAGGCGGAGGCCGCCCGCAAGGCGGAGGAGGAGCGGCTGCGCGCCGAGGAGGAGGCCCGCGCCCGGGCCGAGGCCGAGCGGCTGCGCGTTGAGGCCGAGGAGAAGGCGCGCGCGGCGGAGCAGGAGCGGCTGCGGCGCGAGGCCGAGGAGGAGGCCCGGCTGCGGGCCGAGGCAGAGGAACGGCGGCTGGAGAAGCAGCGGCGGGCGGAGGAGGCCCTGCTGAAGGCCGAGGAGGCGCGCAGGCTGGCGGAGGCTGCGGCGGCGGAGGTGGCCGCGAAGGCGGCGGCCGCGGCTGCTGCGGCTGCGGCCCCCGCTCCCGCCCCCGCTGCTGCCCCTGCTCCCGCTCCTGCTCCTGCTCCCAAGGTCGGTATGACGAAGGAGCCGCACCCGGACGACGCGGTGACCGTCGAGACCCCGGTGGTCAAGCGGGTCCTGAGGCCGGACGACGTCACGCAGACCGTCCCGGTGCCGAAGGCCGACCCCGCCGCGGCCGACGAGACGGCGGTGCTGCCGCCCGTACGCCCGGCCGACGAGACGGCCGTACTGCCTCCCGTGCGCCCGGCCGACGCCGGCGGGCCGCCGCAGGCCAAGGCCACCCGGACGGCGCACTCCGCCACGCGGCCGACCGCCCGGCGCCCCGAGGAGAACCCGGCCGACCGGGTGCCGCCGGGCATCTTCCGGGATTCGGCCAACGACCGGACGCGCGAGATCCCCGTGCTCGACGCGGAGGGCCGGCCGCGCCGTCCCCGCCCGGACTGGGCCGAGGAGACCCCGCTGGACGATCTGCCGACGCTCGCGGACGAACTGCTCGGCCCGCACCGGGACGACGAAGAGGACGGCCGGGGCCCCCGGCGCCGCTGACCTCGGCGGGACCGGACTGTCAGTGCCGCACGCCACAATGGGTGCACGCAGAGTGAAGTGAAAGGCGGTGGGCGGGATGCCCGTATGGGACGACCTGGTGGGTCAGGAGCGGATCCAGACGCAGCTCGCCGCCGCCGCCCGCGATGCCGACGCCCTGGTCACGGCCGCCACCGAGGGGACCGCGCCGCCCGCGGCCTCCAAGATGACCCACGCCTGGCTGTTCACCGGGCCGCCTGGCTCGGGGCGGGCCACCGTCGCCCGGGCCTTCGCGGCCGCCCTGCAGTGCACCAGCCCGGACCGCGCCCTGGGCGGTGAGCCGGGCTGCGGGTTCTGCGACGGGTGCCACACCACGATGGTCGGCACGCACGCGGACGTCTCCACCGTCGTCGCGGACGGCAGCCAGATCCTCGTCGCGGACATGCGGGACACCGTCCGCAAGTCCTACACCTCCCCGGCCACGGGCCGCTGGCAGATCATCCTCGTCGAGGACGCCGAGCGGCTGAACGAGAAGTCCGCCAACGCGGTCCTCAAGGCAGTGGAGGAGCCCGCCCCCCGCACGGTGTGGCTGTTGTGCTCGCCCTCCGTGGAGGACGTGCTGCCCACCATCCGCTCCCGCTGCCGCCACCTCAACCTCAGCACCCCCTCGGTCGCGGCCGTCGCCGACCTGCTGGTGCGCCGGGACGGCATCGAGCCGCCGGTGGCGCTCGCGGCGGCCAGGGCCACGCAGGGGCACGTCGACCGCGCCCGGCGGCTGGCCACCGACGAGGGGGCCCGCGAGCGCAGGGCGACGGTCCTGAAGCTCCCGCTCCGGGTGGACGACGTCGGCGCCTGCCTCAAGGCCGCCCAGGAGCTGGTGGACGCCGCCGCCGAGGACGCCAAGCAGGTGGCCGAGGAGGTCGACACCAAGGAGACCGAGGAACTCCGGGCCGCCCTGGGCGCCGCCGCCGGGACGGGCGGACGGATGCCGCGCGGCACGGCGGGCGTCATGAAGGAGCTGGAGGACAAGCAGAAGCGGCGCCGGACCCGCACCCAGCGCGACAGCCTCGACATCGCCCTCACCGACCTGACCGGCTTCTACCGCGACGTCCTCGCCCTCCAGCTCGGCTCCGCCCTCGCCATCGCCAACGAGGACATACGGCAGGACCTGGAGCGCATCGCCAGGGCCTCCGGCCCCGAGCGGACCCTGCGCCGGATCGAGGCGATCATCGCCTGCCGGGATGCCCTCGACCGGAACGTGGCCCCGCTCCTCGCCGTGGAGGCGATGACGATGTCGCTGCGCGCCGGCTGACCGCACGCCGCACGCCGCACGCCGCGCGCCGGACGCGGGACCGTCCGGCCCCGTTGACCGGCTCACCCGTACGGGCGGACCGCCCGCCGGGGCCGGGAGCGGCCCGGTTCCCAGTCCCCGCCCGGCGCGGACCACGGCGCGGGCACGGCCATCGGGCGCGGGCGGGCCCGGTGGCCGTGGCCGGCAGGCCATAGGCTCCGGGGATGGACACCAGTCTCCTGCTGCGTACGACCGGAACCGTGATCGCAGCCGCCGGGCTGCTCCTCTCCGGGTGCACCTCGGGCGGGTCGGGGGGCCCCCGGGCCGCCGCGTCCTCCACCGGGCCCTCCGCTGCCCGGCCATCCGTCGACGAGGCCGCGCTGCGCCCGTACTACGAGCAGAAGCTGAGCTGGCGGGAGTGCGGTGTCCCCGGGTTCGAGTGCGCCACGATGAAGGCCCCGCTGGACTACGCGAAGCCCGACTCGGGTCAGGACGTCGACATCGCGGTGGCCCGCCGCAAGGCCACCGGCCCCGGCAAGCGGCTCGGCTCGCTGGTGGTCAACCCGGGCGGCCCGGGCGGCTCCGGCATCGGCTACCTCCAGGCGTACGCGGGCATCGGCTACCCCGCGCCGGTCCGCGCCCGGTACGACATGGTCTCCTTCGACCCGCGCGGGGTGGACCGCAGCAGCCCCGTCGAATGCCTGACCGGCCAGGCCATGGACAAGTACACCCAGGTGGACCAGACGCCGGACACCGCGGCGGAGCAGTCCGCCCTGGTGGAGGCCTTCAAGGAGTTCGCGGCCGGCTGCCAGACGCGCTCGCAGCGGATCCTGCCGCACGTGTCCACCGTCGACGCCGCCCGGGACATGGACCTGCTGCGCGCGGTGCTGGGCGACGAGAAGCTCACGTATGTCGGCGCCTCGTACGGAACCTTCCTGGGCGCGATGTACGCGGATCTCTTCCCGGACCGGGTCGGCCGCCTGGTCCTGGACGGCGCGATGGACCCCTCCCGGCCCGCGCTCGACCTCAACCGGGACCAGACGGCCGGCTTCGAGACGGCCTTCGTCTCCTTCGCCAAGGACTGCGCGAAGCAGTCCGACTGCCCGCTCGGCAAGGGGAGCCCGCAGGCGATGGCGGAGCGCCTGAAGGAGTTCTTCCGCAAGGTCGACGCCCAGCCCGTGCCCTCCGGGGACCCGGCCCGCCCGCTGGGCGAGTCCCTCGCGACGACCGGGGTGATCGCGGCGCTGTACGACGAGAGCGCCTGGCCGCAGCTGCGGGAGGCGCTCACCGCCGCCATGAACGGCGAGGGCGCCGGTCTGCTGGCCCTCGCGGACAGCTACTACGAGCGCGAGCCGGACGGCAAGTACGCCAACCTGATGTACGCCAACGCCGCCGTGAACTGCCTCGACCAGCCGCCGGCCTTCAGCGGCCCGGAGGCCGTGAAGTCCGCCCTGCCCTCCTTCGAGAAGGCCTCCCCGGTCTTCGGCGCGGGCCTGGCCTGGGCCTCCCTGAACTGCACGTACTGGCCGGTGAAGGCGACGGGCACGGCGAAGCCCCTGACGGCGAAGGGCGCCGCGCCGATCGTGGTCGTGGGCACCACCCGCGACCCGGCCACCCCGTACAAGTGGGCCGAGGCCCTCGCGGGCCAGCTCGAATCGGGCACCCTCCTCACCTACGACGGCGACGGCCACACGGCGTACGGCCGCGGCAGCGACTGCATCGACACGGCGATCAACACCTACCTCCTGGAGGGCAAGCCCCCGACGGACGGCAAAAAGTGCTGACGCCGCGCCCGCGAGGAACCCGGTTCAAGGCACCCGTCCACACCCTGTAGACTTGGCGCCGCTGCTGATGAGAGCCCCTCTTCGAGGGAACACTTGTCTAACCAGCGGTGCCGCCTTAGCTCAGTTGGCCAGAGCAACGCACTCGTAATGCGTAGGTCTCGGGTTCGAATCCCGAAGGCGGCTCTGTAGAACCCCCAGGACTCACTGGCCGTGACCTGGGGGTTTTGCTGTTTCCGGGATCCGTTGGCGCATGCGGCGTCGGGAGCGGTGCGATCGCGATCCCCCGGACGATCAATGGGGCTTACCTGACGGCGGTGTGCTTCCTCGTCATGTGGGACTGCCAGGCCCAGCGGGCGAGCCCGCCGACGGCGAGGGAGGTGATGATCGCGCCCCAGTCGATGACGTGGGGGAGGCCGGGGAAGAAGGCGAAGAAGGCGAAGGACGTGGCGGTGCCGGTGAGGAAGGCTGCGATGCCGGCGCGGCGGCGTTTGGCTTCCCACGCGGGGTCTTCGGGGGTGGGTTGGGTGGTCATGTGCGGCTCACTTCGTGATGTGATGGCACTGGCTGACCCGGCGCGTGCCGTTGATGTTGAGATGCGCGCACGCCTTGCCGTAACGGGGCAGCGTCTGGGGCGCGTTGTCGCGCATCGGGTGGATCTCGCACTCGGCGTGCGTCTTGCCGCGGGAGGTGCGGTAGGTCTTGTTGTCGGTGTCCGCGTAGGTGAAGTCGATACGCCAATTGCAGAAGCCTGCGTTGAGCGCGCCGACGAAGCCGCAGTCGACGCCGGCGTTCTGGTAAGTGATCTTCTTGCCATCGCCGCGGATGATGTGGGTGAACATGCAGCCTGTCGGGACCGTCATGGTGACACCGCCGACTTGGTAGTCGAAGCCGGCGACGGGCGTTGAGCCGATGGCGCCGGCGTGCGCCTCGGCGGGAGGTAAGACGGCCAGCGTGGCCGTCGTGGCGAGAGTGGCAATGATCCGAGCTGTGAAGAGCTTGCCCATCGGTGTCCCCTTCTGGCGGAGTGTGTATGCAGATCGGAACTCCCGTCGTCGGCCCAAGGTTCTGCCCCGAGAGGCAGTCCACTACGAAGAGTGATCAGCCATTGGCATGCTGACCACCCGTAACCGTGGCCTCGGATGCCGGTCTCATACGTGAGCGCTGCGTGAGCGGTGGCAGTGGGTGGATCGGACGGCACGCGGGGCCGGGCCGTACCTTTCTGACCTGGGGGAACGGGATTCGGTGGCACGGCCCGGCATCGGGCGGCATGATCTTGTGGGGCCTCGTAATGAGTAGGTCTCGGGTTCGAATCCCGAAGGCGGCTCGGATTAGCCCCAGGACTCACTCGCCGTGACCTGGGGTTTTTTCATGCCCTTTATCCACGCGGGCATGCGTCGGCCAAAGGTTCGGGACCCCGTGCGTGAGCGCGCCTGAGCCCCGGATGCGGGGAACTGTGTCGGGATCAACGGCGCGAAGGGCGGGGGCTGGCTCCAGGAGGCCATCTCGCTCCAGGCGACCGCTCGCCGCCAGCCCCTGGGACCCCGCCCTCAGTTCCGCACTGAAGGCGTCGGGCCAGGCCGTCATGGAGGAACGACTGCTGCCTGAACTCCTCTCGGACCTCGGCTGATGCGCGTGGTACCGGCAGCGCACCGGCGAAGCCGGGCCCCGGCAGGTCCGGAGTGCCGGACGCGCAGGCACAGTACGCTGAACTCAGCGGGATCGGGCCCGCCCGCATGGTGTCCGGGAGGTGCGTCATGACTGCCCAGATGGCAGCCCCTGCGTGGATGCACGAGCAGATCACGGCGGAGCAGTACGACTCCTGGTCCGAGGAGCAGTGTGCGGGAATCGAGATCGTGGACGGGATGGTCGTCGTGAGTCCCAGTGCGTCCAAGCGCCACAATCGACTGGCTCGGATCTTGGCGAACGTCCTGGACGCCGCCGCGGGGCCGGACTGGAACGCCGATACCGACTTCGACGTCCGGCTTCAGGACGTCCCGCTCACCAATCGACGTCCCGATGTCGTTGTGTATCGCGCGGACACGATCGACATCACGCCCACCCGTCCGGAGCACGTGCTGATGGTCGTGGAGGTTGTCTCGCCGGGATCGGAGACCACTGATCGGATCGTGAAGACGGATCAGTACGCCAACTCCGGCATTGCCTTCTACTGGCGGGTCGAGCAGGCCGCGACAGGCGTCCCCCTCGTGTACACCTATGTTCTCGACCCTGCAACCAGGGCCTACCGGGACGGGGACGTGTTCACCGGTGTCGTCAAGGTTTCGGCTCCCTTCCCGGTGCAGGTCGACCTCGGCCAGATCTGAGGAAGCCCTGCTTGCGTGAGCGCCGCGTGAGCGGACGGGGCGGCACAGGGTGGATTGGGTGGCACGTGGGTTCAGTGTCGTAGGCGTCTGACCTGGGGGAAGCCGGATTCTCTGGCACTGGTTGACACAATTCAGGATGATCTTGTGGGGCCTCGTAATGCGTAGGTCTCGGGTTCGAATCCCGAAGGCGGCTCAGAGAAACCCCAGGTCACCCGTGACCTGGGGTTTTCTGTTGCCCGGGGCCAGCCGGCGCGAAGGGCGGCGGCCGGCCACGGGAGGCCGTCTCGCTCCAGACGGTCAGGAAGATCGCCCGCGACCCCGGCGGAGGCACAGACGTCTGTGTCCGGCAGGTCCAGTGCCGACTACACGGGCTCGTACAGCGCGCATCATCAAGTCGCGATTACGGGGCAACTTCGCGAGATCGAGCCCATCTACTGCCTCAGGGACGTCAGTTCATCCGCTGCCGCCCGTCGTTCGATCTCGTCGGAGTCCAGGAGTCCGCCGTGCGCGCCCGCAGGGCGGAGTTGTTCAGCGGGCGAGGCTGCCGACGGAGAGGGACACGATGATGGCGTGTCCTTGCGGAGAAGGAACTCCAGCGGCGGGGTTTTCGGCTCTCCTGGGGAGCCTGATCCACTACGAAGAGTGATCAGCCGATTGGTAGCTGACCGGCCTGTTCGAGCCAGCCCAGGTCTACAAGACCTCACGCGGCAACCCGCACACCGAGTGTGCGATCCACCCCATGCGGAACAACAGCGGGGCAGGGTGAATCGGCGAAGGCCCAGGTCAGATGGTGTCTGACCTGGGCCTTTTCATTCCGTGGCCCTATTCGGCGCTGTTCAGGCGCGGGCGCCCGGGTCGTACTTGGCCAAGGAGGCCTTGACCGCTTGGGCGTGCGAGCCCTGCCACCACGGGATCGTCTCGACCAGGACCGGCTTGGTGCCGGAGGCCAGGACCAGGGCCCGGCCGGGGGGCATCGCGCCCAGGTCGGAGACCTTCAGGACGCGGTCGCGGCGTACGGACTCGTTCATGGTGCGGTTGCCGGACCAGCCGTACGACTCCGATTCGCGGGACGTGGTGAACTCGCGCAGCTCGTACTCGCCGGCCAGCTCGGACAGGTCGCCGAGGAAGCGGGTGTCGGAGACGCCGCCGCCGTAGACGCGCACGTTCGCGGCCGACCAGAGCTTCTCCATGCCGCGCTCGCCCCAGACTTCGATGCCCTGGGCCCAGGACTGGAGGATCGTCATCAGGATGATGCCGCGCGAGCCGTAGTGCGAGTAGAGGTCGGGAAGGGCGCGCCAGCGGCAGACGTTCGCCGCCTCGTCCAGGACACCGACCAGCGGGCGCGACAGCCGGCCGCCGCGCTGGGTGGTGGCGTACTCCTCGGCGGCCTCGACGACCGCCACGGTCAGGGCGGTCACCAGCGGGCCCGCCGAGTCGCTGCCCTCGCGGGAGAGCGAGTAGAGGGTGGAGTCGCTACGGACGAACGTGTGGGGGTCGAACTCCGGACGGTCGTCGGTGGCGGAGAGCGGCGTTACCCACTTGTTGACCTCGGGGTTGATCAGGCAGGACGCCATCTGCTGGGCGACGCCGTAGATGCCGCTGCGCTGCTTGTCCGGGGCGGTGATCACGCCGGACAGGGAGTCGGCCGGCATCAGGTGGCCCGCGCCCCGCAGGATGCGCTCCGGGGTGTCGTCCTTCGGGTTGGCCAGCCAGGTGTAGATCTGGGTGATGGGGGCCTTGGCGGTGGCCGCCGCGAGCAGGAGGTTGGCGAGCAGGTCCTGTCCGGCCGGGTCGAAGAACGCGTCGGTGGAGGCATCGGCGTCCCGCGAGCCCGACGCGAAGTGGTCGGCCAGCTTGCGGGCCTTGGCGACGTCGGTCACGTACGACAGGGGATTCCACCACCACGCGGGCGGCTCCTGCGCCACCTGCTGCGGGTCGAAGACCCAGACCGGACCGCGTGCCTGGCGCGGGCCGCGGGTGGCGTCGACGATGTCCCGCTTGTTGGAGGTGACGAGCACCGCGCCGGGGGCGTCCAGGATCGCGGGAATGGCGCGCCGGGTCGTCTTGCCGGTACGGGGGCCCCAGATGTCGACGTGCATGTCCTCGAAGGAGCCGAACAGCGGCTGCCGTCCCCGCAGCGAACGGCCGATGAAGACGCCCGCCACGTTGGCGTCCACGCCGAGTCGTTCCGCGGTCGCGGCGGCGCCCTTCATGGTGAGCTTGCCGAGCTCCTCGCCCTGGGCGAGGTGGCGGGCCGCGGCGTCCACGTCGGGCTTGTTGCGCATGCGCTCGCGGATCCGGTACACGCCGGTCGCGGCCGCCGCGAGCAGCAGGACCTCGGCGGCCGCGACGGCGTTCGCCGCACCGTGCGGCCACGCGTAGTCGCCCTTGATCAGGGACACGCCGAAGGAGAAGGGGTTGCCCGGCGGGGCCGGCGCGTCCCCGGAGGACGCACCGAGGCGTGCGGCGAGCCAGGCACCGCAGAGGAGGGCCAGGAGCGCCCCGACGAGCAGGGCGATCTCCATCGTCCAGTCATCGCCGGAGCGTGGCTTCTTCTGTTGTGGGGCGGTCATGGTCAGGGATTTCCTTCCGCTGGAGCGGGTGTGGCACGGAAGACGAAGAGACCCTTCTCGTCCCGGAGGACTCCGTATCCGTTGCTGGTGAACTCAGGGATGTCGTCGTACGCGGAGAGGAGCGCGCCCGTGCGGGCGTTCAGCGCCTGCCTGCCGTCCGTCTCCGCGTACAGCACGCCGCCGGGCGACTGGGCCATCGGACGCAGGCTCGTGTCGTCCTTCCTGCGCCACAGCTCGCGCCCGGTCTCCGTGTCCCAGGCCACGACCCCGGTGCCGAACTGGCTGACCGCGGTCCTCCCGTCCGGGGACACGGCGGTGCGGTCCTCGTCCCGAGTGATGTCGAGGGGGGTCGACGGGCCTTCGGCCAGGCGCCGTCCGGTGGCCAGGTCGACGACGGTGATCACCGCGTCGTCGGACCCGGACGGGTTCCACAGGAGGATGCCCCTGTCACCGGTCAGCGGCCGCAGCTGGGCGGTGGCGTACGTGCCCGGCCGGTTCGCCGTCGCGACCGCCGAGGGGGGTGTCATCTCCCGCGTGGACCAGGCCGTTCTGCCGGTACGGCGGTCGGTGACCACGAGGTAGCCGCCCTTGCCGTCGTAGTCGTCCTTGACCCGGGTGGCGTAGCCGAAGCCCGGACCGACCGGCTTCTCGTACGAGTCGGCCTTCGCCACCTCGATGCCGGTGCCGCCGCCGATCGGGGCGTACGTGAGCGTCTCGCCCCCGCCGGGGTCCTGGACGAGGCCGTCCAGGACCGGACGGCGGAGGTGCGCCTCGCCCTGGACGAGGGAGCTGCCCAGCTTCTCGCCGGTCGGGCTGTACATCGTGTAGACGGCGGTGGACGGTTCCTGGGTGCCGGGCGTGCCGGCCGTGCCCGCCGACGCCGTCGGCAGGGACCGGATGAGCAGGGCCGGGGAGCCGTCCCTCCAGCGGCCGACCGCCGAAGGCAGACCGGCCGATTCGCCGGAGCCCAAGCCCGATCCCGAGCCCGAGCCGGAGTTCCCGGACGGGGCCGTGGAGGGCATGACGCTCTCGAACTCCGCGCGCTGACGGCCCGTCGCGGCATCGAGGAGCCGGGTGACGAACCGGGTGGTGCCGGCGTCGTCGCCCGCGCCGCGGCGCGGCAGTTCCTCCGTGAGCACCACGGCGTCACCCACCACGCAGCGGACCTCCGCGCCGGACACGGCCGTACTCTCCGCCGAGCCGGGGCAGTACGCCGCCCGTGGGTCCCCGCTCGTGCCGCGGGCCCACACGGACTGCCCGAGAAGCCCCGGGACCGCCTTGCCCCCGTAGACCGGGCCGCCCGCCCCCGGGCCGCCCGCCCCCGGGCCGCCCGCCGCCGGGCCGGAGGCCGAGGGCTCCGCCCGGTGCGGCGCGCTCCCGGAGCGGGTGTTCTCCGCAGGGCCCCCGCAGCCCGTGGTCAGTCCCAGCGCCAACACGGCACCGCTCGCGAGCGCGAGCGTGCTGTGCCTGCCCATCAGCACCCCTCTCCGCTACGCATGCTCGCCGCCGCCCTCGACGGGATTGGTGCCCGCCGGGATCGGCACGCGGTACACGGCGGTGATCGGGTCCTGCACGTCCCAGGTGCTGAACTCGACGTTCTTGCCGGGGCGCGGGGCGTGGAGGATCTTCTTGCCTGCCGGGTCCCACACGATTCCCACGTGTTCGGAACCCCTGTTGCTGGGGCGGAAGAAGATGATGTCGCCGGGCTGCGCCTTGCTCAGGTCGACCTTGTACGCGCGGAGCCGGTCCTCCTGCTCGTAGGTGGTCGCCCCGATGTTGATCTTGTGGCCGCTGGCCTGGTAGTAGATCCACTGCGTATAGCTGGAGCAGTCGAAGGAGACGGGATTGTCGCCCTGCAGCCGCGCCGCGCCCCAGACGTACGGCTGACCGATGCCGCGCTGCGCCCAGCGGAGCGCCGCCCGGACCACCGGGTCGTCGGCGGCCGGCAGTACGCCGGTCACGGTGCCGTCCGGAGCGACCGGGGTGCCCTTGCCGTTCTTGGCGCAGTTGGCGTACTCGGCGTCCTTGCCCTTGGTGCCGTCGCCGCCCGGGACGGTGCCGTAGTCGGGGTTGGCCGAGATCTTGCCCTGCAGCCAGTCCTCGGGGTCGATCATGCCGGGACCGTTGTCCTGGCCGGGAACGAAGGGGTTGTCGACGCCGGGGAGCCGTACTTCCCAGTGGAGGTGCGGACCGCTCGAATTGCCGGTGCTGCCGACCGTGCCGATCTGGTCGCCGCGCTTGACCGTGGCGCCCTGGGACACCATGGCGGTGGTCTGGTGCGCGTACAGGGTGACGACGCCGTTCGCGTGCTCGATGTGCGTCTCGTTGCCGTACGAGCCGCCGCTGGACACCTTGATGACCTTGCCGTCGGCCGGAGCGTAGATCGCCGTACCGGCGGACGCCCGCAGGTCAAGGCCGGTGTGGTAGCCGAGGCTCCAACTGGGCCCGTTCTCGTGGTACTTGGTGCCGACCGTGTACGTGCCCTCCTTCAGCGGCCACTGCCAGCTCTTGCCGTCCGGGGTCGGCGGCGCGGCCGGCTTGATCAGCGGACGGGAGAAGGCGACCGTCTGCAACTGGGGCACGGCCCCGGCCGCAGGCCCGGCGGCAGCCTGGGTCTGAGCCTGCCCGGTGTCGCCGCCGTAGGGCGGGGTGGACCAGGAGCGGGGCGGGGACGCCTTGATGCTCAGCGCCTCGTTCGGCTGCGCGTCGTTGCCGACCGGCGCGGGGATGTCCGACTGCTGCCCGAGGGTGGGGAAGTTCGGGTTCTTCTCGACGGTCGCCTTCAGGTGTGCGTACCAGCCCTCGATCAGGCTCTTCTCGCCAGTGAGGTTGCCGCGGTAGCGGGCCGCCTGGGTGAGGACCACGCGGGGGTAGACGGTGTTGTCCTTCTTCGAGCCGGAGTAGCCCAGCAGGGCGTCCCAGGGCTTCGTCTCGACCTTCAGCGCGTGGATGAAGTTGGCGGCGGCGAACGCCGCGTCGTCGATGTTGTAGAGGTCCTTCTTGCCGTCGTTGTTGCCGTCGTCGCCGTAGTCGTGCCAGGCGTCGTTGCCGAACTGGAGGAGTCCCATGTAGCCCGCGCTGTTCTTGCCCCCCGGCGCGGCGGACGGGTCCTGGCCGAACTTGGTCTCCTGGTACATCTGCCCGGCGATGATCGTCCAGTCGAGCCCCTCGTAGCGGGCCGCGGCCCGCATCGAGGCCAGGATCATCCGCGGAGGTATCTCGTTCCGGGCCGTATCGCTGGGCATGTAGACCTTGCCGGCCGGCATGATCGGGTTGGTGGCCGCCGCGTCGCTGGTGTTGCCCCCGCCCGCGTTCTGGGCGTAGTTACCGCAGGCCGCCTGCGCGGCGCCGCTGCCGAGGCCGCCCACCAGGGCCATGATCATGACGATGACGACGAAGCCGATCCCGCCGATCGGCAACAGGCCTCCGACGCCGAGGATCAACCACCACTTGCCGTTGCCCTTCTTCTTGCCGCCACCGCCACCACCCTGCCCTCCGGCCATTTGGGCGGCCATCTTGGCCGTCTTGGCCACCTTGGCGGCCTTCGTCGCGGCCGCCAGTACGGCAGGAGCCACCATCGAGTCTCACTCCCCCGCTTTGTCGGACGCGCCCACGTTGCCCAGGCCCTGGAGGCTGAACGTCGACACCCTCCAGACGCCGGACTGCTTACGGCAGCTCACCAGCCAGGAGTTGGTCTCCGTACGGGTCTCCTTGCCGTTCTCGGAACGGGTCGCGGTCAGCGAGACCACACTGGACACCAGGCTGCCGCCGCCGTTGACGAGGTCCTGGGCGATCATCCCGTCGCGGACGACGGTCGCCTTCCCCACGGACGAGCAGCGGGCGGCCTGGCAGTTGGCCCAGTCCTTGCCGGTGGGAAGGGCGGTCTGCCCCTTCATCTGGTCGTCGCCGACCGTCAGTTCCAGCAGGGGCTTCGCCCAGGCGGCGTTCTGATCGGTGTACTTGTACGTGCCCAGACCGCTCATGTAGGCGGCCATGGCCCGGTGGGCCTCGCCGAGTTCCTCCGCCGTGACGATGGGCGGCACGGCGTCGGCGCCCTTCGCACCGGTCTGCTGCCCCGCACCGCCATTGCCGCCGCCACCGGACGTACCGGTGCCCGTGCCCGGCGAGGAGGTCCCGGCAGCCTTGCCGTCGGATGGGTTCTTGGTGTCGTCGTCACCGTTGAAGACGGTGAGCATCACCAGGGACGCGATCAGCAGAACGCCCAGTACCGCCAGTGCAAGTGCCGCGCTTCGCTTGTTCTCGGCAGGTGACTCCACCGTCCCGGGCCTCCCTCAGTCAGGTCGCCCGGACACGGTAGGGGGAGGGACGGCGGATGGCGCAGGCCTTTTCCCCGCGAGGAAAGACGGGGAAAGGGTGAGGAAAAATCCAGGCGTTCGGGGCGGGCCGCGTGCGCGAAATCCTTGCGAAGAATCGGTGAAGGCATTCTCGGAACCCTCACCGGTCCCGCTCACGCGCCGGGCGCGTCGGGGTTGTCGTCCTCATCGGGGTCGTAGGGATCGACGGGCAGCGGCTCGAAGGGGTAGGCCGTGTGCCCGTCCTTGGGCGAACAGGCAGCGAACGGTCCCATGTCCGCATCCATCAGCACCCGCAGATGAGGATCGGCGTGGTGGAGCCACCAGGTGGACATGCCCAGGGCGGGATCGTGCCGCAGGTGCTCCCAGGCCAGCCAGAGCGCGGACAGCCGGGCGCCCGCCTCGGGGTGCTCCCACCAGCGTGGACACCAGGTGGCGGTCGAGCCGTTCACACGACGCCGCACCATCTGCGACAGGTAGTCGGAGACGAAGACGAAGACATCGGCGAAGTAGAACTCCACTTCCTCGCCGGACGCCTGCTGCGCCTCGGTGCTTGTGCTCATGGGTGAGTCCTCCGTGCGGGACTTTGGTTCGAGGTCAACGGTGCGGGTGTGGGGTGTGAGTCAGTGCCCGATGCCGACGGCCTTCGGCGCCACCTCGGCGGCCACGGGATTGCTCACGCCGTGTGTGGAGGGGCCGCGCGGGCTCGGTGGCGCGGCGGTGGGCCGGACGGTCACGCCGGGCAGGAAGGCACTTGCCCGCGCGGGCAGGTTCTGCTGTTTCAGCGGCTCGGGTGTGGTCGGCGCGTTCAACTCGTCGTAGCTGTTGGCCGAGGAGAGCCGGGAGAGCACGGACGTGTGAGCCTCCCGGAGGTTTTCGGGTACGTCGAGGGCTCCGAGCTTCGCGGCGAAGGCTTTCGGTGTGGTGTTCTGCGCGTCGTAGTCCTCCATGCGCACCTGGCAGCGCAGCGAGTCATCGGCGATCAGCGCATCCACCTCGGGTGGCAGGTGCTCGTGGCGGGGCGCGGGCAGCGGGAAGCCGACGTTCTCCTTGCCCACCTTCTCGTGCGCGAGCAGCCGCGGCAGCTCGTCCTTCCCGAGGATCGAGCCGGCCCCGATGTCGGCGCAGAAGGCGACCACCGGCCCTTCGGCCGCTTCGGCGTAGCGTCCCGAAATGGTGGCCCACACCTCCGGCGCGAGGGCATCGACGTCCGCCGCGTCCAGGGCGAAGTCGTTGACCAAGGCCTCCTTCACGGACGGCTCCCACAGCTGGTACGAGTCCAGCTGCCGCCCCGCGGGACTGTCCTCCAGCACCTGGTAGGACCGGCTCTCGCCGCACGCCTGCGCGAGGAAGCGGTGGTCCACGACCTGGGGCGCACCCTCGGGCTGGGACTTCCACGACCAGAACGCACGCGTGATGCCGCGGTCCTCGTTGGTGACGGACTGGTTCGCGGCGACGTACCGGATGAACGAGGCGAGGTCCGGGGTGGCGCGGCCCTCGGCGTACGCCGTCCGCCAGTCCGCGTAGATGCGGGCGGTCACCGCCTCCGCCTCGGCCGGGGTCCGCGGTTTGCCCGCGCGGTCCGCCTCTTGCAGGGCGATCGCCCGGGTGATCTCCTCCAGGGTCGGGGGAGCCGCGTCCGTCATCGAAGGGCTCGCAGGACTTCGACGGGCGGGTGGACCTCCAGCGAGATCGCCGACGCGCCCGGCATGTCCGCGGCCCAGGTGGGGAACGCGATGGACTGGCTGAGCACGACGAACGGTTCGGCCGGACCACTACCCGTACCGCTAACCGCACCGGCCCAGTAGACGAACCGGTACGGGCGGCGGGTCTTCATCCGGAACTCCCGGTCGGGCCAGTAGCCGGGGGCGGGGGGCTCCGGGAAGTCCTCGGCGTCCCACGAGCCGGTCCACGCGGGCGCGCCCAGGACCGAGGTGGCCTCCGTGAGGTACTCCGGCCAGGTCCGCGCGGCCAGGTCCAGCACGGCGGGGTTCTCCTGCGCGGCACCGGCCCTCACCTGCCACCCGTAGTGGGACAGGCTCTCGACGGGGTTCCAGAAGCCGCCGGACTCGAAGGTCAGCCGGCCGCCCGTAGGCGTCCGCACGACCAGGTTGCGCTCGACGGTCTGCGGCTCCCAGCCGTACCTCGCGCACCACGCGCGGAACTCGGGAGACCCGCCCTGCGGCGGGCCGGCCCACACCGAGGCCCAGTCCACCGCCTGGAGGCCCTCCAGTTCGATGGCGAGGTCCTGGGCGGTGCGGCCGGTCGTCTCGGTCAGCATCCTCTTCAGCTCCTTGCTTGGTGCGGGTGTGCGCGTGCGCATGGTGGCAGACCTGACGGTCAGTGCTCGATCCCGGCGGCCTTCGGCGCTATCTGTGGGGCGGCCGGGGGGATCGCTCCGTGGCCGGCGGGGCCACTGCGGGCCGCGGGGACGATGCCGTGGCTCACGTTTACGCCCGGCAGGAAGGAATTGGTCCGTACGCTCGGCCGCTTCGCCTCGGGGGCCTCTTGACCCAGCATCTCCTTGTAGCTGGTGGCCATCGACAGCCGGTCCACGATGCGCTCGTGGGTCTCCTTCTGCTCCTCGGGGACGTCGATGGCGTTCAGCTTCACGGCGAATGCCTCAGGGGACTTCTCTTCGGCGTAGTCCTCCATGACCAGTTGGCTGCGGACAGAGGGGTTCGCGATGAACGCGTCGATGTCTGCCGGTATGTGCTCATGCCGGGGCAGCGGAACGGGGAACTTCACACCGTCCTTGCCGACGTTCTCGTTCTGGAGCAGGAGCGGCATCTCGTCCCGACCCAGCACCGAACGCTCTGCGCTGATGTCGGGTACGAAGGCGACAACCTTGGTTTCGGCTGCGTTGGCAAAGTGCCTCGACAGGGTGTCCCAGGCTTCGCCGTGAGTGGTGGCGAGCTTTTCATCGTCGAACGCGAAGTGGCGTTCCAGGGCATCGACCACGAGGGGATTGCCGAGGTGGTACGAGTTCAGCTGGTGTCCGGCAGGGGTGTCCTCCAGTACCTGGAGGTTGCGCGACTCTCCACAGGCCCTGGCCAGGAAGCGGTGTGGCACCGGCCTGTCGGCGCCTTCGGGCTGGGACTCATGAGACCAGAAGGCGCGCACAGGTCCCCGGTCCTCGTTGGTGACCGAGCCTGTCTCCGCCAGATTCGCGATGAAGTCCAGAAGCTTGGGAGCGGGCTCGCCGGACGGCACCGTTGCTTGGCAGTCTTGGTAGATCCGCTCCGCCAGTGCCCGTGCCGAAGCCGGGTCGTCCGGTATCGACGCGAGGTGCTCGTCCCACAGTTCGAAGGCTCTCGCTATCTCTTGTGGGGTGGGAGGAGCGTCGGGGGTCACCGTCGCCTCCTCGAACCTTCAGGGGCGTGCACTTTGAGAACGATCACCGAAGCGCCTGGTGCGTCGGAGGACCAAGCCTGGAAGGAGATTGCCTGGTCCAACACGAGCAAGGCCTGCCCGGGGTGCTCACCCAGCGGTGCCCAGAAGGCCATTCGGTAGGGATCGCGGGTCTCCAGCCGGAAGTCACGGTTCCCCCAGAACGCCCGTTCCGGGGGCTCGGGGAAGTCCTCCGCATCCCAGGCGCCGGTCCATTGCGCAGGGCCCAGCACGCCCTCGGCCGCCTCCAGGAACTGCTGCCAGGCCTGGGCGGCCCCGTCTACGACCGCCGCGTTGTCAGAGGGGTCGGTCGCGGCCAGACGAGAGGCCCTGTAGGTCAGACGATTGACCGGGTGCCAGAGATCGCTCGACTCGAAGGTCAACCTACCGCCGCTGCGGGTGCGCACGACCAGGTTGCGGTCGCCCGGCTGCGGCTCCCAACCGTAGCGGTCACACCACTTGTAGAACGCCGAGGACCCACCCTGCGGCGGCCCCTCCCACACCGAGGCCCAGTCCACCCCGCGCAGGCCCTCCAGTTCGGCGGCCAGGTCCTGGGGCGTGCGGCCCGTCGTTTCCGTCAGCATTTCTTGCTCCTTGCTCGGTACATGAGTGCGGGTTTCCGCATCGTGGCAGACCTGGCGCTCAGGTCTCGATCCCGGCGGGCTTCGGGGCGATGTGCGGGGCCACCGCCGGCTCGATCGCCCCGTGGCTGGTGAGGCCGCTGCGGGACGCGGGGATGATGCCGTGGCTCACGTTCACGCCGGGCAGGAAGGAATTGGTGCGCACACGCTGCCGCTTCGCCTCGGGGGCCGCCGGGTTCAGGTCCTTGTAGCTGTCGGCTGTCGACAGCCGGTCCACGATGCGCCCGTGCACCTCCTTCTGGTCCTCGGGGACGTCGATGGCGTGCAGCTTCATCGCGAATTCCTCGGGGGACTGCTCGGGGTCGTAGTCCCCCATGAGCAGCTGGCAGCGAATGGGGTCGTTGGCGATGAACGCATCGATGTCCGGGGGCAAGTGCTCATGCTGGGGCATCGGAACTGTGAATCTGACGTTCTCCTTGCCGACTTTGGCACTCTGGAGGAGCTTCGGCATCTCGGTCTTGCCGAGTACCGAGTCCTCGGTGATGTCGGCAGCGAAGGCGATGACCAATCCCTCAGTCGCCTCGGCATATCGGTCCGAGAGCGTGTCCCAGGCCTCGCCGTGGGCGATGCCCAGTTTGTCGGCGTTGACGCCGTAGTGCTCGACGAGGGCGTCCACCACGTTCGGATTGCCGAGGAAGTAGGAATTCAGCTGGTTTCCCGCCGGAGTGTCCTCCAGCACTTGGAGGCCGCGTGACTCTCCATATGCCCGCGCCAGAAATCGGTGCGGTATCTCTCTGTCCGCTCCCTCGGGCTGGGACTTGAAGGACCAGAAGGCGCGATGGGGGCCACGGTCCTTATTGGTGACGGATTCCTCCTTGGAGAGATGCTCGATGAACCCCAGTAAATCCGGTACGTCCTTCCCGGGTTGAGCCGACAGGCAGTCACGGTAGAACCTGGCCGCCAACTCACGTCCGGCGGCCTCGTTGGCAGGCTCCGCCTCAGCGTGCTCCTGCTCGAAAGCGATCGCCCTGGCTATCTCATCAGGGGTGGGCGGAGCTTCGGGTCTCACGGACGCCTCCGCGAGCCCTCAGGGGCGTGCACGGACAGCCGGATCTGAGAGGTGCCCGGTGCGTCGGCGGTCCAGGCCGTGAAGGAAACGGACTGCCTCAGGATGGTGAATGCCTGGCCGGGGTGTTCGCCCACAGGCTCCCAGTAAGCCATCCGATAGGGGGTGCGCGTCTCGGTGCGGTAGGCCCGGTCAGGCCAGAAGTCCTGCTCCGGCGGCTCCGGGAAGTCCGGTGCGTCCCAGCTGCCGTTCCAGGCCGCCGGCCCCAGCACACTCTCGGCCGACCTCAGGAACTCGGACCACACCTCGGCCGCGTGGGCCAGCAGACCGGGGTTCTCGGCTGCCTCAGTGGCTTCGACGCGCCATGCCCAGTGGGTCAGCCGGAAGACCGGGTCCCAGTTGCCGTTCGCTTCGAACGTCCACCTGCCGCCGGCGCGGCTGTGCACCACCAGGTTGCGATCGGCCGTCTGCGGCTCCCAGCCGTAGCGCTCGCACCACTTGCGGCACTCCGACGAGCCGCCCTGCGGTGGACCTGCCCACACCGAGGCCCAGTCGACCGCCCGGAGACCCTCCAGTTCGGCGGCGAGGTCCTGGGCGGTACGGCCAGTCGTCTCGGTCAGCATCCTCTTCGGCTCCTTGCTCGGTACATGTGTGGGCATCGTGGCAGACGCGCGGTCAGTGCTCGATCCCGGTCTGCTTGGGCGCGATTTCCGCAGCCACCGGATTGATCACACCGTGGCCGGTGGGGCCGCGGGGTGCCGCGGGGACGACGCCACGGCCGACCGCCACGCCGGGCAGGAAGGCCTTGGCCTGGGCGGACAAGCCCTTCGGCTTCGGCTCGGGGGCCGGGGCGTTCAGCTCCTTGTAGCTGTTGGCCGCCTCCAGCCGGTCCAGGACCTCCTTGTGCGCCGCCTTCTGATCCTCGGGTACGTCGATGGAGGCCAGCCTCTGGGCGCAGTCACCGGGGGACTTCTCGGGGTCATAGTCCCCCTTGAACAGCTGGCAGCGGACCGGGTTGTTGGAGATGAACGCATCGATGTCCGGAGGCAGGTGCTCATGGCGGGGAAGGGGCGTGGCGAACTTGACGCCTTCCTTGCCGACCTCGGAGTTCTGGAGCAGCGCCGGCATCTCGGTGGCTCCGAGTACGGAGCCCTTGGTGATATCAGCGGCGAAGGGGATCGCCAGGCCTTCGGTCGCCTTGGCAAAGCGGTCCGAGAGCGTGTCCCACGCCTGACCGTGGGCGGCGTCCAGTTCGGCCGCATCGAAGTCAAAGTGCTGGGCTAGGGATAGCATCACTGCTTGATTGCCGAGGCAGTACGAATTCAGCTGATATCCCGCTGGGGTGTCCTCCAGTACTTGGAGGCCGCGGGACTCTCCGCACGCCCGCGCCAGAAAGCGGTTGGGTACGGCTCTGCTTTCACCTTCAAGTTCGGACTTATAGGACCAGAACGCACGGTGAGGGCCCCGGTCCTCATTGGTGACCGACTCGCTCTGCGCGAGATTCTCGATGAACTGCAGAAGACCGGGCGGGTCCTTGTCCTGCCCGTGTTTCGCCAGATAGTCCTGGTAGATCCTGCCCGCCAGTGCGGCGCCGGCTTGCTTGGTGCCAGGCTCAGCGTCGGCCTGTGCCTGCTCCAAGACAAAGGCCCGGGCTATTTCTTCAGGTGTCGGAGGAGCATCGGCTCTCACAGACGCCTCCGCGAGCCCTCAGGAGCGTGCACGGTCAGATTGATCCGTGAGCCGCCCGGTGTGTCGGTGGTCCAGGCCGCAAACGACACCGACTGCACCATCAGGATCATGGCCTGGCCGGGGTGTTCGCCGATCGGCTTCCAGTACGCCATTCGGTAGGGGGTACGGGTCTCAAGGCGGTAGGCGCGGTCCTCCCAGAACGTCGGCTCCGGGGGGTCCGGAAAGTCCGGTGCGTCCCAGGGGCCGTTCCATGCCGCGGGTCCCAGCACGCGTTCGGCTGCCCTCACGAACTCCGGCCACTCTTCCGCCGCGTGGGCCAGCAGGTCAGGGTTCTCCGATGCCTCGTCGGCCTTGAGGTGCCATGCCCAGTGGGTCAGGCAGTAGACCGGATCCCAGTTGCCGTTCGACTCGAAGGTCCACCTGCCCCCCGCGCGGCTGTGCACCACGAGGTTGCGGTCGGCGTTCTGCGGCTCCCAGCCATACCTCGCGCACCACTTGCGGCACTCCGACGACCCGCCCTGCGGTGGACCTGCCCACACCGAGGCCCAGTCCACGGCCCGGAGCCCCTCCAGTTCGGCGGCGAGGTCCTGGGCGGTACGGCCAGTCGTCTCGGTCAGCATCCTCTTCGGCTCCTTGCTCGGTACATGAGTGCGCGTTTCCGCATCGTGGCAGACCTGGCGCTCAGGTCTCGATCCCGGCGGGCTTCGGGGCGATGTGCGGGGCCACCGTCGGCTCGATCGCCCCGTGGCTGGTGAGGCCGCTGCGGGGCGCCGGGATGATGCCGTGGCTCACGTTCACGCCGGGCAGGAAGGAATTGGTGCGCACACTCTGCCGCTTCGCCTCGGGGGCCGCCGGGTTCAGGTCCTTGTAGCTGTCGGCTGTCGACAGCCGGTCCACGATGCGCCCGTGCGCCTCCTTCTGGTCCTCGGGGACGTCGATGGCGTGCAGCTTCATCGCGAATTCCTCGGGGGACTGCTCGGGGTCGTTGCAGTCCTCCAGGCGTAGTTGGCAACGGACGGGGTCGTTGGCCATGAACGTATTCATCTCGGCGGGTAGGTTCGGGTTCACGGGCAGCGGTGTCGCGAACTTGATCCCCTCCTTGCCGACCTTGGAATTCGCGAGCAGTTCCGGGACCTCGATCCTGCCGAGTACCGAGCCCTTCGTGATGTCGGCGGCGAAGCCGACCGCCATGCCTTCGGTCTCCTGGGCGTACCGCTTTGACAGGGTGTCCCAGGCGTCTCCGTGGACGGCGTCCAGTTCGGCTTCGTCGAAGTCGAAGTGCGCGCTGAGGGCAGTCACGACGTTGTCGTTGCCGAGGCAGTACGAATTCAGCTGGTGGCCCGCCGGAGTGTCCTCCAGCACCTGGAGGTTGCGCGACTCTCCGCACGCCTTTGCCAGAAAGCGGTTGGGCACTGGCTTGTCCGTGCCCTCGAGCTCGGACACATAGGACCAGAACGCACGGTCGGGGCCCCGGTCCGCATTGGTGACCGAGCGCTCTCCTGCAAGATTCTCGATGAACGCCAGAAGCCCCGGCCCCTCGGTGTTCGGTTCGACCGTTGCGAGATAGTCCTGGTAGATCTTGTCCGCCAGCTTGGCGCCCTCCTGCGGGGTCCCGGGTTCCGAGTCGGCCTGGGCCTGCTGAAGGACGAAGGCCCGGGCTATTTCCTCAGGCGTAGGGGGCGCATCGGGCCTCACAGGTGTCTCCGTGAGCCCTCAGGGGCGTGGACGGTCAGCTTGATCCGTGAGCCGCCCGGTGTGGTGGTGGTCCAAGCCCCGAACGAAACAGACTGCGTCAGCACGATCAGTGCCTGGCCCGGGTGTTCGCCGATCGGCTTCCAGTACGCCATCCGGTAGGGGGTGCGGGTCTCGTGGCGGTAGTCGTGGTCCTCCCAGAACGCGGGCTCCGGCGGTTCCGGGAAGTCCGGTGCGTCCCAGGGCCCGTTCCAGGCCGCCGGCCCCAGCACGCTCTCGGCTGCCTTGACGAACGCGGGCCACTCGTCGGCGGCGTGGGTCAGAAGGCCGGGATTCTCCGACGCGTCGTCGGCCTTGAGGTGCCAAGCCCAGTGGGTCACGCGATAGATCGGATTCCAGTTGCCGTTCGACGCGAAGGTCAACCTGCCTCCGGCGCGACTGTGCACGACGAGATTGCGCTCGACCGTCTGCGCCTCCCAGCCGTAGCGTTCGCACCACTCGCGGCACTGCACCGACCCGCCCTGCGGCGGCCCCTCCCACACCGAGGCCCAGTCCACCCCGCGCAGGCCCTCCAGTTCGGCGGCCAGGTCCTGGGCCGTGCGGCCCGATGTCTCCGTCAGCATCGTCTCAAGCTCCTTGCTCGGTGTACGTCTGGGCATCGTGACATGCCGTCAGGACAGAATGATCCCGAGTATCAGCAGGCCGATGACCACCGCGCCCATGATGAAGCGGACATTCTGGTCCCCCTTCTCCCAGAGGTCGTGGACCACGGCCCAGCCGGTCACGCGGGCGGCGCGGCCGTCGTGGAGGCTCGTGCCCTGGGCCGACTCCTGGCCGTCGTCCAGGTCTTCCGCCGCGTCGTCGCCGTCGGGGTCCGGCACCCCGATCGTTCCCTGCTGGGCCTGCGCCACCATGACCAAGCCCTCGAGGAGCTCCGGCATCGTGTGCGGGGTGAGGGGGTAGGCGACGGTGCCGTGCGGGGTGCTCAGGCAGAGCTTCGACTGCCAGGGGTTGCCGGGCTCATAGCCGTCGATCCAGGCGTGCTGGGCCTCGGCCACGGGGGTGGGCACCGTGTTGGCGGGCGCCTCGGGGAGGGCGTTCTGGTCGCTCAACTCTCGTCCTTCGCAGGGTCGGGGGCGGCTTGGCGCCCGGCACCCGGGCACGACCGTTCATTGTGGCGGAGCGCAGGGTGGCACGGCCTGCTCCGGGGGCCAGGGACTCCCGTCCAGGGATTCCTCGTTCTTTCCCCGGTTTTCCTCGTTCTTTCCCGGTGGGGAAAAGGGGAGAGGCGTTGTCGTCTTCGTTTGCCACACTGCCGTTCCGCACCTGGCATCACCAGGGGCCGCCGGCCGGCCGGCGGGCGGAGGGGGATCACACGCGTGGGAGAGACGGACTCGATGACGGACCACAACAGCTCTGCTGGCGGGGTCGGCGGGGGCCAGCCTTCCGGGCAGGGAGGGCAGTTCGGCCCCGCGGGGCACGCCGACTCGCAGCATGCGCAGGCGCATGCGCAGCATTCTCAGCAGACTCCGCAGTCCCAGCAGCAGGTGTCCGCTCCCTACGGCTATCAGGACGGCCACCCCGCGCCGCCGCAGCAGTCCTCGGACGCCGCGCGCGCGCAGGTGGCCGCGGCCTGGGTGCGCACCGCTCGGCCCGGCAACGTACCGCCCGCCGAAGCCGCCGTGCCGGTCCTGCCGCCGCGGGTGAACCAGCCGGCCGGCGGGTCGAAGAAGGACCAGCGCAAGGCGGCCCAGGAAGCCAAGCGGGCCGAACGCAAGGCCGCGTACGAGCAGAAGAAGGCCGAGCGTGACGGCCGCAAGCAGGGCCGTGGCAGTCAGGCCCCCGCCCCGGCGCCCGCGCCCATTCCGGGGCCCGCGCCCATTCCGGCGCAGACGGCGGCCGGCGCGCCCGCGAGCGGCCGGCCCGCACCCCGGACCGGGGCACCCGCCCGTGCCGGGGCCGCCGCAGGAGCGGGATTCGACGTGCCGCGCCCCGGCGGGCGGCTGCCTGCCCAGGGCCGGAGTACCCATGTGGCCCTCCGCGCGACGCTGCTGATCACCACGTGCGTGTTCGCTCTGGGTTCCTGCGGTGTCGCGGGCCTGGTCATCGGCAAGTCGTCCGTCGCGGTGCAGAGCGCCGACCTGAACGACAAAGAGGTGGCCCGGTACCGGCTGACGGAGTTCCCGACCCAGGCCGCCGCGACCTTCGCGGAGGAGTACGTCACGCTCTGCATGACGTACTCGCCGCAGACCGCCGACAAGCGCCGCAACGCCCTGACCCGCTACACCTCCGCCGGCGTGGACCGCGACTGCGGCATCACCGGCCAGGGCACCCAGAGCGTCCGCCAGGCCAACTGGGACGGGACCATCGAGGAACTCCCCGAGTACGGGGCCAACGGCCGCTACCTGGGCATCCAGGTCAAGCTGTCGACCGGCCGCATCACCACCCTCTCCGTACCGGTGTACGTGAAGGACCCGGCCACCGGTACGGGCCTGCGCATCGCCGGCGACGTCGGTGAGATGCCGCTCGCCTCGCGCGGCAGCGTGCCGACGGTGAAGAGGGACGACGAGGAAGTCGACCAGACGCTCTCCAACCAGCTCAAGGAGAAGGTCCTGCCCGGCTACTTCAAGGCCTGGGCTGCTTCCGACACGACCGGCCTCACCCGCTTCACGAGCACCGACGCGTCACAGTCGGCGACGACGGGCCTGGCCGGTGCGCTGGCCTCGCCCGAGGTCCAGGAGGTCGTGGCGATCGCCCCGGCCGGTACCGAGCCCAACGCCACCATCACCTACGGACAGGGCCAGACGGTCCAGGCGCGGGTGACGGTCGTCTGGGGCGGCAGTGCCGCCCCCGCGAAGGGCACGCCGGCCCCCACGACCACCGTGAAGCGCTCCTACCGCCTGACGGTGGTGAACACCGCCCAGGGCTGGTTCATCAAGGACATCCGCGGCGGGGTCCTCGACCCGACGGGCGGCAGCGCCGACGCCGGCGCGACGGCGCCCGCCGCCCCGGAGGAGAACCCTCCGGCTGTCGGCGACGGCACGGCGCCCGCCCCATCCGGCGCGCCCGCTGCCTCCGGCGCGCCCAAGACTCCCTGACCGCGCCCCACCGACGCATCCCCCCACGCCGCTCCCGCACACCTCAGTGAAAGGACAACGCCATGTACCTGGCAGCCACCACTCTCAAGGACATGTTCGGAGAGATCCAGTCGATCCTCACGGGCATCGGCACCACCGTGGCGATCTGCGCCCTGCTGATCCTCGGCATCCGGATGCTGCTCTCGATGAAGCGCGGCGACGGCATGCGCGAGGCCTTCCAGGGCTTCGGCATCATCGCGCTCGCCGCCCTGATCATCGGCGGCGCGACCGGTCTCGCCGGTCTGCTCATCTCCCTCGGCGGCCAGATCGGTGGCGGCGGCGGCAAGAGCTGAGCCCGGGAGCGGCCGGCACTTCCGTCCGGCCCGCACCCGTGACTCGCGGCCCGCAACCACGTCAGAGAGGGGGACCGGCTGATGGCACAGGACACGCAGGACGAACCCGAGCCGATGGTCGCCTACGACCACACGGATCTGCTCAACCGGCCCAAGCGCATCTGGAACTGGGGAAACATCCCGCTTCCCGGCCTGCTGCTGCCCGCGCTGGGAGCGGCCTTCGGCTTCGCCATCGTGTGGCTGGTGACGCTGCTCTCGCTCTCCGCCTTCCTGCCCTTCCTGGGCATCTCGGTGGTGACGTCGGTGCTCTACATCGGGCCGCCGGTCGGCGTCTACTTCGTATGGGGCCGGCCGCTGCCCTCCGCGCTCACCCTCAGCCAGCAGGTGGTGGTCTGGGCCGACTACTGGTTCCAGCCCAAGCGCCTGCAGGGGCTGGCCGCCGACCGGGAGCCCGAGGAACTGCGCTGGCAGGTGATCCTCTGGCAGCCGGGTTCGCCGCGCTGGCAGCGGCAGTACGAAGAGGCCCTGGCCACCGCGGCACAGCACGGTTCCTCGTACGCCGCCCAGGCGCACGCCGAGCCGTCGTACCCCGGCCACCCCGCAACCGCACACTCCGAGACCGCAGGATGAATCCCTCATGATCATGATGATGCTTCTGGGCGGGGCGGTCGCCTTCTTCGTGATCGCCATGATCATCGCCTCCGCCGGCTCCAAGAAGGCCAAGAACGGCCAGGGGTCGGGCGGCGGTGCGCAGAAATCGGGCGGCTCCCGGAACAAGGACGGCCAGCCCACGCGCCGCGAGGAGATGCGGCTGCCCTACCGCTACGCCGACGACATGATCTTCGTCCACGGCGAATCGGTGTGGACCGGGCTCGTGCTGCCCACCGCCATCGACGAGTACCTCAACGCCACCGAGCTCCAGGCGATGGCCGAGGGCCCCGCCCGCGGCCTGCTCAACCTCGCCCGCGGTGACCGCAACGTCGAGTGCCACTACCGCAAGGTGTACCGGCCGATCACCGCCGTGGAATGGGCGGACCAGCTCAACACCGTGGCCTGGGACCCGACCGACAACTACAAGGCGTACAACCTCCGCAAGGCGGAGTACCAGGAGCGCATCGGGGCGACCCGCGAGCGCAACGTCCTGCTGGTCAAGCTGGGATCGCTGAAGCGCGGCTCGAACGGCACCGGCGTCCTGCCCGGCGGCGACGACCCGGTCGAGGACCCGGGCCTGACCGCAGCCGTGCGCGGTGCCGCGGACAAGGCGGTCGCGGGTGCCACCGGCGTCCACGACGAGTACCTGTCCCCGGGCCTGCTGGCCCAGTGGACCCAGGTCGCGCGGGAGGTCCACGAGAGCCTCGAGGGCCTGAAGGGCACGCCGCTGGCCCGTGAGGAGCTGGTCTGGCTGATCCGCAAGCCGCTCCACGGCGACCTCGCCGTGCCGCCGGAGCCGGTGCTCGGGTCCCGTTCCTGGGGTCCCGACCAGTTCGACCTGGTCGTCGACTTCTCAGGTGAGAACCACAAGACGCACATCGTGCTGCACCAGTACGACGAGGTCACCGGCGAGCAGCACACCAGCTACACGACGACCCTGGTGGCCGCCAGCTGGCCCACGGAGACCCGCTTCCGGCAGTCCACCGCCTGGGCGCGCTACGCGTCCCAGCACGTGGACTTCCCGGTCGAGATCGACATGCGGTTCACCCTGATCCCGTACCTCAAGTTCAAGGACCGGGCGAAGAAGATCAGCGGCAACCTCGTCGACGAGATGAACGACATGGCCAACTCCGGCCGGTCGCCCGGTACCCAGCTCGCCCAGCAGGTCACGCGTGCCCAGAACCTCCTCGACGACGTCGAGGAGCACAAGATGCCGGGCATGGAGGCGCAGATCCGCTTCACCATCTCCGCGCCCGACCTCGGCGAGCTGGAGCGCCGGCGCCGCGTCCTGGAGATGCAGTTCAAGCAGGACCTGAAGGTCACCCTGCTGCGGCCGACCCGCCAGCAGTGGCGGCTCCTGCAGTCCCAACTGCCGGGCGACGCGCCCAAGCTGCCCGTCGCGCCGTACCTGCGCCTACAGGAGGTCGAGCAGCTCGGCGCCGGGCTGCCCACCGCGGGCACCGAGCTCGGGGACAATCCCGAACACCGCTCGGGCAAGCGGCTCGGCTGGGTGGGCAACCTCGTCGGCTGGGCCGGCAAGATGCCCGTCCACTACTCCCTGCACGTCGGCCCGGCCCGCAACGACGGCGGTGGTCTCGCCATCGTCGGCGCGTCCGGCGGTGGCAAGTCCTCGCTCGCGCTGCAGAAGTTCTACGAGGAGTCGGAGTCGGGCGTGCGCTGCCTGGTCATCGACCCGAAGACCGACTTCGCCCAGATGTGCTACTACCTGGGGTTCGGCTCCCAGGTGAACGACCCGGCCTTCGCGCACGACGCCGAGACGGGCCTCCTGGCCACGGAGGCCAGCCGCTTCCAGCCGGTCAACCCGGAGTTCTGGGCCGAGACCGAGGTCGTCGACCTCCTCAAGGGCCAGGCCGGCGTGCTCGACCCGTGGGTGGTTGCCCGCGACGTCCCGTCGGGCCGGCTGCTCGCCGAGTCGATGCTGCGCGGATTCCTCGGCGACGAGGACTACCAGCGCGTGCGTCTTCCCGTCATCGAGGCGATGGCCACCGTCGTCGGCTGGTACAACTCCGCGATGCGGCAGGCCACCGAGCAGGGGCTGACCGCGCGCGAGGCCGAGGAGAAGGTGCCGCGGCCGACGCTGTGGCAGGTCGTCGACGAGGTCGTGAACGCCTACGACCACGCGGTGTCCACGGGTGACCGCGAGGCCGTCAAGGACCTCAAGCTCGCCCAGATGCTCCTCACCGAGCTGCGCACCCTGCCGTACGCGCGACTGGCCTTCGCCGAGCGCCCGCAGCACCTGTCCGCGATGCGGAAGCGGCGCACGGTCATCACCCTGCGCGGCTTCCAGTCCCCGTCCTCTTCGGACCCGCGCAACTGGAACCCGGCGGAGCGGCTGGCCGCCACGGCGCTGATGGCGGTCGTGGAGCTCGGCAGCCAGATGCTCGACGTCGGCTACGAGAAGAACCCGGTGACGGGGGAGATCGGCCTGCGCCCGAAGGCGCTCTTCGTCGACGAGGCGTACGTCGTCACCGCGACCGAGAGCGGCCGCGACCTGATGCGGCGCGCCCTGAAGCAGGGCCGCTCGTACCTGGCGGTGACCGTCCTGATCACCCAGCAGGCCATCGACCTCGTCCAGATCGAGGACTCCGAGGCCCGCAGCGGTGGCGCGAACCAGATCCACACCGTCTTCGCCTTCAAGCAGAAGTCCGCACAGGAGGCCTCGCTGGTGGCACCACTGCTGGGCCGCCCCGAGAACGACGCCAAGGTCGTCTCGGCCCTGCAGGAGCTCCGTACCGGTGTCTGCCTGCAGCGTGATGTCGACAAGCGGGTCGGCACGGTCGCCGTGGACCTGGTCTTCAAGGAGATCCTCGCCGCCACGGACACCAACGGCACGACCCGCCCGGCCCGGCAGGGGATCGACCCGCCGCTGAGCGTGTGGGACTGGACGTTCATGCAGGAGGCCGCCGAGGCGGCTGCGGCCTCGGCGGGGGCGGCCTCCTCGACGTGATGCCGCCGCACGCTGTGGCCCGATCCGCACGCCGTACCCAAACCCAAGGAGACACCATGCGCCTGACCAGGACCCTCACCGCCGGAGCTGCTCTCATCGCGCTTGCGTCCCTGACGGGCTGCGGCGGGGATGGGGAGGCCGTCGCCGGGGGCGGCGGCAAGAGCCTGCCGAAGGCGAAGGACATGGCCGCGATGGAGCGGTTCGTCAACCAGTACACGCCCTGCACGGAGCTGACGAAGTACGCGCCGGACGCCCAGCACGGGGGCAAGCAGTTCGAGGACGTCCCCAAGGGCGCCGGAGCGGGCGTGAAGGAGCAAATGTACTGCAACGCCGAAAGGGGGGACATGGCTCTGGTGGCCATCTCCGACATGAAGAAGTTCCAGCAGGCGCTCAAAGCGAACGACGCAGCCGGGAAGGACGGCGATGCGGTCGCGCTCGTCGGGGTGGACTTCGCCGTCGTTCCCAATGCCAACGAACCCTCGCGCGCACTGAAGTCCTCGGGAATGCTCGTCGCGTCGTGCAGCGCCAAGCTCAACGCCGAGATCCCGAGCGGCTACCTCAAGCGCGAAGGCACCGTCGAGGGCTGCATCATGACGGACTACTTCCCTGGGTAGCTCACATCACCGCCCGCCCATTCGTCCGTTGCGGAACTCCAGAAGGAAGCTGATGTCCGTGCGCCGGAGCGCCAAGTCACGTGGAGACCTCTCCGCCCGCCCCTCGCCCCGAGAACGGGCGAAGGCGGCCGGGCGTGTGGTGCGGGTCGGCGCCTTCCTGATGTTCGCGCTGCTCGCCCTGACGATGGCCGTGCCCAACACGGCACGCGCCATCGACTTTTCCTGCTCCTTCACGGGCGACGACGACTACCAGATGGACAACCCCGGCGTCATCGAATCGGTACTCCCGGCCGTCAAGCAGTGGGAGAACCAACGCGGCAAGAACCTCACTGACACGACGGGTCTGTTCGACCACCCTGCCAATCTGCCGGGCCCTGCCGAGAACTACACGATGTATGAGCTCGCGGGCATGCGTGGCATGAACTGGTCCATGACCATGAGGGGCCGGGGAGACGCATCCCAGGGCACGGAGTGGTACAAAGCCAACGGCGCCGACAACTGCTCCGTCATGGACTACATGACCAACGGCATAGCGGACATAGTCTTCGACGGCACCAAGATGCTGGCCCGCGCAGCCATCTCCATCAAGGAGTACGCGTCCAACCCCAGCCCGTTCGAGGGGCTGTACAAGGGGCGCGACAACGCTGTGGATACGCTGCGGGAAAACCTCTTCAAACCCGCCGTTCCCCTCATGATCACGCTCACTGGAATCTGGGTGTTCGGCAAGTGGCGCAAGAACGAGATGCGAGAGGCCTGGTCGGGCGTCGGTTGGGCAGCCCTGACCACCGTTGCCGTCGTGACAATGCTCACCGGTGGCAACTACCACAAGTTCATCGATACGGCGGACTCCGGTATCGCCAAGGCCAATGCCCTCCTCAGCGAGGCGGTTCTCGGTGGCCTCGCCGGGGAAATGCAGCCCCCCTGCGACCTGCCCGTGAAGGACGAGGTGCACAACAGGGGTGTGCGCACCAACAGCTGTGCCATGTACGACACGCTGGTATTCCGCCCGTGGGCCCTGGGCCAGTTCGGCCAGCCCGGCAACGAGTGCATCTTCAGGACGGGTAAGGGCGGTGTCAGGGACGGCAAGTGCGTCCCGACGAGTCGCGACGACAAGTGCGACTGGGGCATCAAGGGGAGCGCACGCTGTGAGGACCTCCGGATGCGCCAGTTGGTGTCCCAGGCCCGGACCAACAAGGAGATCAACGAGCCCGACAAAGAGCAGCGCGACCTCAACAAGTACAAGGACAAGTGGATCCCCATCCGCTATGACATGGCGGGTGGCGAGAACAACAACAACAGCGGGCCGGACGGGAAGGTCTACCCGGTCGCCTTCGACGAATGGGCCGGCAAGAATGCCGGGGACCGGCTCGGGATCGCGTTCTATTCGTTGATTGCCGCGCTGATCGTCGGCCTCATGGTGATTGTGCTCAGTGCGCTCACGCTGCTGTGGCACGCCGTGACCCTGATCTTGATCATCATGCTGCCGCTGATCGCCACACTGGGCATCCATCCGTCCCAGCAGAAGCTGCTCAAGGGCTGGCTGGAGACGTTCATCCACAGCTTCGTGCTGCGTGCCGGTTTCGGTGTCATCCTCACCGTGCTGCTCGTCCTGTACCAGATGATCCTGCCTGCGCGCATATCCCTCGGCATGCAGTTGCTCATGCTGCTGCTGGTCACGATCGCCGTCGTGATGATGCTGAAGAAGCTCCTCTCGGGTAGCTACAGCCCGAAGATCGCGGGCGCGGAGGACGGCCTCGGCGTGGGCGACATGGCGAACACGCTGTCCAGCAAGATCGGCGCGCAGGGTCAGCGCCTCGCGGGCAATGTCGCGGCCGGCGCGGCCAGGGCTCCGGGCCGCGTGGCCGGTCGGATCGGCGGGAACGTGGGCCGGGGCATGGACAAGGTCGTGCTCGGCGGAAGGCTGCAGAAGGGCGGCTGGATCGCCCCGAGCAACACGAAGCGTGGGCAGCGCAAGGCCGGGCAGATGTCGGCGGAGCTCCAGAAGGACCAGTACGACCAGCTGAAGCAGCGGCAGGAGAGCCAGTCCGAAGAGGCGCCCGCCGCCGAGGCGCCCCGTCGCCGCAGCGGGCGGGTCAGCGCCTCCAGCGCGCCCGTGCCGCAGCAGGGACCGCCTCCCGCGCCCCAGCCCGCCCCCGCGCCTCAGCCGGCCCCGGCACCTCAGCCGGCGCCGCGCCCGGCCGGGCGGGTCAACATCGTCGACGGGCCCCCGCTGCGTCCGGCCGACCCGCGCACCCCGCAGCCGCAGCCGCAGCCGCGACCGCCGGCCCCGCCGCACCAGCCCCCGCCGCCGCGTGACGGCGGTGGCCGGATATCCAGCTAGGAAACCCTGACATGGCCAGTGTCATCACCGACCACCCGCCGCAGCAGCTCGCCGCCGAGCTGGCCGAGCTGCTGCGCGTGGACTGGCGCACCGTATGGACCGGGATGCCGGAGGGCGAGGATCGGCTCGCAGAGTGGTGCGCGGGCTTCGGCTGGAAGCCCCTGTGGCTCCAGTCGGGCTTGTGGGTGCGTACACCCGGGGGAGGCCGCCTGCACCTGGCCTCCTCCGGCGGCCCCGGCCGGCCGGTGACCCGCGCCTCGTGCATCGCCTGGAGGGTCAGGGCGGACTCGACGTCCGAGGACGAGGGCGTCGTACCGCTCGCCCTCGACCGTTACGCGGCCCACCTCGCCCAACTCACCTCCGCGTTGGGCGCGCCCGGCTGGGAGGGCGCCTGGGACAGCCCCGACTTCCCGGAGCCGCCCGCTCCCGGCCGGTGGCCCGACGCCGAGGAGCGGCTGGAGCGGCAGGCCCCGTACCGTCTCGCCCAGTGGCGATACTCCAACCCGCTCGCTCCGGTGATCGTGCTCGATCTGTACTGCCGGGCGGCGGGCCCGGGTCCGGGAGGTGGGGCGATCGCTCTGACCTTCCACGGGCCGGCCGACCCCGATCCGATCGGCAGCCCCGGCTGGCTGCTGTGACGGACGAGACGCGGGAATTCGAAGGGCCGCTGGACCGGACCCCGGAGCAACTGATCACCGAGCTGCGGGGGCTGGTCGATGTCCACTGGGAGACGGTCTGGAATGGGCCGCCGCTGCCGGGCAAGGGCTTGGACATGTGGTGTGCCCAGTTCGGCTGGACGCCCACCCAGTTCGAGTATGTCCTCAACGTCGTTACCGACACCGGCGGGGAGATGACTCTGAACGCCATGGGCGGCAGCTGGGCGCCCGTGCAGAGTGTCTCCCACTGGGTGTGGGGCGCTTTGGCAGTTGGTGGCCCGGAAGGCAATCCCCAGCTACTGGCCGAGGCTGCCCAGATCTGGCCCCTCTATCGCGACGCCGCCTCCTTGGCGCTCGGCGAACCGGCCTGGGAAGGCGCCTGGGACTCCACCTCCTTCCCTGAGGAGCTCGGCGAGTACACGATCCCCAGCGATGAGGACCGGATCGAGGACAAGACCCCGTACCGCATCGCCTACTGGGAGCTCGCCGCTCCGGACGGCGCCCTCGCCAGCCTGACCATCACACCCGCGACGGGCACCGCAGACGGGACCGACGACGGAGTGGTCAACATGTACCTCGACGTCTATCCCCGTCCCCTGAAGGCCGGTCGGCCGTGAGCCCGGCGCCGATACCGAAGTACGCAGAGGAAGGTGCCCGCCGAAGGGCGAAGTCGCGGCGTGAGGTCCGGGTCGATACGGACTGGCGCTCGCGTGGTGGGACGATCTCTCTGACCTGCCACGGTCCGGCTGATCCCGATGTGATCGCGGGCCCGGGCGGGTTGCTGTGACGGACGAGACGCGAGAGAGAGACAACGAGATGGGTACCCCCTTCGAACGGCCGGCGAACCGGACCCCAGAGCAACTGATCGCCGAGCTGCGGGGGCTGGCGGATGTCCGCTGGGAGACGGTCTGGAACGGTCCGCCGCTGCCGGGCAAGGGCTTGGACATGTGGTGTGCCCAGTTCGGCTGGACGCCCACCCAGTTCGAGTATGTCCTCAACGTCGTTACCGATACCGGTGGCGAGATGACTCTGAACGCCAGGGGCGGCAGCTGGGCGCCCGTGCAGAGTGTCTCCCACTGGGTGTGGGGCGATACGGCCGTCGGAGGCCCGGAAGGCAATCCCCAGCTACTGGCTGACGCTGCCCAGATCTGGCCCCTCTACCGCGACGCCGCGTCCTCGGTTCTGGGTGAGCCGGCCTGGGAAGGTGCCTGGGACTCTACCTCCTTCCCTGACGAGCTCGGTCTGTACGCGATCCCCGACGAGGAGGATCGGATCGAGGACAAGTCCCCCTACCGCATCGCCTACTGGGAGCTCGGCGCTCCGGACGGCGCCCTCGCCAGCCTGACCATCACACCCGCGACGGGCACCGCCGGCGGGTCCCGCCATGGAGTGGCCAACATGTACTTCGACGTCTATCCCCGTCGCTTGAAGGTGGGTCGGCGGTGAGCACGGAGCCGATACCGAAGCACATCGAGGAAGGTGCTCTGCGCCGGGCGCACGCGCGGGATGCCGCATCCCAAAAGGCCGCACGCAAACCGAAGTCCGTCGCACGGCGTATCAGCGCCGCCGCCGAGGCAGCAGGACTGACGGACAAGCTGGCGGAGGATGGGAAAATCCTGGAGTCAAAGGAGAAGCAGTACATCGACCGCCTGGCCGCGGACAAGACCAAGCTCACTCCGCCTGACGGGGCGAAGCCGATCAGCGCCTTCTGGTCGTACGGCATCGAGCACGAGGAAGCGCCGCTTAACGACTGGGACGTCCCGTTCCTGTCCCAGCGCTTCATCGCGGAAGAGTGGGCGGCCGAGCAGAACGAGACCAATCCCGGTGCCGTGCAGACGCTGGAGACGACCCAAGGCGGTCGTGAGCTCGATGACATGTTCCTCTGGGAACCTGAAGTCATCAGGGAACTCGGTGGTGCGGACGCGGGATTCCACCCCGGCTACGCCAAAGCCACCTGGGCCAAGATCTCCGAGACCTACGCCGGCCTGGCCGAAGGCCGGGCGATCGTGTTCGGGCAGGATGCCGACACCCGGTCGATCCTCCACCAGCAAGAGCTGGGTGAGCTCTGCAAGAACGCCAAGGTCGGCCTGCACAACATCCACTTCGCCTACGAGGCGAAGCAGGGGTGGCCGGAGGTGACCCGGGCCGAGGCCGGGACCAATGCCGTGCGTGCCGTCGCGCAGTTCGACAACCCGACCCTGCCCCGGTACATCGACCCGCAGGCCTTCGCGGCCGAGTCCCCCGAGGCGCGCAACGCTCAGATCGACAAGATCACCGAGGTCGTCGCCCCGGGGCAGGCCGCGGCCGAGGCCGTCAAGGCGCCTGAGCTGCAGGCTCCGCCGAAGAGCGTGCGTACCCCGCTCTGGCAGATGGGTTTCAAGCAGCCGCTCACGACCACCAAGGCCCAGACCCCCGCATTGGGTTCCGGTAGCGCACCCGTACCCGCACCCGCAGCAGCTCCGGGCCTCGGCGCCCCCTCCCGCACAACAGGTATGGACGGTCCGGCATGACCCCTCGCCCCTCCCTCGACTCCCTCCGTCGTTTCCTCCGCCAGGAGCGCGACGACGATTGGGCCGTGCGGCTGCTGCGCCGGATCGTCTTCGGGCTGGCCGCCGCCTACACGGTCTTCGCGCTGGCCGCGACCAGCATGTCCTCGTTCATCACGGTGTGCGCGCTGCTGGTCCTCGGCGTGCTGCTGTGGCTGATGCGCCGCCGCGGGCAGTTGCTGCTCGCGCTCGCCTCGACGCTCGTGACCGCGGGCGTCGCCGGTTTCTTCGCCTCCGCAGCCGAGATAGCCGGCGGCGCGGCGAGCGGGATGTTCAGCGGGCAGGGCGTGTTCGGGTACTGGGCCCTCTCCCTGATGGCCCTGCTGGGGGCCTGGATCCCCAAGGCGCACCCCGGTCGGCGCGGTCTCACCGTGGTGCTCGCGGACGTGGTCCTCCTCGTGACGTCCTCGGTCGGCACGGTCGTTCCCGCCGCATCCGTTCCGCTCGGGTTCCTCGGCCTGACGCTGGTGCTGGCCGCCCGGGGCGGTGGGTTCGCCGCGGTGCGGCGGCTGGGCGGACGGCTGAAGCGCCGTGCGCGACGCCCTGTAGCGGCCGCCGATACGGACCGTTAGTTGACTGATGAACCGTCACTGTCGCCGTGGCCTATACACATCCATCTACTTGAGACAGCTTTGTAGGCGGCATTCGGCCTGCTCTAGAGTCGCCCTGAGTCTTGATCACCTCGGGGGAGAGTTCCATGGTCACGACAGTACGCACGACACCGCCGACATCCCTTCAAGTGGCCGGTGCTTCCACGCCGCTGCCCTGCCAGCGGCGGCCGGACATCTTCGGCCAGCCGCTGCTCGCGAATCCGCCCGCCGGCGGGGCCGGGCTCCCGCTCCAGACGCGGCGGCGCCAGGCACTCGCCCATGCCGCCCGACAGCTCTGCTCCTCCTGCCCTCTCTGGGCGGAATGCCTGCGGGACGCGGTCACCCAGTCCGATCCCGGCGGCTACGCGGCGGCCACCACCCGGCAGGACCGGCGCTGGATCCGCCGACGCATCGGCATCGGCGACGGGCAGGGGCGGCTGTCCTCCTGGCCGGTCGGTGGGGAGCGCCCGGCGGAGGTCGACATCGATGCCGTACTGGAGGCGTTCCACGCGCTCCAGGAACACTGGGTGAACCGGCCCGCCCTCTCGGCGGCGGGCGAGGGTACGCGTGCGGGGCCGGGCGGCGTCCCGGTGAACGGCAAGGCACACCGGTCGGCGGCAAGTGGAGAGCCGAAGACCGGTCAACAGCGAGTCAACACACACGAGGTATCGATGGCGGCCCCGGCAGGCGAACGCATCACATTCTCGCTCGACGATCCGGCCCGCGCCGTGCAGAAGGCCGTACTCGGTCCGCTGGTGCGCTCCGCGCTGCCCACCCTCGAAGCCACCGAGCAGATCGCGGCGATGCTGGTCCGCATGCCCGCGGCCGGGCTCCGGCCCGAACTCCTCGATGCCCTGAGGGAGGTGCGCCGCTGCCTGGAGGCGTGGCGGACGGCCTCGGGTGAGGATGCGCCGTACCACCCGGCGGCCGGCGGCGGCCTCACCGGATCGGTGAGCGCCGAGCTCGCGACCAGCGACCCGCTCTCCGTGCTGCGCCACGACATCTTCGAACCCCTGCTGCACCGGTTCGCAGAATCGATTCGCCGCATCGAGGTGCTCACGGCGGTGCTGACCACCGCGCCGGACGGTGCCGACCCGGGCGCCGATGCCACGGGCGCCGAAGCCACGGGCGGCGGCTGCCCGCACGGGCCGGAACTGGCCGCTGTGCACGCCTCCCTGGGCAGACTCGGCGTCCACATCGAGCAGTACGCCGCCGACGCGCCGCGGTTCCAGGCCCCTGACCGCACCCGTGGCGGCGCCTACCGTGATACGCCGCTGCGGTCTGTGCCGGACCTCGCCTCCGGGAGCGTGCTTCCGGAGGCCTCGTGGAACGCGCCGAGCCTGCGCCGGGCCGTGGAGCAGGCGGTCGGCTCCTTCCCGGGGCCCTTCACCGGCCGGGACGTCCTGCTCGCGCTGCCCCGGGGGGCGTACCACGATCCGGCGAAGTCGGTCAGCAACGCCCTGTCCGCCATGGCCAAGTCCGGTCGCCTCCTGCGCATATCCCGCGGCACCTACGCCGTGGCCTCTCCATCCTCCGGCGTGCTCGCCGCGAGCTCCTGAAGGGACACACGCCATCCATCCCACGCACCCGGCCGCCGAAGTCCGCGTCTTCTCCCACAGCGCGGGGCTGATCGACGGCGTACCCGTGACCGCTCCGCCCTTCGTCGACATTCAGGAGATCATCATCTCGATCCTCCAGCAGCGCGCCCAGCAGTTGGGCGGCCCGGCCTCGGCGACGATCAGTGACGACCGCTACGGCGGCGCGATCCACCTTCTGATCCACCCGGACGGAACCACCGAATCGGTGGAGTGAGGGGCGGACGCCGAGGGCCGGGCACGACGCGCCGCACCGCCGGGCGCGTCGCGCCTACACCCGGATCCGGATCCAGTACAGGAGCCCGGCGCTGAGCAGCAGCAGTACGGCGGTCAGTGGCCATAGGGACAGGAGTGGCGGGCCGCTCGCGACCAGGGCTGCGAGGCCGTAGAGGGCTACGGCCGAGCCCAGTAGGGCCTGGAGTGCGGCCGGCGGCCTGGCCAGCCGTACGAGGAGGAGCAGCAGCACGGCGCAGGCCGGGTAGAGCCAGGGGTGGTCGCGGCCGGGGCCCTGGAACAGGACGAAGTCGCGCACCTCGGGGAACTCGGCCCAGGCCCTCTCCCGCGCGGCCAGCTCGTGCGGGAACCGCCAGTGCACCGACAGCTCGGCCGCCTTCTGGAACGGGAGGGTCCAGTTGATTGCGCTGAGCAGCTGCCAGAGGAGGAGGGTGAGGGCGCCGGCCTGGCCCACTCCGGCGAGGCCGCCGAGCCCGGCGCGGGACCGGGGCGAGGGGGGTGTGTAGCGGGCCGCTACCGGTTCTGGTTGGGGTTGGGGTTGCGGCCTGGGCGGCGGGGGTGGGGGCGGGGGAGGCGGCGGGGGCGCCGGGGGCACGGGCGGGCCTGCCGGTTTGCCGTATTTGAGCCGTGCCTCGCGGGCCCGGCGCATCGCCTCGGTCGTGTCGTCGGCCATGTCCCCCCTACCTGTGTCCCTGTTCCTTGCCGGGCTCAGCGGTGGCGGCCGCCGGGGGCCCCGTCGGTCCGGCCGCGCTGCCGCTGTTCGTACGCCTCCTTCTGGCGCCTCGTGATCTCCGCGTCGGTGCCCGCTGCGGCGTGCTCCCGCGGGTCGCTGCGCAGCGTGGGGTCCCCGCAGACCGGGCAGTCGGGTCGCCGCCTGGTACGCGGCCAGATGCTCTGGAAGGCGTACTGGCCGGGAACCTCGCCCAGTACCCGGGGGAAGAACCAGTGGTCGGGCTCCATGGCGAACAGCGCGAGGGAGAGGTCCTTGTGGAGCGGGGTGGCCAGGAAGCCGCCGATCCGTTCGCGGCCGCCCACCGGGTGCAGCAGAGCCAGCGCGATCTTCGCGGCGGCCGCGGTCAGGTGGTGGATGTCGGTCAGCAGGCCCGGTACGGCGTACATCCGGCCCGTGCCGTAGTCGGTGCGCGGCTGGTGGCCCAGTTCGCCCAGGGACTCGCGGACCCCGCCGGTGGCGCATGACCAGCACGGGGATCCGGGGGTGGTGAACACGACCTCGCCGCCCGACGCGCCCTCGTACAGGCCGACGAAGAGGGCCGGGCGGCCGACGAAGTACGCGAGGTGGTTGAGGCGCTGCTGGGCGTGGTTGTCGTCGGTCGCGGCGATCACCAGCTGGGAGTCGGAGATCCGCTGCTGCCAGGTGTGGTTGTCCAGCGCGGCGACCTCGCGCTTGAGGACGGTGACCTTCAGCCGCCGGTTCACGCGCTTCAGGCGCCGGGCGGTGGCCTTGGCCTTGTTCCGGCCGATGTCCCGTGTGCCGAACATCGAGCGGCCCAGGTTGGCGGGCTCCACGCGGTCGGGGTCGACGAGGGTGATCCTGCCGACGCCCGAGCGGACCAGGACCTCGGCGAGGTAGCTGCCGACCGAGCCGACGCCGACGAGCAGGACGTGGCTGTCGGCGAGGGCGGGCGACAGCAGCCCGCCGGTCCGGGCGAACAGCCCCGCGCGGGCCGCCCTGGTGCGGCCGATCCCCACCCGCATGGTGAGCCGGCGGATCCGCCCGGAGGGCCGTTCGGCGGGACGGGCCGCGGCGTCGGGGGAGACCGGCGAGAGCACGGGACCGGGCGGCGGCACGGGTAGTGAGGGCGGGGAGGGTGGGGAGGGAGCGGAGGGTGGGGAGGGGTGGGGGGACGGGTGTTCGGGCTGACCGCCCGGGAGGGCTTCCCCGCGGACCGGGTTGGCGGCGGCGGCCGTGGCGGCAGCGGCAGCGGCAGCGCCGGCGTCCATACCCCGGCCCGCGTTCCGCAGCGCCTCCCGGAGCCGTTCCCGCTCCGGCACCCGGTGGTCCCACGGCAGCTCGCTGACCAGCAGCTCCGGATGGTGCCCGTCGGCCCCGGCCTCCTCCAGCAGCAGCGGCGCCGTCACGGGGAAGTCGGGGGTGGCGAAGAGGTACCGCCGTGCCCCGGACCGGTTCCGCGGGAGCGGGACCCGTACGCCGGCCACCCCGCCGACCACACAGGTCAGCGGGTAGGCGTCGGACCAGGAGATCCCGGCCTCCCGGAGGGCGCCCGCCAGGGGCACGACCACCGGGCGCAGCCGTTGGAGCTGTACCCCGCGGGCGGTCCACATGGCCCCGAAGAAGGACATCCGGGCGTTCTCGACGGCGAGTTCGTGCCGGTCGAGCGGGGTGGTGAGGTCATGGGTGACGATCGGGGCGATGTACCGCCCGAGCTCGGGCACGGCCTCCAGGGTGCGGCCGTACTCGCGGTGGTCCTGCCGGGAGGGGTGCGGCATGCCGAGCGGGTGGGAGTGGACGATGCCCTTGAACCGGATCGGGCCGGCCGCCTCCTGGCGGCCGATCTCGTCCAGCAGCCAGGCGGTGTTGCTGTACTCCACCCGTGTCACCTGCGCGTGGGCGTCGTGCACGAAGCCGGTCAGCACGTCTCGGCCGTGCAGCCCGAGCAGGGCGCCGCCCTGCTCGGGCCTGGTCCGCCCGATGTCCCTTCCCACTTGGTCGATCACGTAGTCGAAGACGCGTACGGGCAGCACGGCATCGGTCCCTTCCGCTTCGGGGCGGGCTGCTACTGCTTGCGGTTGAAGGGGAAGGGGTGGCCCATCTGGACGAAGTCCACTCCCAGGGCCCAGGCCGCCGAACGGGCGTAGGCGTCCTGGAGGGTGGGCTGGCCCGAACCGGGCCGTTCGGACAGGCAGATCAGCCCGCTGCCGTAGAGGTGCACGCCGTGCGCGTCGTGGCTGGGGAGGGATTCCAGTTCGGGCTCGATGAGCCGTACCTGGTACTCGGTGCCGTTGAAGTGGGCGCACATCACGTACGTCCGGTGGAACATCGTGGTGATCTCGTACACCCAGCCCTCGGCGCCGGGTGCGTCCTCGTAGTAGGTGTTGGCGGGAAACTTGGTCCGTACGACCTCGTACTCCCGGGCCAGTCGGGCTTCGGTGCCGGTGGCGGCGAAGGTGCTCTGCGGGACTCTCGACAGGGGGGCGTCGTCCTCGCCGCCGGAGCCGAGGCGGACCTTGCCCTCGCGGTCGACGTAGACGTCCTGTGGTTGGCCCGTCGCCTTCTTGGACTGGCTGGCGAAGAAGCTGTCCCGGATCGCGTTGAGGTCGTACATGTCAGCCATGTTCGTCATCCCTCCCCAGGGAGCGGTGGCGGTGCGGTGGGGTGAGGCGCGGTACGGGGCGGACCGCGCCGCCTGTCACTTCGGGTCGCGGTTGATCAGTTCCCGCACCCGGACGGTTCTCGGGTCGTCGGGTCCGTGCGCGGCCAGGTGGTCCTGGTACAGGGCTTCGAACTCGGCGGCCGCGAGGGCTTGTTCGCCGGCGGCTGCCAGCCAGTGGGCCCGGTCGAAGCGGATCTCCGACATGCGCGGGTCAGCGGCGGAGAGGTCTCCGGAGACCGCGGTGAGGAGTTCCAGCAGGTGCTGCGCGGCCAGCGGGGCGTGCCCGGCCTCGCCCAGGTAGCGGGCCAGGTTGAGGGAGCATACGAGGGCCAGCTCGTCGTCGGCTCCGAGGACCTGGCGGGCCCGCGCGGCCACCGGGGCGAGCCGGTCGGCCGCCTTGGCGGGCATCCCGGCCCGGGCGAGGGCCTGGGCGAGGTGCAGGACGATCAGCCAGCCGACGCGGTGGTCGGAGGGGAGTACGTCGGCGGCGTGGTCGAGGACCTCGCCGAGCCGTCTGACCCGTTCGACGGGGTCGGACTCCGCCTCCAGCACGGCGTTGCACCGGGCTTCGACCTCGGCCGCCGGATCGGCCGGCGGCCCGGGTGGCGGGGGCGGTGGCGGCGGGGTGTGCGGGGTGACGACCACGGTGGGCGCGGGGGTGGCCGCCGTACTGAGGGCGCGGAACAGCCCGGCCATCTCCCGTGCGTTGGCGGGGCGGTGGCCGGGGTTCTTGGCGAGGAGCCGGGTCACCAGGACGTCCACGGCGGGCTGTACCTCCGGGCGCAGGGCGCGCACGGAGGGCACCACGGCGTGGCAGTGCTGCTTGGCCAGGGCTCCGTAGTCGCCCTGGGATGCGTAGGGCTGGCGGCCGGTGAGCATCTCGAACAGGACGCAACCGACGGAGTAGAGGTCGGTGGCGGGGGTGACGGGCTCCAGGAGGAAGCGCTCCGGGGCCATGTATTCGGGTGTGCCGAGGAGTTGGGTGGCCGAGGTGATGCCGGCGGCGTAGCCGAGCTCGCCGACGGCGGTGTAGGAGCGGGCGATGCCGAAGTCGAGCAGGATCAGCCGGTCGGCGGGCTCCCGGACCATGACGTTGCCGGGTTTGACGTCCCGGTGGACGAGGTCCCGGGCGTGCACCGGGACCAGTGCGTCGCACAGTTGGGCGGCCCAGGCCAGCGCGTGGGCCACGGGCAGCCGGTGCCCCTTGGGGACGGCGGCGCGCAGGGTGCGGCCCTCGATGAACTGGGTGATCAGGTAGAGGTGCCAGGATCCGGCTATCTCGGTCTCGTCCACGTCGTGGATGCGGACGACGTGCGGATCGTCGATGGCCGCGAGGATCCGGGCCTCGCGCAGGAAGCGGCGGGCCGCGTGGGTGCCGCGGTCCGTGACGCGGAGGAACTTGGCGACGACGGTGCGGTCGAGCCGCAGGTCGTGGGCTTTCCAGACTTCTGCCATGCCTCCCGGGAAGTGCTCAAGTAACTCGTACCGGTCCAGTACAAGGCGCCCCAAAGGCGCGGGGTTCGTCCCCCGCATACCCGACATGGCTCAATGGTGGCACTTGCGTGTCCATACGTTGAGCGTATTCGTGAAACATCCTCCCGTAGGCCCGGGGAGGAGGGCGGAAGCGCAGGTCATCGGGGGTGCGGGGGTGCGCGGTCGCCGGGGGTGGGGGGCGGGGATACGTTGGAGGGGCGGGGGGAGCTCCGCGGCGTAGGAGGCCCGGGATGGCGACACGGGTGAAGAGGGCGGTGGTCGGTGCGGCCGTGCTGGGGATGGTGGTGGTGCCCCTCGGAGCCGGTGCCGGCGGTGCCTGGGGCGGTCCCGCGTCCGCGGTGGTCGCGGCGCCCGTGCGGGGCGAGGACGACTTCCCGCGGCTCACGCCCGCCGTGGCGCGGCAGTTGGACGAGGCCGTGCACGAGGTGATGGCCGAGGCGAACGTGCCCGGGGTGATGGTGCACCTGTCCGCGCCCGGGAAGGGCGAGTACGTGAGGGCCTTCGGGGTGGCCGACAAGGCGACCGGCGCCCCCATCAAGACGGACATGCACATGCGGATCGGCAGCGTGACCAAGACCTTCACGGTGACCGCGCTGCTCCAGCTCGTCGACCAGGGCAAGGTCGGCCTGGACGACCCCATCGGGAAGTACGTCGACGGTGTCCCGAACGGGGACCGGATCACGCTGCGCCAGCTCGCCGAGATGCGGAGCGGGCTGTTCAACTACTCGGCGGACCCCGGGTTCGACAAGGCCTTCTTCACCGATCCGGACCGGGTGTTCACCCCGCAGGAGCTGCTCGCGTACTCCTTCAAGCACCCGGTGCTGTTCGAGCCCGGCGCGGAGTTCTTCTACTGCAATACCAACCTCATCCTGCTCGGGCTGGTCGTGGAGAAGGAGACCGGGCAGAAGCTGGCCGACTACATCAACGAGAAGGTCGTCGCGCCCGCCAAGCTGAAGAACACGATCTTCCCCAAGGGTGCCGAGTTCCCCCAGCCGCACGCCCACGGCTACACGAACCAGACGCTGTCCGGGAAGGTCGAGGACGCGACCGACTGGGATCCGTCCTGGGCCTGGGCCGCGGGAGCGATGATCTCCGACCTCGATGACATGAAGTCCTGGGCGAAGACCCTGGCCACCGGGACGCTGCTGACGCCCGAGACCCAGGCCGAGCGGCTGAAGGTCATCGACGCCCTGCCGGGCGCCGGTTACGGCCTGGGGATCTTCAACATCGACGGCTGGATCGGGCACAACGGGTCGCTGCCGGGGTACGAGGCCGTGGTCACCTACATGCCGGAGACCCAGGCCACGATGATCATTGAGCTGAACACCGACATCATCTCCGAGGGCCAGGAGCCGAGCACGCTGTTCGGCGAGGCGATCACCAAGATCGTGACACCGGAGCACATCTACACGCTGCCGGCCCAGAACACCGCCAAGTAGGCCGGGTCACGGGCCGCTGTCGGGGGTGTCCGTCCCTGCGCGCACAATGGGCCCTGCGCGCAGGGACGGACGAAGGAGACGGATGTGAACGGTCGGGCAACGCAGCAGGATTCGGGGATCGAGCTGCGCGTCGCAGGGCAGGGGGACGTCGAGGTCGCGGCGAAGCTGTTCCGCGGGTACCTCGACTTCTACGAGGTGGAGGTGACGGACCCGGACCGGCCGGGCGCCTTCCTCGCGGAGCGGATCGCGAAGGACGAGTCGCTGGTCCTGCTCGCCGACGCGCCGGGGGTCGGGACGGTCGGGTTCGCCCAGGTGTACCGGGCCTTCTCGTCGCTCTCCATGGACACGGCCTGGGTGCTCAACGACCTGTACGTCGCCCCGGAAGGCCGCCGCACCGGCGCCGGCCGGGCGCTGCTGCGCGAGGTGCTGCGGCGGGCGCGGGAGGCCGGGGTGACCGGGGTGCAGTTGGAGACCGCCTACGACAACACGGTCGCGCAGGGTCTCTACGAGGCGGAGGGCTTCGTACGCGAGGAGTTCCACGTCTACTTCCACGAACTCGGGTGAAACATTCCCGGGCCGCCGTCGCGTCAGTGGGGTGAGACGGCGCGAGGGGGAGTAAATGCGACAGGGTCGCAGAGACGGGTTCCGTGAGTTCGCGGCGGGCCGGTCGGGGCATCTGTACCGGTCGGCATGTCTGCTGGCGAGCGGGGACACCCACCTCGCGGAAGACCTCGTACAGGAGACCCTGGGGCGGATGTACCTGCTCTGGGGGCGGATCTCCCGCATCGACAATCCGGCGGCGTACGCGCAGACGGTGCTCGTGCGGGCCTTCCTGACCCACCAGCGCCGGCGGTCGGCGGGAGAGCGCCCGGTCGGGGAGTTCCCCGAGTCGGGTGCGGTGGCCGTCGGCGCGGGCGATCCGGCGCTGCGGCTCACGCTGCTGCAGGCGCTCGGGCGGCTCGCGCCGAAGGACCGGGCGGTGCTCGTGCTGCGCTACTGGGAGGACCGGAGCGTCGAGGAGACCGCCGACGCGATGAACACGAGCTCGGCGGCGGTCCGTACCAGGACCTCGCGGGCACTCGGCCGGATCAGAGAACAACTGGGCGGCAGCATCGCGGAGTTCGCGGACCGCTGAGCGGTGGCCCGGCCTCCGGGCGCCGATCGCCCGCCGGGCCGAGCCGGTTCGGCTCCTTCTGCACCCCTGAAACGGAAAGGTTTGGTTCCCCATGCCCTTTGAAGACGAGCTCGGCGAAGCCCTCCGGCGTGCGGGGGACGGTTTCACGACCGACCGGTACGCCCTCGTGGAAGCCGGTGAGCAGCGCGGCCGGCGGCTGGTGGCCCGCCGCCGGGCCGGCGTGATCGGCGGATCGGTGCTGTCCCTGGCCCTGATCGGCGCGGCCGGCGCCTACACCGGCGGCCTGCTGGACGGTTCCGGGCCGGGCAGGACGGACGTCGCGGCTCCGGTGCCCTTGCCGAACGGCCAGTCCGGCAAGGGCACCGGAGCCCCGGACGGGAAGACGTCCGGCGGCGGCACCGGATCGGTCACCGGCGAACAGCTGCTCGCGGTGTTCAAGGAACTGCTGCCGGGCGGAAAACTGACCAACACCGATGCGCGCGGTACCGCCGACCCGTCCCCGGCGGTGTCCGGCGTGTACGACGACGGCCGGGGCAAGGCGGCGATCATGCTCGGCCTGTCCCGGGTGGACCCGAACGGCAGCGACGCCCGTCAGCTGACCGAGTGCGCGGACAAGAACCTCGTGGAGTACGACGACTGCACGACGGAGCAGCTCACCGACGGCTCCAAGCTGCTGATCGAACAGGGCTACGAGTACCCGGACCGCCGCGTGGACACCAAGGCCTGGCGGGCCGTGCTCGTGACCCCGCAGGGCTTCAAGGTCACCGCCTCCGAATGGAACGCCGCGCGCGAGAAGGGCGCGGGGATCTCCCGGCCCACCCCACCGCTGACCCCGGCCCAGTTGAAGGCGCTGGTCACCTCGGTCAAGTGGCACCCGGCGCTGAACGACCTGCCCGCGGCCGACAAGGAGAAGGCCACCCGGCCCGAGGGGCCCGTCGGACTGCCGGACCTGAAGGGCCTGCAGGCCCTGGAGCGCCTGGTGATCAACTACGAGATCCCGGTCGTCTCCAAGGGCGGGGAGAACGGCTTCGGCTACGTCGTGCTCGACGACGGCAAGGGCAAGTCCCTGGTCCAGCTCAACATCGCCAAGGACAGTGGCGCTTCGGACTTCAAGGCCAATGCCGCCCCGCTGGCCGACGGCACCCAGGTGAACATCGCCCAGGGCCCCACCGAGAAGGGCAAGGGCGTGGTCCAGTGGACCGCGGACACCCTGCGCAAGAACGGGCTGCGCGTGACGGTCACCGCCTACAACACCGCCAACCAGAGCGGCGCGGCCACCCGTGAGACGCCCGCGCTGACGCTGGACCAGCTGAAGGAGCTCGCGACCGCCCCCGGGTGGAACCGGAGCATGGACTAGGTCACTTCGCGTCGGCGTAGCACTCCACCACCGCCGTCGTGAACGGGAATCGGACCGGGGTGTCGCCGAAGGTGATCCGCCCGGCCCGGTCACCGGCCGCCCGGATGGCCTCGGCGACGGCCTCGGCCTCCTCGGCCGGGCAGTGCACGATCACCTCGTCGTGCTGGAAGAACACCAGTTCGGCCTGCATGCCGACGAGCGCCTGCCGGAGGGCCGCGAGGAGCAGCAGGGCCCAGTCCGCGGCGCTGCCCTGCACGACGAAGTTACGGGTGAAACGGCCGCGGGCCCGGGTGTTGGTCGAGGCGTAGCTCGGGGTCCAGCCGTCGTCCTGGTCCTGCGGGATCCCGGCCTCCCCGTCCTCGGGGGCGCCGACCGGCGGCGGGCAGGTACGGCCCAGCCAGGTCCGTACGAGCCGCCCCTCCTCCCCGGCCCGGGCCGCCTCGTCCACGTACGCCACGGCGCGGGGGAAGCGGCGGCGCAGGGCGGCCAGGTTCTTGAGGCCGTCCCCGGAGGTCTGCCCGTAGACCGCGCCGAGGACGGCGATCTTGGCCTTGTCCCGGTCGCCGGAGAAACCCTGGCGGGACACGGCCGTGTAGAGGTCGGCGGGGTCCCCGGCCACCGCCATGAAGGCGGGGTCCCGGGAGATCGCGGCCAGTACGCGCGGCTCCATCTGGTCGGCATCGGCGACGACGAGCCGCCAGCCGGGGTCGGCGACGACGGCCCGCCGGATCACCTTGGGGATCTGCAGCGCCCCGCCCCCGTTGGTGACCCAGCGGCCGGTGAGGGTGCCGCCGGGGATGAACTCCGGGCGGAAACGGCCGTCGTGCACCCAGTCCGCGAGCCAGCCCCAGCCGTGGGCGGTGTAGATCCGGTACAGCTTCTTGTACGCGAGGAGGGGCTCGACGGCGGGGTGGTCGAGCTCCTGGATCTCCCAGCGGCGGGTGGACTTCAGCTTGATGCCGGCCTCGGCGAAGGCCTTGATGACGTCGGCCGCCAGCTCGGGGCGCACCCGGCGGCCGAAGGCGGCGGAGATCCGGTCGGCCAGCTCGGCGAGGCGGCGGGGCTCCCCGCCGCCGGCGTAGCGCTCGCCGAGCAGCTCGGTCAGCAGGGCGCGGTGCACGTCGGCCCGCCAGGGCAGGCCCGCGCGGTGCATCTCGGCGGCCACGAGGAAGGCCGCGGACTCGGCGGCGGTGAGCAGCCGCATCCGGTCGGGGTGGGCGGTGGAGTCGATCCGCTTCGCCTGGTCGGCGTGGACGGCGAGCAGGGCGTCCAGGGGGACGGGGGCGGGGCGCGGATCGAAGAGGGAGTCCTGGGTGCCGGGCTCGGCGGCGCGCTGCGGCGGATCCGGCGGTACGGGGGCGTTGGTGAGGCGGGCCCAGGCGGCGGCGGCCGAGCGCGGCTCGCCGAAGCGGCCCTCGTGGCCGAGGAGGAGGAGCTCGGCGTCCTCGACGTCGTAGCAGCGCTCGACGCGGGCGCCGGCCGCGAGGAGGCGGGGGTAGACGGCGGCGGTGGACTGCCAGATCCAGCGGGTGCCGGTGGGGGCGGCGCGGATCGCCTCCGCCGGGTCGCTGACGCGGATGCGCCTGGCCGCCGCGTCGACGGGCGCGGCGTGCCATGACCCGTCGGGGTCTTCCGCGAGGGCCCAGCGTCCGGCGGTTTCGCTCACGGGTGCGAGTGTCCCACCGGGGTCTGACAGTGCGGCGGAGCCGGTGTCTGCCGGGTGCGGCGCCGTTGCCGGGGCGCTGACCCGGACCCCGCTCCTCAAACTCCCCCAGCTACCGCTGGGAGGTGCCCCCTGGAGGGGCTGGATTCGGCTGCTGCCGTACGTGCCAAGCTGGTGGGTGTGACAGACCTTGCCGAGACCGTCGACCGGGCCTTTGCCGCCGCCCTCTATGCCCAGGACGACGCCGGGCTCGACACCGGGGCGTCGGTGCTGGCCGCCGAGCCGGCCCGGTGGGGCGGGGTCGGGCGGGAGCTGCTCGCGCGCGGGGAGTCGTACGTACGGCAGGCCTGGGAGCGGGGCTGGCAGCCGGCCGACGTGCTGCGGCTGGTGCGGCGGGACCTCGACGAGCGGCACATACGGATCACCGGCGACCTGATCGCCGGCGAGGCGCGCCGCTACGCCCGGCTCCCCGAGCGGTGGATCGGCGTCGAGGTGTGGTGGACGGGGGACCAGGAGTACGCCGACCGGCTCGCGCAGCGCGAACGGACCGACCGGTTCACGCTGGCGACCGCCTTCCTGGAGGTGTTGCGGCTGCTGATCCGGCTGCCCTCCATCGAGCCGGTGGGCCCGCTTCCGGGTGACCCCCTGGACGAGCACGAGCACGCGCACATCGAGCCCCGCATGCTCGGCCGCATCCGCGCCCTGCTCGCCAAGGCCGAGGCGACCACCTTCCCCGAGGAGGCGGAGGCGCTCAGCGCCAAGGCCCAGGAGCTGATGGCCCGGCACACCGTGGACGAGGCGCTGCTGGCCGCGCGCGGCGGCCGTCCGGCGCAGGTTCCGGGCGCCTGCCGGATCGGGGTCGAGCCGCCGTACGAGGAGGCCAAGGCGGTGCTGCTCGACGCGGTGGCCACGGCCAACCGCTGCCGGGCGGTGTGGAACAGTGCCTTCGAGTTCTCCACGGTGGTCGGCTTCGAGAGCGACCTGGAGGCGGTGGAGCTGCTGTACACCTCGCTGCTCGTACAGGGCACGGCGGCGATGACCCGCGCGGAGGCCGCGCAGCGGGCCGGGGGGCGCAAGCGGACCAAGACCTTCCGACAGTCCTTCCTGCTCGCCTACGCCAGCCGCCTCGGGCGGCGGCTCGCGGAGACGGCCGAGCACACGGCGAGCGAGGCCTCCGACAACCTGCCGGCCCTGGTGGCCCGCGATGTCGCGGTGACCTCCCGGGCGGACGAGATGTTCCCGAAGACCACCACCACCCGGCTGCGCGGGGCCACCGACCACGCGGGCTGGGAGGACGGCACGGCGGCGGCGGACGCCGCCCACGTGGGGGGCCGGGGCAAGCCGCTGCCGCGGTAGGGGGGCTCGGGGCGGCTTCGGCGCGGCTCAAAGATCGGGGCTCCGCCCCGGACCCCGCTCCTCAAACGCCGGAGGGGCTGGATTTCGGCTGATGCCGTCTGCCTGCAGGGCAAATCCAGCCTCGCCGGCGTTTGAGGCGCGGGGGTTCGGGGGCAGCGCCCCCGCAGCGGCGTCGCACCCGCGCACGATCCGGGTGCTTCGCGGACAAAACGGTACCCTCGGCCGCATGAGCTGGTTCCGGGCGCTGAAGGAGACCGCCCGGGCGGGCATGACCGTCGAGCGGACCCGGCTGGAGCCGCTCGTCGCGCTGCGCGCCACCCTCGGGCTGGCGATCGTCATCGGCGGGAGCCTCGCCCTGCTCGGCCCCGGCGCGGCCGCCAGCTCGGCGTTCGGCGCCTTCATGGCCGCCATCGCCACCTTCCAGCAGAGCTGGCGCCCGCGCCCCGTCCTGGCCCTCGCCTCCGGGCTGACCCTGGCCGTCTCCACCTTCATCGGCTACCTCGTCGGCTCCTCGCACACCGCGCTGTTCCTCGCCCTGCTCGCCGTCTGGACTTTCGCCGCGGGCATGATGTGGGCGGCCGGCCCGACCGCCGGGATCATTGCCTCCGGCAACGTCGCGATCATGCTGGTCACCGTCACCCTGCCGACCTCCGTGGCCCAGGCCGCCGGGCACGCCGCGATGATCGCCGCCGGCGGGGTGGTCCAGGCCCTGCTCATCGTGCTCTTCCCGGTCCGCCGCTGGGGCGCCCAGCGCGACGCCCTCGCGGACGCCCTCGCCGCCGAGGCCGACTACGCCCGGCGGCTGCGCCAGGACCCCGTCGCCTCCTTCGACCCGGAGCCCCTGATGCGGGCGCGGGCCGCCGCCACCGTCACCCCGCGCCAGGCCCGGCGGCGGCCGGCCGAGCTGCACGGGGCCCGCGGGCTCGCGGAGCGGATCCGGCCCGTGCTGGCCTCCCTGGCCGACCCGGCCGTCGGGGCCCCGGCCGAGGGCCCCGGCCGGGACCGGGTGCGGGAGCTGCTCGCCGCCGCCGGGGACGTACTGGACGCCGCCGCGCGCGCGATCCGGTACGGGGAGCCGGTCGCCCTGCCCGCGCCCTCCCTCGCGGTCCTCAAGTCCCCGGACACGGGCGACCTCCTGACCGGGGCGCCGCTGCGGGCCGCGCGTCGGCTCGCCGCGCTGCTGGACGACGTACTGGAGACCGCCGAGCCGGGATCCGGGCGCACGGCCGACCCCGGCGAGTCGATGCTGCGCCCCACCCTGCCGGGGCTGGCGCCGCTGGTGCTGAAGGCCGTACGGGCCGAACTGCGCCCCGGGTCGCCGGTCCTGCGGCACGCGCTGCGGGTCACCGCCGTGGCCTGCGCCGGCTACGTGATCGGGCACGCGCTGCCCTTCGGGCACGCCTACTGGGCCCCGATGGCCTCCGTCATGGTCATGCGGCCCGACTTCAGCCAGACGTACTCGCGGGCCGTCGCCCGCTTCGGCGGCACCCTCGTCGGGGTGGCCGTCGCGACCGGGATCGTGCAGCTCGTCCAGCCCGGCATGTACCTCTCCGGCCTCCTCGCCGTCCTCAGCGCGGGCCTGATGTACGTGCTGATGCGCACCGGGTACGCCGTCGCGCAGGCGTTCGTCTCCGCGTACGTCGTCTTCCTGCTCGGCATGGGCGGGGTCCGCTGGGACCAGACGGTGCCCGACCGGGTCGCGCTCACGCTGGTCGGCGGACTGCTCGCGATGATCGCCTACGCCGTCTACCCGGCCTGGGAGACCCCCAGGCTGCGCACCCGCCTCGCCGACTGGATCGCCGCCGACGGACGGTACGCGGCCGCCGTGCTCGGCCAGTACGCCGATCCGGCCGGCGCCCGCCGCGCCGACGTGCGCGAAGCCCTGCTGGCGGCCCGCGACGCCCGGGTCGCCTGGCAGGACGCGGTGGACCGGGCCGCCGGGGAGCCGGTGCGCCACCGGGGGCTGTCCCGCGCGGCCGCCGAGGGCGCGGGCGACGCCCTGGCGGCGCTGGGCCGCCACGCCATGCTCCTGGAGGCCCACCTCCCGGACCGCGCGCACGACCCGGTGCCGGGCGCGGCCGCCCTGGCGCAGGCGGTGCGCGGCGCCACCGAGGAGGCCGCGAAGGAGGTGCGCGAGCGGCGCGTACCGTGCTGGGACGGGGTCAGGGCGGTGCTGGCGGCCTGGGACGCACCCGAGCCGTCGGTGCTGCGGGGGGCCGCCGAACAGCTGCTGGAGTCACTCGACGAGGTGTCCGAGGCCCTGACCCCCTAGGGGATGTCCGGCGGGCACCGGTCTGTGATCAAGGGGCCACCCTCCGCGTGCACGTGCATCTGCCCATGCATGCGCCAATGAACACAGCTATGATCCGGTGCAGTTGACATCTGCACTATCGGGGGCTTCCTGTGGACCACGCGTACAACGGGATGGCAGCTGCAGAACTCGCTACCGCGTTCGGGCTGACCTGGCAGAAGAGCAGACACAGCAACTCGCAGGGTTCCTGCGTGGAGTTCGCGAAGCTGCCGGACGGCGACGTCGCCGTCCGCAATTCGCGCTTCCCGGACGGTCCGGCGCTCGTCTACACGCCGGCCGAGATAGAGGCCCTGCTCCTGGGCGTCAAGGACGGCGAGTTCGATCACCTGATCAGCTGACGAAAAGCCGAGACAAGCTCACGGAAGAAGAGCGCCCATCAAGCCATGCACGTGCACTGGCCGGGACTGATCGCAATGATCAATCCCGGCCAGTAGTCGCTTCCGGCGTCCTTCTCGGCGCGCGCCCGCCTCAGTCGTGGAGCAGGAACAGCGCCCAGACCACCTTGCCGGTCAGCCGTCCCGCGAGCGGGTGCCAGCCCCAGCTGTCGCTGTACGCGTCCACGAGGAACAGCCCCCGCCCCGACTCCAGGTCGCAGTTCTCCTCCGCCCGCTCCGGCGAGAAGGCCCCGCCGGGCCGGTCCTCGCTGGGGTCGCGCACCGCGCACACCAGCCGGGTGCTCCACCGCATCAGGTGCAGCCGCACCGCCGGCTCCGGCTCGGAGGCCGGTCCCCGCGCGTCGTCCGGCAGGGCGTGGCGCAGGGCGTTGGTGACGAGTTCGGAGACGACGAGGGCCACGTCGTCGAAGCGCTCGTCCAGGCCCCACTGGGTCAGTGTGGAGCGGGTGAACGAACGTGCCCCGCGCACCGCGTCGAAGCGGGCCGGCAGGGCACATGACGCGGACCCGGAGACAGCCGTGGGGTCGACCGGGGGAAGCCCCTGCCGTAACGGCTCGAGCATGGTCGATCCATTCGTCCCCATGCGAGGCACTCCCGGGATTCGCGGGCGAAGCGGCGGCTTCGTCCAAAGAGAACTGCGGGGTGGGTCCGGCGCCGGCGCGAACAGCACGCAGGTGCGCGGGGACCATCGTTCCGAATGGGAGAGCCGGATGCAAGGGCAGATGCACGTGCACGCGCCGGACCTGTCCACTCCCGTGACGGTTCTTGCTCATTTCTTCCTACGCATACTTACGGACTTCTTTTGCGGGCAGCGGGATTCCGTTACAGAACGAGTACGGGCCGATGCGTTTTGGTGGCAGACTGCGGCCCCTGGGGTACGGGGGCCCTTACGACGCGCACGCATGCCAAATTGCGATGGGGAGGGCAGTACTAGTGACCGCAGAAGCCAGCGGTTCCGTGGTGCGCCGCATCCTCCTGGGCTCTCAGCTCAGGCGACTCCGTGAATCCCGCGGCATCACCCGCGAGGCGGCCGGCTACTCGATCCGCGCATCCGAATCGAAGATCAGCCGCTTGGAGTTGGGAAGGGTGAGCTTCAAGGCCAGAGACGTGGAGGACCTCCTCACGCTCTACGGAGTCATGGACACCGCCGAGCGCGAGTCCCTGCTGGGACTCGTCCGCGAGGCCAACGCGACCGGCTGGTGGCACAGCTACGGCGACGTGCTGCCCGGGTGGTTCCAGACGTACATCGGCCTGGAGGGCGCGGCGTCGCTCATCAGGATCTACGAAGTCCAGTTCGTGCACGGCCTGTTGCAGACCGAGGCCTACGCGCACGCCGTCGTCAGCCGCGGCATGCCCGGCGCGAGCGCCGCCGAGATCGACCGCCGCGTCGCACTGCGCCTGGAGCGGCAGAAGGTCCTCGTCTCCGAGAGCGCCCCGGTCTTCCACGCCGTCCTCGACGAGGCCGCGCTGCGCCGCCCGTACGGCGACCGCGACGTCATGCGCGGACAGCTGGAGCACCTCATCGAGGTGTCCCAGCGGCCCAACGTCCAGCTCCAGGTGATGCCCTTCTCCTTCGGCGGGCACGCGGGCGAGAGCGGAGCCTTCACCCTGCTGCGCTTCCCCGAGTCCGACCTCCAGGACATCGTCTATCTGGAACAGCTCACCAGCGCCCTCTACCTCGACAAAGAAGAGGAAGTGGGGCAGTACGAGCGGGCGATGACGCGGCTCCAGCAGGACTGCCCGGACCCGGACCGGACCCGGGATCTTCTGCGCGGCCTGCTCCAACTGTCTTGATTCGAACGTAGTATGACGTCTGATCAGTGCATGACGACCGATCGGTCTCCGGTGCAGCGCACGGATGCGCGTTCGCAGTAAGGGATGGCATGTCGATATTCAGCGAACTCGCTCACCAGTACATCGACGGCGAATGGCTGGCCGGAACCGGTTCCTGGGACATCATCGACGTCAACCCCTACAACGGCGAGAAGCTCGCCGCCATCACCGTCGCCACGGTCGAGCAGGTGGATCTGGCCTACCGCGGCGCCGAGCGAGCCCAGCGCGAGTGGGCCGGCACCAGCCCGTACTCCAGACGAGAGGTCCTCGAGCGCGCCCTGCGGATCACCGAGGAGCGCGAGAAGGAGATCGTCGAGGCGATGATCGACGAGCTCGGCGGGACCCGTCCCAAGGCCGAGTACGAGGTCTACCTCGCCAAGGAGTTCATCCGCGAGGCGATCCAGCTCGCCGTCCGCCCCGAGGGCCGGATCCTGGCCTCGCCCGTCTCGGGCAAGGAGAACCGGGTCCAGCGCCTGCCCGTCGGCGTCGTCACCGTGATCAGCCCCTTCAATTTCCCGTTCCTGGTCACTCTGAAGTCGGTCGCCCCCGCCCTGGCCCTGGGCAACGCCGTCGTCATCAAGCCGAACCAGAACGCGCCCGTCGTCGGCGGCGGCCTCATCGCCAGCATCTTCGAGGAGGCCGGGCTCCCGGCCGGCCTGCTGAACGTCCTGGTCACCGACATCGCCGAGATAGGCGACGCGCTCCTGACCCACCCCGTCCCCAAGGTGATCTCCTTCGCGGGATCCGACCGGGTCGGCCGGCACGTCGGCGCGGTCGCGGCACGCCACTTCAAGCGGACCGTCCTGGAGCTCAGCGGCAACAGCGCGCTCGTCGTCCTCGACGACGCCGATCTCGACTACGCGGTGGACGCGGCCGTCTTCAGCCGCTTCGTCTACCAGGGCCAGGTCTGTATGGCCGCCAACCGGATCCTCGTGGACGCGGCGGTCGCGGAGGAGTTCACCGAGAAGTTCACCGCCCGCGTCCGCTCCCTGAAGACCGGCGACCCGCACGAGCCCGACACCCACATCGGCCCGCTGATCAACTCCTTCCAGGCCGACGCCCTCACCGCGCTCGTGGACCGCGCGATCGAGTCCGGCGCGCAGGCCCTCGTACGGGGCTCCACGCGCGGCAACCTGGTCGAGCCGACCGTCCTCGCCGGCCTCCCCGAGGACTCCCCGCTGCTGGGCCAGGAGATCTTCGGCCCCGTCGCCCTGCTCGTCGTCTTCGACGGCGAGGACGAGGCCGTACGGCTGACCAACGCGACCCCGTACGGCCTGAGCGGCGCCGTGCACACCCGGGACGTGGAACGCGGCGTCCGCTTCGCCCAGCGGATCGACACCGGGATGATCCACGTCAACGACTCCACCATCGGCGACGAGCCCCTCGCGGCCTTCGGCGGCGAGAAGGCCTCCGGGCTGGGCCGGCTGAACGGCGAGGCGACCGTGGAGGCCTTCACCACCCAGAAGTGGATCTCGGTCCAGCACGGCCGCAGCCGCTTCCCGTTCTGACCCCGCGCAGGTCTTAGACTCGACCGGGCGTACGCGGTGCCGCCCGGGGGAGATCGAGTTGAGCAACATACCGGAGACCGGCCGGACCCCTCGGGTCCAGAACCGGCTCGTCGTCATTCAGATCGTCGTCTTCTCGCTGCTCCTCACCCTGGGCGGCCGCCTCTGGTACCTCCAGATACGCAATGGCCAGGAGTACACCGACGAGGCGAAGAACAACCACGTCCAGCAGGTGGTCCAGCCCGCCGTGCGCGGCTCCATCCTCGACTCGCGCGGGGTCCCGCTCGCCGACAACGCGACCCACCTCGTGGTCTCCGCCAGCCGCACCGAGCTGCTGAAGATGAAGGACAAGGGCAAGGAGGTCCTCACCCGGCTCGCCGGGGTCCTCGGCACGGATCCGCAGGAGACCATCGACAAGGTCCGCCTCTGCGACTCCAAGACCAAGCAGCCCTGCTGGAACGGCTCGCCGTACCAGCCGATCCCCGTCACCGACGAGGCCACCACCGAGCAGGCCCTGCAGATCCGCGAGCACCCCGAGGACTTCCCCGGCATCACCGCCGAGCCCACCGCCCTGCGGCGCTACGCGGCCCCGGACCAGGCCAACACCTCCCAGGTGCTCGGCTACCTCTCCCCGGTCACCGACGAGGAGATCGCCAAGGCCAAGAACTCGGACTCCCCCTACCTGCGCTCCGACCAGGTCGGCCGCTCCGGCCTGGAGCGCACGTACGACAAGGAGCTCCGCGGCAAGGCGGGCATCACCCGCTACGAGGTGGACAACCTCGGCCGGGTCATCGGCCAGGGTCAGACCGACCCGGCGCAGCCCGGCTCGAACATCGTGACCTCGATCGACTCCCGGGTGCAGGCCGTCGCGGAGCGCGAGCTCAACAACGCGATGATCGAGGCCCGCAAGACGTACGACAAGAACACCCGCCGCACCTACGAAGCGGACTCGGGCGCCGTCGTGGTGATGGAGACCAAGACGGGCCGGGTCGTGGCGATGGCCTCGAACCCGACCTACGACCCGAACGCCTGGGTGGGCGGGATCTCCGCGAAGGACTACGCCGCGCTCACCGACAAGGAGTCGAACTACCCGCTGCTGAACCGCGCCATCCAGGCCCAGGCGGCGCCCGGCTCGATCTTCAAGGTGGTCTCCTCGACGGCCGTCGTGAACGCCGGATACAAGTTCAACGCCCGCTACCCCTGCCCCAGCTCGTACTCGGTCGGCAGCCAGACCTTCACCAACTTCGAGTCCCAGGGCCACGGCGACATCACCATCGGCCGCGCCCTGGAGGTCTCCTGCGACACGGTCTACTACCTGCTCGCCGACCAGGAGTGGAAGAAGGACGGCGGCATCAACCCGAAGAAGAACCCGAACGACTGGTTCTTCAAGACCGCCCACGAGTTCGGGCTCGGTCAGCGCACCGGCATCGACCTGCCCAACGAGGTCCCCGGCCGGATCCCCGACCGCAAGTGGAAGCAGGACTTCTTCGACGCCAACAAGGCCGCCTGGTGCCGGGACGGCAAGAAGAACGGCACCTTCGCCGAGAAGATCGCGTACGAGAACTGCCGCCAGGGCAACCAGATGCGCGAGGGCGACGCGATCAACTACTCGATCGGCCAGGGCGACACCCTGGTCACGCCGATCCAGATGGCCTCCGTCTACGCGGCCATCGCCAACGGCGGCACGCTCCACCACCCCAGCATCGGCAAGGCGGTCGTCAGCGCCGACGGGAAGACGGTGCAGGAGATCGCGCCGAAGGTGCAGGGCAAGCTGCCGATGGACGCCAAGACCCGGGACGACATCGACGAGGCCCTGGCGGGCGTCGCCACCAACGGCAGCGCCGCCTGGCGCTTCGGCGGCTGGCCGCAGAAGCAGATCCCCATGCACGCCAAGACCGGCACCGCCGAGGTCCAGGGCAAGCAGACCACCTCCTGGTTCGCCTCGTACACCGAGGACTACGCGATCGTCATGACGATCTCCCAGGGCGGCACCGGCTCGGGTGCCTCGGGACCGGCGGTCCGCAAGATCTACGAGGCGATGTACGGGCTCGACCCGACCGGCAAGCAGGACCTGGCCAAGGCCCTGCTGCCGCAGCCCGCCAGTGCGCTCCCCGTGCTGCGGCCGGACGGAAACTGAGCCGGGGACACCTGCCGATCTAGGACAGGAACTGACCGCAATGCTCCGTAAGTTGGTTCCTGTCAGAAAAGACGCGGAGAAGGAGACGGACATGGCTCAGCTTTCCACCGAGGTCGCCGGCGACGAGCGCGGCACCCTCCTCGCCTTCGTCGAGGCCCAGCGCACGGCGATCCGCGAGACCCTGCTCGGCATGTCCGAGGAGCAGGCCGCGAGCCGCTCCAGCGCCAGTGAGCTGACCCTGTCCGGGGTGCTCAAGCACGTGGCCGAGGTCGAGCTGAACTGGCTGCGGCTGGCCCAGCAGCGGCCGAACGAGCGGCAGCGCACGCAGGAGACCTGGGGCGAGATGTTCCGCCTGGTCGAGGGCGAGTCCATCCCGGACGTGCTGGCCTTCTGGGACGGGATCCGGCAGGAGACGGAGGCCTTCATCGCCGCCGTCCCGAGCCTGGACGACAGCTTCCCGCTGCCGCCGGCGCCCTGGTTCCCCAAGGACACCAAGGTCTCCATGCGGTGGATGCTCCTGCACCTGGTGGAGGAGTTCGCCCGGCACGCCGGCCACGCGGACATCGTCCGCGAATCCATCGACGGCACCAAGGCCATGGGCTAGCCGACCCCGGGACTTGCACCTCACGCCGCGTGAGGGCCCACAGTGAAGGGCGTACCCAACCAAGGAGGAGGGGACGGAGATGGGCTACTCCGTGGGCCAGGTCGCCGGATTCGCCGGAGTCACGGTGCGCACCCTGCACCACTACGACGAGATCGGTCTGCTCTCCCCGAGCGGCCGCAGCCACGCGGGCCACCGGCGGTACGACGACGCCGACCTGGACCGGCTGCAGCGGATCCTGTTCTACCGGGAGCTCGGCTTCCCCCTCGACGAGGTCGCGGTCCTGCTGGACGACCCGGAATCGGATCCACGGGAGCACCTGCGCCGGCAGCACGCCCTGCTGACCGACCGGATCGCCCGGCTCCAGCAGATGGCCAAGGCCGTTGAGCACGCCATGGAGGCGAAGAAGATGGGCATCAACCTCACGCCCGAGGAACGGTTCGAGGTGTTCGGGGACAAGGACCCGGAGCAGTACGCGGAGGAGGCGGAGCGGCGCTGGGGCGGCACCGAGGCCTATGCGGAGTCGCAGCGGCGGGTCGCCGGCTACACCAAGGAGGACTGGCAGCGGGTCAAGGACCAGGTCGCCGACTGGGGCGCCCGGTACGCGGCCCTGATGGACGCCGGCGAGCCCGCGGACGGCGAGGCGGCCATGGACATGGCCGAGGAGCACCGGCAGCACATCGTGGCCTGGTACTACGACTGCACGTACGAGATCCACACGGGCCTCGCCGAGATGTACGTGGCGGACGAGCGCTTCAAGGAGTTCTACGACTCCATGAAGCCGGGCCTGGCCGAGCACCTGCGGGACGCGATCCTCGCCAACGCCGTGCGCAAGGTGTAAGCGGATCGTCACGCACACGACCCCCTCCGGACTCTGGAACCGGGCGGGGGTCGTGTGCGTTGATAATTGAGACCGCCCGCCCCGCAGCACGCCCCCCACCTCCAGGAGAGTCCGGAAACCGTGTACCAGCTTGCGCTCGGCCCTGAGTGGCTGTCCCCGGACTACCTGATCTCGCACTTCGGACTGATCGGCATCCTGGTCATCGTCTTCGCGGAATCGGGACTCTTCGCCTTCCTGCCGGGCGACTCGCTGCTGTTCACGGCGGGCCTCCTCGTCGCGAACGGCGAGTACATCAAGCAGCCGCTGTGGCTGGTCTGCACCCTGATCGTGGCCGCCGCGATCATCGGCGACCAGGTCGGCTACATGATCGGAAAGTTCTTCGGCCCGAAGCTCTTCAACCGGCCGCAGTCGAAGCTCTTCAAGCGGGAGAACCTCGACAAGGCGCACGAGTTCATGGACAAGCACGGCCCGAAGGCCATCGTGCTCGCCCGCTTCGTGCCGATCATCCGCACCTTCGCGCCGATGGTCGCGGGCGCCGGGTCGATGAGGTACCGCACCTTCCTCACCTACAACGTCATCGGCGGCATCGGCTGGGGCGCGGGCATCACGATCGCGGGCTACTGGCTCGGCCAGATCGCGTTCATCAAGGACAACATCGAGGCGATCCTCGTCCTGATCGTCCTGCTCTCCCTGATCCCGGTGATCTTCGAGGTCCTCAAGGCCCGCAAGGAGAACCGGGCGGCCCAGGCCGACGCGGTCGAGGCCGACGGCGTCCAGGCCCCCGGCCAGCGCCGCCGCCACGCCAAGCAGTAGGCCGCCATCGGCTGAATCCGGCCACCACGTACGCCCCCGCAGGCCGCCTGTGCCCGCGGGGGCGTACGCGTATCCGTACAGGGGCTAGAACCCCCGCGTCCGCTTCGCCGCGCGCCGCTTGGCGGCACTGGCCGCGCCCGGGACGCGCATGAACAGCCGCGAGGTCTCCGACCCCAGGTTGACCCCGATCGCGATGGCCAGCGCGATGGCCGCCGCGTTCACCAGCGAGGCCAGGCCCTCGTTCAGCCGGTCCTCGGCGATCAGCAGCAGCCCGTAGTACGTGGCCGAGCCGGGCAGCAGCGGTCCGATCGCGGCCGTCACGTACGGCAGGGCGGACGCGAAGCGGTAGCGGGAGAAGAGCTGCCCGAACAGGCCGACCAGCCCGGCCGCCACGCACGTGGACGGCACGGGCGGGATGCCGCCGGCGTAGTGCAGGGCCCCGAAGGTCACCCAGGCCACCCCGCCGTTCAGCGTCACGATCCACACGGTGGAGCGCTCCTGCTGGAGCAGGATCGCGAATGTGAAGACCAGCACCATCGAGGCCGCGATCTGGATCAGCGGCCGCTGTGTGATCAGCAGGACCTCCTCCGGCTTCGGGGAGGCGCCGAGCTGGAGGCCCAGGTAGAGCACGACCAGTACGCCCATGATGATGCCGATGAAGAGGTACATGACCTCCAGCAGCCGGGCGGAGGCGGTGATGTAGTAGCCGGTCAGCCCGTCCTGCACCGCCGCTACCAGGGCCCGCCCCGGCAGCAGTGCGAACAGCCCGCCGGTGATCACGGCGGAGGCCTTGATGTCCTGGATCTCGGCGAGCTTGAGCGCCACCCCGAACGCGGCGGGCGGCATCGCGGCCACCACGAACTGGTAGAACTCCGGCAGCCCGCGCCCCGCGCACAGCCACGCCAGCCGGTCGCCGAGGACGGCGCCGAGGGCCGCCGCGAAGAAGACCAGCACCCCGCCGCCGACCAGGGTCGACGCCGCCCCGGCGAGCAGCCCGGCGGCGGCCGTCAGCACCCAGGTCGGGTACGGGTGCCGGTTGCGGCGGATCTCCGCCAGGCGCCGGTAGGCCTCCTCCAGGGACACGTCGAACTCGTGGGCGCTGATGTCGTCCACGAGCCGGTACACGGCCGCCAGGCGGGTGTAGTCGGTGCCCCGGCGGCGGACCGTCCGGTTCGCCGAGACCGGGTCGCCCACCAGGGAGGGCTGGTGCGTGATCGACAGCATCGTGAAGGTGACGGTGGGCTCGCAGCGGTCCAGCCCGTAGGAGCGGGCCACCGCGAACATGGCGGCCTCCACGTCCTCCGATCCCTCACCGCCCGCGAGCAGCAGTTCCCCGATGCGAAGGGTCAGGTCGAGCACGCGGCCCACGGCGGGCCCGGCCTCGGTCGGCTTCTGCACGAGCTCGGGCACGGGGCGCACGTCGACCGGCATGCGCAGCATCGTGCGCATCCGGTCCTGCCAGGGGGACTCCTTCATCCGGGAGACGGGGAACCCGTGCCCCGGGGTGTAGGCGGGCGGGGAGTGCGCGGCGCTGTAGGTGGCCGGCGGCGCGAAGGCCGAGCCCTCGGGCCCGGGCTGCGCCGGCTCGGTGCCGGCCGGGAGGGCGAACTCCGAGGTGGGCTGGTCCTCCTCGGGGGCCTCCGGCTCCATCCCGGGCGGCGGCGTGAAGGCGCTCCGCGCCTCGTCGGACTGGGGCTTGCGGTCCTCTGCCCCCTCGGCTTCCGCCACGCGCCCTCCAGTCCGTGATCACCTGCCGTATCAGTATGCGGAACCGTTTCCTCCCCGGCGACGCCGTGTCCCTCCCGGGTGGGGTGCGGGTGTGGGCGCCGCTGCGCGGAGCGGGCCCCTCCCCGCCCTTCCACCGTTCCCCCGGGCTCCGCCCCGGACCCCGGGGGAACGATTCCAGCCCCGCCGGCGTTTGAGGCGCGGGGTCTGGGGCGGAGCCCCGGGTCCGGGCGTGGCCCGGCTCGGGCCGGAAACGACACCGCGGGCGGCACCCCCCAAGGGGTACCGCCCGCGGCAACGGCTAACCGAGCGGAGCTCAGTGGTGGCCGCCGGAGGCCTCGAGGCGCTTGTACGAGGCCTCGATCTCGGCCTCGGCCTCGGCACGGCCGACCCAGTTCGCGCCCTCGACCGACTTGCCCGGCTCCAGGTCCTTGTAGACCTCGAAGAAGTGCTGGATCTCCAGGCGGTCGAACTCGGACACGTGGTGGATGTCGCGCAGGTGCTCGACACGCGGGTCGGAGGCCGGCACGCACAGCAGCTTGTCGTCGCCGCCCGCCTCGTCCGTCATGCGGAACATGCCGATGGCGCGGCACTTGATCAGGCAGCCCGGGAAGGTCGGCTCGTCGAGGATGACCAGCGCGTCCAGCGGGTCACCGTCCTCGCCGAGGGTGTTCTCGACGAAGCCGTAGTCGGCCGGGTAGCTGGTCGAGGTGAAGAGGCGACGGTCCAGACGGATCCGGCCGGTCTCGTGGTCCACCTCGTACTTGTTCCGCGAACCCTTGGGGATCTCGATGGTGACGTCGAACTCCACGTCCTGCTCCTCCATGATCAGCTTCAGCAGACTGAATTGCTTCGAGACGGCATTTGATTGAACTGCGTGCGCGTCCGGCCCAGCCCTGCCGGGTGGGGTGCCATGCTCGCGGCAAGACGCAGTGGTTAAGTGTCCCTCACGCATATGTGTGATCGCGAAAGGGGCTGGTCCGAGGTGCCATTGGTCAAGACGTGGCAGCTCATCGCGGGGTCCGCTGCTGCCGGCCTCGCCCTCTCGGCGGCCGTAGTGGCCTCCGCCGGTCCCTGGGACTCCGGCCAGCGTAAGGCCGAGCGGGACAGGGCCGCCTCCTGGAGCCGTACGGGTGGCGCAGATCACGGGGCCGAGCACGGCTCCGGCGCCCTCCCGCAGGCCGCGCCCAGCGCGCCCGGCGTGCTCGCGGCGGTCGGCTCCGGGGGCACGCGGCAGGCCGCCCCCGACGGGCTCGCCGCCGCGCTGAAGCCGCTGCTCGCAGACCCGGCCCTCGGCACCGTCCGTACCGCCTCCGTCGTCGACGCGGCCACCGGACAGGTGCTCTACGAGGCCGGGGCGCGGGAGGCGATGACCCCCGCCTCCACCATCAAGATCGCCACCGCCGCCGCGGCCCTCGCCGCCCTCGGGCCCGAGCACCGCATCCGGACCACCGTCACGCCCGGCGCCGCCCCCGGCCAGATCGTCCTCGTCGGCGGCGGCGACCCCTCCCTCACCGCCAAGAAGAAGAGCCCCGCCGGATCCGGCGGCAGCCTCGTCGCCCTCGCCGCCGACACCGCACAGGCCCTCAAGGCCGCCGGCACCGACAGCGTGACCCTGGGCTACGACGACACCCTCTACACCGGCCCCGCCCGCCACCCGATCGGCGTCAACCCCAACATCGCCCCCGTCAGCTCCCTCACCGCCGACGAGGGCCGCCCCGACGACTCCACCTCCGGGCCCGTCGAGCGCACCGACGACCCCGCCAAGGACGCCGCCCGCGCCTTCGCCGCCCTGCTGGCCGAACGCGGCGTCAAGGTCACCGGCACCCCCGCCAAAGCCAAGGCCGCCGCGGGCGCCCAGCCCCTCGCGGTCACCCTCTCCACCCCGCTCGCCGGACTCGTCGAGCGCATGCTGACCAACAGCGACAACGACATCGCCGAGGCCCTCGCCCGCCAGACCGCCCTCGCCTCCGGCCAGCCCGCGAGCTTCGAAGGCGCCGAGAAGGCCGTCGCCGCCAAACTCGCCGGCCTCGGCGTGGACGTCGCCGGGTCCCGCTTCGCCGACGGCAGCGGCCTGAACCGCGCCGACAAGGTCAGCGCGGGCCTGCTGACCGCGATCCTCGCCAAGGCCGCCGACCCCCAGCGCCCGGAGCTGCGGCCCGTCCTCACCGGACTGCCCGTCGCCGGATTCACCGGCACCCTGCGCGCCCGCAACTCCGGCAGCTCCCCGGCGGCCGGCCTGCTCCGCGCCAAGACGGGCACCCTGAGCGGCGTCAACGCCCTCTCCGGCACCGTCGTCGACCGCTCCGGCCGGCTCCTCGCCTTCGCGTTCCTGACCGCGAACACCCCCGGCCCCGAGGGCGCCGAGAAGGCCCTCGACAAACTCGCCGCGGCAGTCGCGGCCGCACCGTAGGGGTCCGCCGAACGGCTGGTCCACGTAACGTTGACGCATGACGAGCATCAGTGGTGCAGAGATGGTCGACTGGAACCTCGCGGTGGCTACCGCGACCCGACTGGTGCGGTCCGGCCCGGAGGTCAGCCGGGACGAGGCGCGCGCGGTGGTCGCCGAGCTGCGCGCGCACGCCAGGACCTCCGAACGGCACGTACGCGAGTTCACCCGGATGATCCCCGAAGGCGCGGCCTTCCCCGACACCCCCGTCCTCGTCGTCGACCGGGCAGGCTGGGTCAAGGCCAACGTGGCCGGCTTCCGCGAACTGCTCCAGCCGCTCCTCGGCAAGATGCAGGACCGCCGCGCCGGCACCCCCGGCGGAGCCGTCCTCGGAGCCGTCGGCGGCAAGGTCACCGGCGTCGAGCTCGGCATGCTGCTCAGCTTCCTGGCCTCCCGCGTCCTGGGCCAGTACGAGACCTTCGCGCCGGTCTCCCGCGACCTGCCCGGCTCCGCGGGCGGCGGCCGGCTGCTCCTCGTCGCCCCCAACATCGTCCACGTCGAACGCGAGCTGGAGGTCGACCCGCACGACTTCCGGCTCTGGGTCTGCCTGCACGAGGAGACGCACCGCACGCAGTTCACCGCCGTCCCCTGGCTGCGCGACCACCTCGAGGGCGAGATCCAGTCATTCCTCGGCGCCACCGAAGTGGACCCGGCCACCGTCCTGGAACGCATCCGCGAGGCCGCCCAGTCCTTCGCCGGCGCCCGCCCCGACGCCGAGCGCGGCGACGAGGGCCGCTCCCTCGTCGAACTCGTACAGACCCCCGAACAGCGCGAGATCCTCGGCCGGCTCACCGCCGTCATGTCCCTCCTGGAAGGCCACGCCGACTACGTCATGGACGGGGTCGGCCCCCAGGTGGTGCCCTCGGTCGCCGAGATCCGCGAGAAGTTCCAGCAGCGCCGGGCCAGCGGAGCGGGCCGCCTCGACGCCGCCCTGCGCAAGCTCCTCGGCCTCGACGCCAAACTGCGCCAGTACCGCGACGGGGAACGCTTCGTGCGGGCCGTCGTCGGCCAGGTCGGCATGGACGGCTTCAACCGCGTCTGGACCTCCCCGAACACCCTCCCGACCAAGGCCGAGATCGCCCAGCCCGCCGACTGGGTGGCCCGCGTCCACCGCAAGGGGAGCGAAGGAAGCGAAGAGAGGTGACTCAGGAGGCGTAAAACTGTCTCTCTGGGGGAAGCAGCATCACCCGTCCGAGGGACCGTGAGCCGTGGAAGGGCGTGCGATGCTCGGGGAACGGCTCGGCTCTGTCACCATCGACGCACTCTGAGTGACATCCCCCGTCCGCGGGGGGCCGCCGGGCAAGCACCCCAGCGCACCACACACCCCGAAGCCTCCGAGGCATCCGAACTCCATCGAAGGGCACCGGACATGGGTCCCCATCCTGCGGTCGCGGCGATACGCCTGGCGGTCCGCCGCGTACTCCACGACGTCCTCACCGACCTCCCCGCCGACCCTCGCACCACCCTCGGCGACCCGCCACTCGTCCTCGTCGCCTGCTCCGGCGGCGCCGACTCGATGGCACTCGCCTCGGCACTCGCCTTCGAGGCTCCCAAGCTCGGCATCCGCGCCGGCGGCATCACCGTCGACCACGGACTCCAGCCCGGCTCCGACCTGCGCGCCGCCGAGGTCGTCACCCGCATGACCGCGCTCCGCCTCGACCCGGTGGAGTCCGTCGCCGTGCGCGTCGGCCGCGACGGCGGACCCGAGGCCGCCGCCCGCGACGCCCGCTACGCCGCCCTCGACGAGGCCGCCGACCGCCACGGCGCCGCCGCCGTGCTGCTCGGCCACACCCGGGACGATCAAGCCGAAACCGTCCTGCTCGGCCTCGCCCGAGGCTCCGGCATCCGCTCGCTCTCCGGCATGGCCGAAGTCAGCGGAGGACCCGGCCGAAGCCACCGCTACCGCCGCCCCTTCCTCCAGGTCGACCGGCAGACCGCCCGCAAGGCCTGCATGGTCCAGTCCCTCGCCGTCTGGGACGACCCGCACAACATCGACCCCGCCTACACCCGCTCCCGGCTGCGCCACGAGGGCCTGCCCGCACTGGAGAAGGCGCTGGGCAAGGGCGTCGTCGAGGCACTCGCCCGCACCGCCCAGCTCTCCCGCGACGATGCCGACGCCCTGGACGCCTGGGCCGCCGAAGCCGAGACCGGCGTACGGGACGAGGACGGCCGGCTGGAGTGCGCCAAGCTGTACGCCCTGCCCCCGGCCGTCCGCCGCCGGGTGCTGCGCAGGGCCGTCGTCGCCGCCGGTTCCCCCGCGGGCTCCCTCTTCGCCCGCCACATCGAGGAAGTGGACCGTCTCATCACCGGATGGCGCGGTCAGGGCGCCATCAACCTGCCCGGCCGGGTCGAGGCCCAGCGGCAGGGTGGCAGACTTGTCATCCGGCAGGGCTGATTGGTGCTGAAACACGGCTGAGTCCTCCGGGGGCACCCCCGGAGCCCCGGCCGACAACGAAAGTGATGCGGGTGGACGAGAAGGACATGGGCGGCGACCTCCAGTCGGTGCTCATCACCAAGGAAGAGATCGACGCGAAGCTGGCCGAGCTGGCCGCGAAGATCGACGCGGAGTACGCGGGCAAGGACCTGCTCATCGTCGGTGTCCTCAAGGGCGCGGTGATGGTGATGGCGGACCTGGCGCGCGCCTTGTCCACCCCGCTCACCATGGACTGGATGGCGGTGTCCTCCTACGGCGCCGGGACCCAGTCCTCGGGCGTCGTCCGGATCCTCAAGGACCTGGACACCGACATCAAGGACAAGCACGTCCTGATCGTCGAGGACATCATCGACTCCGGTCTCACGCTGTCCTGGCTGCTGTCGAACCTGGGCTCCCGCCAGCCGGCCTCCCTGGAGGTCGTCACGCTGCTGCGCAAGCCCGACGCCGCCAAGGTCGCGATCGACGTGAAGTGGGTCGGCTTCGACATCCCGAACGAGTTCGTCGTGGGCTACGGCCTCGACTACGCGGAGAAGTACCGCAACCTGCCGTTCGTCGGCACGCTGGCCCCGCACGTCTACGGCGGCTGACCGCCCCTCCCGACGTTCGACGCCCCCGGGGACCCGACGGGAACCTGGGGGCGATTCCCGCCGTTGGAGCAGGGAAAGCGGGTCTGTCAGCCGTCCCACGAGGCCGCGGGTGACAATTCAGGGGTACATTCCGAAGAACAGTCTTTACTCAAGCAGCATTTACCTACGGGCAGGAGGGACGGGGTGCCTTGCGCCCCGTATGGATGGACGTGAAGCGATACTTCCGTGGGCCGGTCATGTGGATCGTGCTGGCCGTCCTCGCCGTGGTCGTGTTGATGAATGTCGTCGGCTCCGGCGGCGGCTACAAGTCGGTGGACACCAGCGAGGTCATCAAGGCGATCAACAGTGGCCAGGTGGAGACAGCCAGGCTGACCACCGGCGACAGCCAGATGATCAAGATCGAGCTGAGCCAAGGCCAGAAGCTCGGCAAGCACGACGGCACCAAGTTCCAGGCCAACTACATCGGGGATCAGGGCGTCCAGCTCGCCCAGAACCTCCAGACCAAGTACGAAGCCGGTCAGATCCCCAAGGGTTACTCGGTGACCCCGGACAAGACCAGCCCGTTCCTGAGCGTGCTGCTCTCGCTCCTGCCGTTCGTCCTCATCGTCGTCGTCTTCCTGTTCCTGATGAACCAGATGCAGGGCGGCGGCTCCCGGGTCATGAACTTCGGGAAGTCCAAGGCCAAGCTCATCACCAAGGACACCCCGAAGACGACCTTCGCCGATGTCGCGGGCTCGGACGAAGCCGTCGAAGAACTCCACGAGATCAAGGAGTTCCTCCAGGAGCCGGCGAAGTTCCAGGCCGTCGGCGCCAAGATCCCCAAGGGCGTGCTGCTCTACGGCCCGCCCGGCACCGGAAAGACCCTGCTCGCGCGTGCCGTCGCGGGCGAGGCCGGTGTCCCCTTCTACTCGATCTCCGGTTCCGACTTCGTCGAGATGTTCGTCGGTGTCGGTGCCTCGCGCGTCCGTGACCTGTTCGAACAGGCCAAGGCCAACGCCCCGGCGATCGTCTTCGTCGACGAGATCGACGCCGTCGGCCGGCACCGCGGTGCGGGCCTCGGCGGCGGCCACGACGAGCGCGAGCAGACCCTCAACCAGCTGCTCGTCGAGATGGACGGCTTCGACGTGAAGGGCGGCGTCATCCTGATCGCCGCCACGAACCGCCCGGACATCCTCGACCCGGCGCTCCTGCGCCCCGGCCGCTTCGACCGGCAGATCGCCGTCGACCGTCCGGACATGCAGGGCCGCCTGGAGATCCTCAAGGTCCACCAGAAGGGCAAGCCGGTCGCTCCGGACGTCGACCTGGGCGCGGTCGCCCGTCGCACGCCGGGCTTCACCGGTGCCGATCTCTCCAACGTCCTGAACGAGGCCGCGCTGCTCACGGCCCGCTCGGACAAGAAGCTGATCGACAACCACTCGCTGGACGAGGCCATCGACCGCGTCGTGGCGGGTCCGCAGAAGCGGACCCGGATCATGTCGGACCGGGAAAAGAAGATCACCGCGTACCACGAGGGCGGCCACGCCCTGGTCGCGGCGGCCTCCCCGAACTCCGACCCGGTCCACAAGATCACGATCCTGTCCCGCGGCCGGGCCCTGGGCTACACCATGGTCCTGCCCGACGAGGACAAGTACTCGACCACGCGCAACGAGATGCTCGACCAGCTGGCGTACATGCTGGGCGGGCGCGCGGCCGAGGAGCTGGTCTTCCACGACCCGACGACGGGCGCGGCGAACGACATCGAGAAGGCCACCGCCACGGCACGCGCGATGGTCACCCAGTACGGCATGACCGAGCGTCTGGGCGCGATCAAGTTCGGCGGCGACAACACCGAGCCGTTCCTGGGCCGCGAGATGTCGCACCCGCGGGACTACTCGGAAGAGGTCGCGGCGCTGGTCGACGAAGAGGTCAAGAAGCTCATCGAGACCGCGCACAACGAGGCCTGGGAGATCCTGGTCGAGAACCGCGACGTCCTCGACAACCTGGTCCTCGCGCTGCTGGAGAAGGAGACGCTGGGCAAGGAGGAGATCGCCGAGATCTTCTCGACCATCGTCAAGCGCCCGGCCCGCCCGGCCTGGACCGGCTCCTCCCGGCGCACCCCCTCCACCCGTCCGCCGGTGCTCTCTCCCAAGGAGCTCCAGCTGACGAACTCGGCGAACGGCACCTCGACGGCCACCGCCGTCACGCCGGTCTCCACGGAGAAGGGCATCGAGGTGGTCCCGGAGGACCGCCCCGAGGTCTGATCACCCGGAATGGAAGCAGCGCCCCCCAGGTTCTAGCCTGGGGGGCGCTGTATTTTTCACAGGAACGAGGAAGAGATGACCGACCCAGTGACCCTGACCGGTGACGAGGGCACGATCGGCGAGTTCGACGAGAAGCGCGCCGAGGCGGCGATCCGCGAACTCCTGATCGCGGTCGGCGAGGACCCGGACCGCGAGGGCCTCCTGGAGACGCCGGCGCGCGTGGCGCGGGCGTACAAGGAGATATTCGCCGGGCTGTACCAGAAGCCCGAAGAGGTCCTGACGACGACGTTCGACCTCGGTCACGACGAGATGGTCCTGGTGAAGGACATCGAAGTCATGAGTTCGTGTGAACATCATTTGGTCCCATTTCATGGCGTAGCCCACGTGGGTTACATCCCCTCCACCGACGGCAAGATCACCGGCCTGTCGAAGCTGGCCCGCCTGGTGGACGTCTATGCCCGCCGCCCCCAGGTCCAGGAGCGCCTGACCACGCAGATCGCGGACTCCCTGATGGAGATCCTGGACCCCCGCGGGGTCATCGTGGTCATCGAGTGCGAGCACATGTGCATGACCATGCGCGGCGTGCGCAAGCCGGGCGCGAAGACCATCACCTCGGCCGTCCGCGGCCAGCTCCGCGACCCGGCGACCCGCAACGAGGCGATGTCCCTGATCATGGCCCGCTGAGCGGGTGGGCGACCCGGACGGCTGGGAGCCGCTGAGCGAGGACGTCGGCCGGTGTCTGGAGCTGCTGCTGGCCGGGGACACCGACGCCCGGCGCGGATACCGTGCCCAGATCCCGTACGCGGAGATGAACCACGCGGAGTGCTCGTGCCCGTGCGTGTACCTCCGCGTGGACGCGGACGCCGTGGCAGCGGTACCGGTGGCCGACAGCCCGGTGGTGGCGGGCGGGTCCCTGACCACCGCCGAGGACGTCTACGTCGGTGACACGACGCTCTTCGCCCACGGCGGCTTCCTGGCGGAACTGCAGTTCTGTCACTGGGAAGACCTGGGGCCGCTGGAGCCGCCCGTGTGGGAGAGGCTGACGGCCCACTGAGCCCCCGGCAGGGGCTACGCCCGGGCCGCGCCCTCCGGGGTGTCGTCGTCCTCCGGGAGTTTCAGGACGTGCTCCAGGAAGAGGGCGGCCGCGATGACCGCCGCGCCCGCCAGGACCGAGAAGCCGGCGTACCAGGCCTGGTCGCGGCGGGCCGCGACCTCCAGGGAGTCCATCAGGAGGAAGACGCCCACGCCGCCGTACATGCCCGCCACCAGGGCCGCCACCAGGGCGCTGGCCTGGCCGAAGACCACCGCGCGGGCCGCCATCAGCGGCTGCACGCCCTTGGCGCCGGGGCGGCGCTCGCGCTGGGCCCTGAGGCGGGCGCGCAGGGAGAGGGCCGTCGCGAGCAGCACCACCGCGATCACGGCCAGCACGATCGGCGCGGCCAGGGGGACGCCCGGCAGCGTGCCGTAGGCGTTCCACAGCCGGGCGCCCGCCCAGGACAGGACCCCGGCGACCACGAAGATGCCCGCCAGGACCGCCGGCCTCAGTTGCTTCACTTGCCTGTTCCCCACTTTCAGCGAGTAGCCGTGAACAGGCTACTAACGACTACTCGGGGAGTCGGAGTTCCAGGTCGGGGCGCGGCGTTACACCGCTCAGGCCGACTTCGGCCAGGAGGGACGCGACCGGGCCGTGGCCCGGGATCTGGGCCTCCGGGTCGATGTCGTGCCACGGGGCCAGCACGAAGGCGCGCTGGTGGGCGCGCGGGTGCGGGAGCGTGAGGACGGGGTCGTCGGAGACCACGTCGGCGTACGAGACGATGTCGACGTCGATCGTGCGCGGGCCCCAGCGCTCCTCGCGGACGCGGTCGAAGGCCTCTTCGATGGCGTGGCCGCGTTCCAGGAGGGACGAGGGGGGCAGCGTGGTGCGGATCCGGATGACCGCGTTGAGGTACGAGGGCTGGGAGCCGGGGTCGACGCCCCACGGCTCGGTCTCGTAGACGGGGGAGACGGCCTTGACCCGCAGGCCCGGGGTGTCGCCGAGGGCGTCGATGGCGCCCTGAAGGGTCTCCAGCCGGTTTCCGAGGTTCGCGCCGAGCGCGACCACGGCCCATTTGGGGTTGGAGAGGGTGGTGTCCGCCGCGTCGACCGCCTCTACGACGGACGCGGGTACGGGCTGGACGGTGGGGTCGCTCTGGGCGCTCAGTCCGTGGTTCATGCGCGGCTCCGGGTGATCGTGATGGTCACGTCGTCGAACGGGACGGTGATGGGCGCGTCGGGCTTGTGGACGACGACCTCCACCTGTGCCACCGCTTCGTGCTTGAGGCACTGCTGGGCGATCCGCTCGGCGAGGGTTTCGATCAGGTCGACGGGCTCTCCCTGGACCACGTCGACGACCTCCTCGGCGACCACCCCGTAGTGCACGGTCTTCGCCAGGTCGTCTCCGGCCGCCGCGGGGCGGGTGTCGAGGTGCAGCACGAGGTCGACGATGAAGGTCTGGCCTTCCTCGCGCTCCCTGGGGAAGACGCCGTGGTGCCCGCGAGCCTTGAGGCCGCGCAGTGCGACACGATCCACGCGAATCACTCCTGCTTTCGTAGGTACTTCCGGTCCGGGACTCCCCGAAACCATGGGCCTACGCCGAGTGCGGTCGGCGTCGTCCATCTTCGAATTTACCTGCGATATACCCCGGACCCCGCCCGAGGGGGTCAGGCGGTGTCCTCTTCGTCCTCTTCGTCGGACTCCGTCAGGACGGGAGAACCGTGGTGGGACCAGAGCCGCCAGCCTTCGGATGTGCGTCGGAACACATTCGTGGCGACGACCAGCTGGCCCACCAGCGGGCCGAGCTCGCCGCCGTCCTCGGCGGGCCCGCCGCTGAGGATGTTCTCCGTGCACGTCACCAGGGCGGTGTCGCCTATGACGGCCACCTTGGTGTCGGTGAGGAAGAACTGGATGTACTCGGTGTGGGACATGATCAGCGCGTACGAGCGCAGTACCTCGCCGCGGCCCGAGAGGACCGGCCAGCCCGGGTGCACGCAGGAGATCTCGTCCTCGAGCCAGAGCGCCGACAGTGCGTCGAAGTCCCCCCGCTCCATGGCCTCGTAGAAGGCCGTGTTGACCTCTTCGACCGCTTCGATGTCGGTTCTGCTCACTGGGCTCCTTCTGGGTGTATGCGGCTCACATGGCCCCTTCCACTGCGCGGGCCACCCGAACCGCGTCCGCGGTCGCCCGTACCTCGTGGACCCGTACGGCCCATGCGCCCTGGTGGGCGGCGATGGCGGACACGGCGGCCGTGGCGGCGTCCCGCTCGCGGGCGGGCGGCGGGGTGGAGCCGTCGTCGCCGGCCAGGACCCGGCCGAGGAAACGCTTCCGCGAGGCGGCGACGAGGAGGGGGAAGCCGAGGGCGCGCAACTCGGGGAGGTGGGCGACCAGGGCCAGGTCGTGCTCGGCGTTCTTCGCGAAGCCGAGTCCGGGGTCGACGACGAGCCGTTCGGGGGCGATCCCGCCGGCGACGACGGCGTCGATGCGGGCGCGGAGTTCGGCGGTGACCTCGCCGAGGACGTCCGCGTAGACGGCGAGGCTGTTCATGTCGGAGCTGAAGCCGCGCCAGTGCATGACCACGAAGGGCACTTCGGCGGCGGCGACGGCCGGGATCATGCCGGGGTCGGCGAGTCCGCCGCTGACGTCGTTGACGAGGGTGGCGCCGGCTGCCACGGCCTGGGCGGCGACGGCCGCGCGCATGGTGTCGACGGAGACGGCGATGCCTTCGGAGGCGAGGCCGCGGACGACGGGGACGACCCGGCGCAGTTCCTCCTCCTCGTCGACGCGGGAGGCGCCGGGGCGGGTGGACTCGCCGCCGACGTCGATGAGGTCGGCGCCCTGGGCGGCGAGGTCGAGGCCGCGCTTGACGGCTGCGGTGGTGTCGAACCAGCGGCCGCCGTCGGAGAAGGAGTCGGGGGTGACGTTGACGACGCCCATGACCGCGCAGCGGTCCCAGTCGGGCAGCCCTGTGACGTGGCCTCTGGGGGCCGGCCGGCGGTTGCTGTTCATGGCTCCCAGGGTAGGGCCGCTGCCCCGGCCGGGCGGTGTCCGGGGCAGGGGGCTCGGCCGCGGCTCAAGGATCCGGGGCTCCGCCCCGTACCCCGCTCCTCAAACGCCGGAGGGGCTGGATTTCGGCTGACGCCGGCCGCCGGCGAGGCAATTCCAGCCCCGCCGGCGTTTGAGGCGCGGGGTCTGGGGCGGAGCCCCAGGGCCCGCGCCGTAGCCGGCCCCCCGCCCGCACGCCCGGCGAGGGCCCCGCACGCCCGTCCGAGGGCTACGCGGCCTGGACCTCGCGGTCCGCCTGGCGGACGGCGGTCATGTCGTTGTGCGTGCAGACGCGGACCGGCTTGGGGCGGCGGCGGCTCGCGAACAGCCGCGGCAGGGCCAGCGTGACGAAGCCCTCGGCCTGCATCGCCGCGAAGCCGATGCGGGGCAGGTCGCGGGTGGTGCGGAAGACCACGAAGCGGGGCTCCCAGCGGGGGCGGAACTTCGCGTTGAACTTGTACAGCGACTCGATCTGGAACCAGCGGGAGAGGAAGACCAGCAGGCTGCGCCACATCCGCAGGACGGGTCCGGCGCCGATCTTCTCGCCGCGGGCCAGGGCCGAGCGGAACATCGCGAAGTTCAGGGAGACCTTCTCGATGCCGAGGCCCGGGGAGGCTTCCAGGGAGGCCACGATGAGCAGTTCGTTCATGCCGGGGTCGGCGGCGCGGTCGCGGCGCATCAGTTCCAGCGACATGCCGTCCTTGCCCCAGGGGACGAAGTGCTGGATGGCCTTGAGGTCGCCGAAGGGGCTGGTGTCGCCCTCCTCGACGCGGTGGGCGGTGGCGATGTAGCAGTCGCCGTCGCCCGGGTCGCCGACCCGGCCCAGTGCCATGGAGAAGCCGCGCTCGGTGTCGGTGCCGCGCCAGGCCTCGGCGGCGCCGCGTACCTGCTCCAGCTCCTCTTCGGTCAGCTCGCTGACCCGGCGGACCTTGGTGGTGTAGCCGTTGCGCTCGATGCGCTTCACCATCTGGCGGACATTGCGCATGGGGCGGCCGGAGAGGGAGAAGTCTTTGACATCGACAATCGCCTCGTCACCCAGTTCCAGGGCGTCCAGGCCGGTCTCGCGGGTCCAGACCTCGCCGCCGGTCTCGCTGCAGCCCATCACGGCCGGGGTCCAGGAGTGGGCCTTGGCCTCCTCCATGAACCGCTCGATGGCGCCGGGCCAGGCTTCGACGTCGCCGATGGGGTCGCCGGAGGCGAGCATCACGCCGGAGACGACGCGGTAGGTGACGGCGGCCTTGCCGCTGGGGGAGAAGACGACGGCCTTGTCGCGGCGGAGCGCGAAGTGGCCGAGGGAGTCGCGGCCGCCGTGCTTGGCGAGGAGCTCGCGGAGCTTGGCCTCGTCGTCGACGGTGAGCCGGGCGGCCGGGTGCTCGGGGCGGAAGGCCAGGTAGATGGTGGTCAGCGCGGTCAGCATGCCGAGGGCGCCGAGGGAGTAGCCGACGGTCCAGGACACCCGGCCGGCGTAGTCGACGGGGCCCTCGAAGCCGAAGAGGCCGTAGACCACGTGGGTGATCTGCTCGTACAGGCTCGGGTTGCCGACCACCTTCTCCGGGTGGACGTTGACGATGAGCAGGCCGAGGCCGATGGAACCGGCGCTCATCAGTACGAAGTTGGCGAGCGCCTTCCAGCGGCTGCGCGGGTCGGGCAGCGCCTTGAATTCACTCTGGTGGCGCAGCAGCAGCGCGAGGAGCACCGCCGCGATGATCACGCCGATGACGGAGTGCCGGTACGTGAACTGCGCCACCGCGCCGGCCGGGAGCAGGACGACGGCGGCCCGCCAGGCGCGCCGCTTGTGCCGCTTGAGGCCGTGCGCGAGCAGCAGGAGCAGCACGCCCGCGCTGATGGACATGGCCGCGGCGAAGGGGCCCAGGGAGCCGGGCAGCACCTCGGTCATCGCGTGGATCCGGCTGTGCCGGAAGCGCGGGAAGACTCCCGCCGCGATGTCCAGCAGGCCGACGAGCGTGACGGCCGTACCTACGAGACCGGGGACGGCCTCCGGTCGGGGACCCCGGAGGATTCGACCCACCAGGGTCGGAACCTGTCCGGACTTATCGCCATCTATCCTGCTAGACATCGCTTCCCGTTGCTCCGCGAGAGAATCTTGTGGCCGAAGGCCGCGACAGCCTCCGGTGTGTGGTGCGTCCATTAGGACGACGTCGACGTGGAGCGGGTTCACTCTTCCGTCGGAAATTTCCAGTCCTGCCATCAGAAAGTCGACTGACTGCTCATGGGTCTCACCAGTAACACGGTTCTTGTGCTGGCCGTCCTCGCCGGTGTGCTGCTCTTCGCGGCCACCGTGTGGTTCTGGCCGAAGCTCTCGGGCCGCGGCTGGCGCGCCGTCGCCGGCCGGATCGGGCTCCTGCTGGCGACCCAGCTGGCGCTGTTCTCGGCTGTGGGGCTCGCGGCCAACAAGTCGTTCCTCTTCTACGGTTCCTGGGCCGACCTGTTCGGCCAGGAGACGTCCATGGGCAAGGTCGTCGACCACTCGATGAGCAGCAAGGACATCAAGGTCGTCGACAAGCAGAAGCTGGACGTGCCCGGCGGTGCCAAGCCTCAGGTCGGTGGACAGATCCTGAAGGTTGCCATAACCGGGCAGAAGTCGAAGATAACGAGCCCCGGCTACGTGTGGCTGCCGCCGGAGTACTTCCAGCCGCAGTACAAGGACGAGAACTTCCCCGCGTCGATCGTACTGACGGGCTACCCGGGCACCGCCGAGAACCTGATCAAAGGGCTCGACTACCCCATGAAGGCCTTCAGCCTGTCCAAGGCGGGCAAGATGAAGCCGATGATCCTGGTCATGCTGCGTCCGACGGTCGCGCCGCCGCGCGACACCGAGTGCGTGGACATACCCGATGGCCCGCAGACCGAGACCTTCTTCGGCGTGGACCTGCCGCAGGCGATCCAGGACACCTTCCGGGTCGGCAAGGAGCCGCGGAACATGGGCTTCATCGGCAACTCCACCGGCGGGTACTGCGCGCTGAAGATCGCCGCGCACTACCCGCAGACCTTCGGTGCGGCCGCCGCGCTGTCCGCGTACTACGACGCCCCGGACGACCCGACGACCGGTGACCTGTTCCACGGGGACGCGAAGCTGAAGAAGCGCGCGGACGTCCTGCACAGCATCGAGAACAAGAAGCCGACCGGTACGTCCTTCCTCGTCACCAGCAGCGAGACGGGCGAGCCGAACCTCGGGGACACCAGGAAGTTCATCAAGAAGGTGCAGAGCCCGGACCGGGTCTCCTCGATCATCCTCGACAGCGGTGGCCACAACTTCAACACGTGGCGACGCGAGATCCCGCCGATGCTGGTGTGGATGAGCGGCCGCATCCAGGCCTGACCGGTTCGCTCGCGCTCAGCCCTGATCCGAAGCACCTGTGACCGGCCCGTGCGGGCCGGTCACAGTGCTGTGCGGGACCTGCCGGTCAGGCGCCCGGCGGATCGGCCCGGCGCAGGGCGCGGTGGATGCCTTCCGGGGTCAGCACGCCGACCAGCGCGCCCGAGTCCGGGTCCGTGACGCCGATCCGGCCGGAGTCCTCCTGGAGCAGGGCGGCCAGGGCCTCGCGCAGTGACGCGCCCAGCTGCACGGCCGCCGCGACGGGCGCGCCGTCGTCGGCCGCCACCAGGTCGGCCTTCTCCACCGCGGTGACCGCGAGCCGCTTGAGCCCCCGGTCGGCGCCGACGAAGGAGGCCACGTAGTCGGTGGCGGGAGCCCCGAGCACGGCCGCCGGGCGGGCGAACTGCTCGATGGTGCCCTGGCCGTAGACCGCGATGCGGTCGCCGAGCCGGATCGCCTCCTCCAGGTCGTGCGTGACGAGGAGGATCGTCTTGCGCACGGTGCGCTGGAGCGCCAGGAACTCGTTCTGCAGGTGCTCGCGCACGACCGGGTCCACCGCGCCGAACGGCTCGTCCATCAGCAGCACCGGCGGATCGGCGGCCAGGGCCCGGGCCACGCCCACGCGCTGCCGCTGCCCGCCCGACAGCTGGTCCGGGTAGCGGCTCCCGAACACGGCCGGATCCAGACCCACCAGTTCGAGCAGCTCGGCCGCCCGCGTGCGGGCCCGGGACTTCGGGGTGCCGAGGAGCAGGGGCACGGTCGCCGTGTTCTCCAGCACGGTCTTGTGGGGGAACAGCCCGACCTGCTGGATCACGTACCCGATGCGGCGGCGCAGTTCGACCGGGTCGGCGGCGGCGATGTCCTCTCCGCCGAGCAGGATCCGGCCGGAGGTGGGCTCGATCAGCCGGTTGACCATCTTCATCGTGGTCGTCTTGCCGCAGCCCGACGGCCCCACGAGGGTGACGAGCTCGCCCTCCGCCACCTCGAAGGACAGGTCCTCGACGGCCGTCGTCCCGTCGGGGTAGCGCTTGGTCACGTGCTCGAATCGGATCACCCCGCCATCCTTCCCTACCGTGCCCACCGGTTTGTGAAGGGCGTGTTGCCCCCGTGCGAAGGATTCCGGCCATCGACGGTGCCGGGGGTTATGGTCGGTCACACGTACGATCGGTGACGGGGGGTGAGGGGAATGGCCGGGCAGAGCTGCCTGGTGGCGAACGACTGGATCTGCTGGGAGTACGTGTCCTCCCGCGCCCAGGAGCTCACCGACGCCACGCTCGAACACGTCTGGATCACCGGCGTGTCGGTCCTCATCGGCCTCGCCGTGTCCCTGCCGCTCGCCCTGCTGGCACGTCGCGGCCGCCGCTGGGCGGCGCCCGTGCTCGGCCTGACCACCCTGCTGTACACGATCCCCTCGCTCGCCATGTTCTCGCTGCTGCTGCCCCTGTTCGGACTGTCGGCGGCGCTGGTGGTGACCGGGCTCGTGCTGTACTCGCTGACGATCCTGGTCCGCAACGCGCTGGCCGGCCTGGAGGCCGTGCCCGAGGAGGTACGGGAGGCCGCGCGCGGCATGGGGTACGGCCCGGGCCGGCTCCTGTGGCAGGTGGAACTGCCGCTCGCGCTGCCCGCGTTGTTCGCGGGGGTGCGGATCGCGACGGTGTCCACGGTCGCGCTGACCACCGTCGGCTCCATCGTCGGCAAGGGCGGCCTCGGCAACCTCATCGCGCCGGCGGTGAACAGCTCCTTCAAGGCCCAGGTGCTGACCGCCTCCGTGTTGTGCGTGCTGCTCGCGCTCGTGGCCGACCTGCTGCTGCTCGGCGTACAGCGGCTGCTCACGCCGTGGACCAGGGCCGGGCGCCGGTCCGCCACCGAGGGGGCCTGAGGTGCTGGGTGTGGCGGGGGGTGCCTGGGACTGGCTGGCCGACGGGGCCAACTGGTCGGGGGAGAGCGGTGTCTGGCACCGGCTCGCCGAGCACGTCTGGGTCAGCGGGATCGCCCTGGCGGTCGCCTGCGCGGTGGCGCTGCCCGTCGGCCTGTGGCTCGGCCACCTCGGCAAGGGCGGGGCCCTCGCGGTGAACGTGTCGAACGTCGGGCGGGCCGTGCCGGTCTTCGCGGTGCTGGCCCTGTTCATGGTCTCGCCGCTGCGCAACGCGGGCTACCTGCCGACGATCGCCGCGCTCGTGCTGTTCGCCGTACCGCCGCTGCTGACGAACGCGTACGTCGGCGTGCGCGAGGTGGACCGCGCGGTGGTGGAGGCCGCGCGGGGCATGGGCATGTCCGGTCCCCAGCTGTTCTTCCGCGTCGAACTCCCCCTCGCCCGCCGCCTGGTGCTGACCGGGCTGCGCTCCGGGGCCGTGCAGGTCGTCGCCACGGCCACGATCGCGGCGATGGTCGGCCAGGGCGGTCTCGGCCGGATCATCACGGCCGGCTTCAACACCTACAACACCGCGCAGGTCGTCGCCGGCGCCCTGCTGGTGGCGGCGCTCGCCCTGCTGGTGGAGGGCGCGCTGGTGGCCGCGGAGCGGCTGCTCCCGCGGACGGGCCCGCGCTGATCCCCGTACCTGCTCCCCGTACCTGCTCCACGCCTCTGTCCCCCGCCTCGAACGGAGTTACCCCATGAGCAAGACCACGCGCGTCCTCGGCGCGTCCCTGGGCGCCCTCGCGCTGACGGTGTCGCTGGCCGCGTGCGGCGGCGACAGCCTGGAGAAGAGCAAGGACGGCGGCTCCTCCTCCGGGACCCCCGCCGCGGGCGGCGGGAAGGGCGCCCTGGTGGTCGGCGCCGCCGGCTTCACCGAGTCCAACGTGCTGGCGGAGCTGTACGCGCAGATCCTCAAGGACGCCGGCTACGGCACCTCGATCAAGACGGTCAACAACCGCGAGCTGTACGAGCCGTCGCTGGAGAAGGGCGAGATCGACGTCGTCCCGGAGTACGCGGCCACGCTCGCGGAGTTCCTCAACGCCAAGGTGAACGGCCCGAAGGCGCCGGAGGAGAAGCCGGTGGCGTCCAGCGACGTGGCGGCGACCGTGGCGGGCCTGGAGAAGCTCGCGGCCCCGCTCGGTCTGAAGGCGCTGCCGGCCGGTTCGGCGGTCGACCAGAACGCCTTCGCGGTGACCAAGGAATTCGCGGAGAAGAACAACCTGAAGACCCTTTCCGATCTCGGGAAGTCAGGCCTCAAGGTGAAGATCGCGGCGGGCGACGAATGCGCCGTCCGGCCCTTCTGCGCACCTGGGTTGACCAAGACATACGGAATTCAGGTTTCCGCTATTGACCCGAAGGGAGTCGGCACCCCGCAGGCCAAGCAGGCCGTCAAGGACGGCGCCGACCAGCTGGTGCTCACCACGACCACCGACGCCACGCTCGACAGCTACGGCCTGGTGCTGCTGGAGGACGACAAGAAGCTCCAGAACGCCGACAACGTGCTGCCCGTGGTCAACGCCAAGGACGCCGGGGCCCCGGAGATCGCGGGCGCCCTCGACAAGCTGACCAAGGCCCTCACGACGGCCGACCTCGTCGAGCTGAACCGCAAGGTCGACGCGGAACGCGCGAAGCCGGCGGACGTCGCCAAGGCCTATCTGGAGTCCAAGGGCCTTGTGAAGAAGTAACGGTCACGCGGTTTGCGCACGAAATGACGGGTAACCGCCTGGGAACAGTTTCCCGGGCGGGTACCCCATTCGAGGTCCACGCCCTGTAAATTTCAGGCCATGCCCCGTGGACGCCACCGCAACCCCGAACCCCTGCACCGGCTGCTCACGCCGACGACCGTCGCCGGTGTGTCCGTCGCGAGCGCCGGCGCCGCCTGGCTGCTCGCGGAACCTCTGGCGCTACGGCTGCTCGTGGCCCTCACGGCCGGGGCCGGAATCGCGGGCGCCGTCGTCATGCGGGCCTGGGACCGGGCTGCGGGCCGGCGCGTCGCGGAGCTCGCGCGCGAGCGGGTCAAGGACGAGTGGAAGACGGAAGAGCGGATAGCCGAGCTCGAATCCGACCTCGAAGAGGCCCGGGTGCTGCGCGGCAGGCTCGAAGCCAAGCTGCGCGCCAAGCGGGTCGAACTCGCGGGGCTGCGCGGCGAGCACGCCTCGCTGCTGCGCCGGTACGCGACCGCCGAGACCGAGCGGGCCAGCGCCCTGGAGGGCCGCCGGCTGCTCGCGATCGAGGCCGCCGCCGTCCCGGCCCAGTCGCCCGCGCCGAAGGAACTGCCGCCGGTCACCGAGGAGCTGACCTCGGCGGGCGCGCCGACCGCGGTCGGCTACGCACGGGCCCACGCGGCCATGCTCGCGCTGGCCCGCAAGAAGCCGTCCCGGCCCGAGCCGGACCCCGAGCCCGGGAAGCAGGCCCGCCCGGCGCTGCCCGCGGCCGACAGCCACGCCCGTCCGGCTTCGCTCCCCGCGCGCCGGCCCGCGGCGCCCGTGGCCCCGTACGCCTCCCAGCGGCGCCCGGCCTCCCGGGCCGAGGGCGGCTTCGACTTCTTCGGCACCAAGAACGCGGCGCAGGCCCGCGCGGCCATCGAGGCGGTCCAGAACGAGGACCTGGCCGACGTGGTCGGCGCCGAGGCCCTCGCGGTCCACGAGGCGGAGACCGCGCAGGCCCCCGCGGCGGCGGCGCTGGAGCCGGCCCGGCCGGCCGGCCAGGTCATCGACCTGACGGCCCACGACGAGACCGAGCCGATCGACGTGGCCCGGCTCCGCAGCGCCATCTCCTAGACGGAGTCGAACCAGCGGGCCACCTGCGGGGCCGAGCGGATCGCCGTCGTGAAGTGGTCGGCGTCCGGACCCTGGTCGACGACCCGCGCCCGGACCCCGTGGCGGGCCAGGTCGGCGGCGCAGGCGCGGGTGTTCGCGATCGGCACGTCGGTGTCGGCGGCGCCCGTGTAGAGGCGTACCGGGACGACCGGCTTCCAGTCGCACGCGTCGTCGTTCGCCTTCAGGAAGTCGAGCAGTTCTCCGTGCGGGGCGCGGATGTTCTCGTACCACTCCGGGGTGAGCAGCTCCTGCGGTGTCGCGGGCAGCGCGGCGACTATCTCCTCCTCGTGGTGGCTCCCGTCGAACAGACTTTCCACAGCCTGTGCATAAGGTGCGCGGAACACCTCGGCTGGGTCCTTGTAGAGCGGGTGCAACCGGTTCTGTGCAGTGAGGGCGTACGTGAGGTAGAAGACGGCGGTGCGCGGTGCGACCCGGCCGTCGGTGATGCCGGGGATCTCGGAGCCGGTCAGGTCGTAGGGCCCGGCCATCGGGGCCAGCGCGCGCAGCCTGAAGCCGGAGCCGGGGCGGGAGAGTTCGCGGCCCAGGGCCATCGCCACCTGCCCGCCCTGCGAGAAGCCGGTGGCGTACACGTCCCGGGTGACGGGGCGGCCCAGCCGGTCCCCGGCGGTCCGGGCGGCCCGCAGCATGTCCACGGAGGCGGTGACGGAGGACGCGGTGTCCATGTAGGGGTGGAAGCCGGGCCCGCCGCCGAGGCCCAGGTAGTCGGGGGCCGCGACGGCCCGGCCGGAAGCGGCGTGCAGGTACGGGGTGAACCGGTTGTAGCCGGCCCCGCCCGAAGGGGCGGCGTTCCGGTGGGTGGTGGTGCCGTGGGTGTCGGAGACCAGGTCGAGGCGGTGCGGGCCGCCCTGCGGCAGGACGAAGAGCCCGGTGGCGGTGGTGGGGCGGCCCTGCGGGTCGACGGTGGCGTAGGTCAGCCGGTAGGCGGTGATCCCGTACCGGACGGTGCCGGCGTCCATGCCGAGGCCGGAGAGGTACGCGGCGACGCCGGCGCGGTCGAGGGAGCCGACCGGGGTCACGGAGAGCAGGGTGCCGCGCGCCGCCGTGCCGTGGGAGGCGGCGGCGGGTGTCGTGGGGGCGGCCAGCGCCGCCGGGGCGGCGATCCCGCCGAGTACGGCCGCGAGGGCCACGGCGGCGGCCCCGCGCCGCAGCCACCGCTTCGTGGACGCCGTCTGCATGCGTGTGTGCGTCATGACCCGAACGCTACGGTCGGCCCGCGCGCCCCAACATCCGGGCGGCCCCCGCCGGTTGAGGGGGGCAAACCCCCGCACGGAGCCTCAGGGGAACGCCAGGACGAGCAGCACGGCCACCGCCTCCAGCGCCAGCTGGACGCGGAGCGCGATCCGCGCCTCGCGCGCGGGCGCGGCGACCGCGGCGACGGCGGACACCACCACGGCGGCGAGCAGCGCCCCGAAGGCCCCGATGGGAAAGGGCGCGCACTCGATGTCGTCCACGAAGCAGCGGCCGCCCCTGTCCGTGGCCAGCAGCAGGAACTTCGCCGCGAACAGCGCGGGCAGCAACAGGACGAGGGCCAGGATCGCCCGCGCCCGGATTTGGATCCTGTCCTCCGACGGCGGCGGGGAGACGGTGGCGGGCTGCTGCTTCCAGGTCATGCCCCCATCCTGTGCCGCGGCGGGTGCTACGGGGACCCGGGCGGGTACTCAACCCGTACGGCTCCCGTACTCAGAACAGCGGGAGCTGCCCGGGGTGTTCGGACAGCACGAAGCCGTCCAGCACCGGCGCCGAGGCGCCCAGCACCACGCGGGCCCGCGACCCGGGGCAGGACACCATGTCGCCGCGGCTCCGCCCGGCGGGAGGGTCGTGGCGGGCGATCCGGCCGGCGGTCACGGCGCAGTCGCGGCCGCAGGCGGGGCAGGCCCGACGGGGGGAGTGGGACATGCCCCCCAGTCTGCCCTGCCCCACCGACATCAGCCCTCCTGGGAGGCGAGCCACGCCTCGTGGGCCTGCTGGACCCGGGCCCACAGCGTGACCCGGTCCGCGGGGGTCAGGTCGTCGAGCTCGCGTCCGAAGACGGTCGCCAGCGCGTCGAAGAGCTCTTCGGGGCTGCCCAGTTCCCGCTCGACGGGGCCCTTCTCCGGGTCGATGCGGGTCAGTACCCGACCGCGCAGCAGGTCGATGCCCGTGGCGTCGCGACGCAGCGCGGCGAAGGTGCGGATGAAGGGGGAGTCCGGCGCGGTCGACAGCCGCAGGTGCTCGTCGGCGAAGTCGGCCATCGTCGCCGGGGCGGAGCGGAAGTTCATGACGGGGAAGGGCCCGCCGGTGTTGTGGTAGGTCCAGCCCTGCTCGGCGCCGTCGAGCGGCTGCAGGCGGTAGAGGAACCCGCCCTGCTCGTAGCTGCCCTCGCGCAGCGGCAGCGGTTCGTGCGGGCCGTCGCCGAGTCCGGCGTCGACGAAGTAGGCCTCGCCGTCGACGCGTACGGTCAGCGCCAGGTGGTTCCCGCTGATCTCCCGCACGTCGGGGTCCTCGTAGACCGCGCCGACGTGCCGGGTGACGTCGTACCCGAGCGATTCGAGGAGCGCGGCGAAGGCGCCGTTGAGGTGGAAGCAGTAGCCGCCCCGCCCGGCGCCGAAGCGCCGGGCCGACAGCTCGGGGTCGATGCCCGGCGGGCGGCCCAGCTGGATGTCGATGTTCTCGTACGGGACGCGTTCGAGGTGGGCCCGCTGGAGGGCGAACAGCCCCTCGACGGACGGGGTGTGGGGTCCGGTCGTGCCGAGTCGCCGCAGGTAGCCGTCGAATATGCCAGTCGTGGTGGTCATCAGCCCACCCTAAAGGGCTGATGACCATTCAAGTCGGCTTATGTGTCTACTTGTCGATGTCGCCGACGACGAAGAACAGCGAGCCCAGAATCGCCACCATGTCCGCGACGAGCTGCCCGGGCAGGAGCACCGACAGCGCCTGGATGTTGTTGTAGGAGGCGCTGCGCAGCTTCAGCCGGTACGGGGTCTTCTCGCCCTTCGAGACCAGGTAGTAGCCGTTGATGCCGAGGGGGTTCTCGGTCCAGGCGTACGTGGCTCCCTCGGGCGCCTTGAGCACCTTGGGCAGCCGCTGGTTGATCGGGCCGGCCGGCAGGTCGGCCATCCGGTCCAGGCAGGCCACGGCCAGGTCGAGCGCGTTGTGGGTCTGGTCGAGGAGGACCTCGAAGCGGGCCAGGCAGTCGCCCTCGGTGCGGGTGACCACCTTCAGGACGTCCTGGAGCTCGCCGTAGGCCAGGTACGGCTCGTCGCGGCGCAGGTCGAAGTCGACGCCGGAGGCGCGGGCGATCGGGCCGGAGACCCCGTACGCGTGCACCGCCTCCTGAGACAGGACGCCGACGCCGCGCGTGCGGCCGCGGAAGATCTCGTTGCCGTGGACCAGCTTGTCGTAGACGTCCATCCGCGTGCGGACGTCGGCGATGGCCTCGCGGGCCCGCCCGAGCCAGCCGGCCGGGAGGTCCTCCTTGAGGCCGCCGACGCGGTTGAACATGTAGTGCATGCGGCCGCCGGAGATCTCCTCCATGACGGCCTGGAGCTCCTCGCGCTCGCGGAACGCGTGGAAGATCGGAGTGATGCCGCCGAGTTCGAGGGGGTAGGAGCCGAGGAACATCAGGTGGTTCAGGACCCGGTTCAGCTCGGCGAGGAGCGTGCGCATCCACACCGCGCGCTCGGGGACCTCCATGCCGAGCATCCGCTCGACGGCCATGACCACGCCGAGCTCGTTGGAGAACGCGGACAGCCAGTCGTGGCGGTTCGCGAGCATCACGATCTGCCGGTAGTCGCGGGCCTCGAAGAGCTTCTCCGCGCCGCGGTGCATATAGCCGACCACCGGGTCGGCGCTGACGATCCGCTCCCCGTCCAGGACGAGGCGCAGGCGCAGCACGCCGTGCGTGGAAGGGTGCTGGGGGCCGATGTTGAGCACCATGTCGGTGCTCTCCGCCGCGCCGCCGATGCCGACCGTGGTCTCCGTCATGCGGGCATTGTCTCAGCCCTAGGGTGTGGGGATGGATACGGGGACAGTGGGTGAGACGGCGTCGCCCGGGTGGGTGGGGCTGCCGGGCGGGCTGCTCGCGCTGCGGCGGGTGCTGCTGGCGGTCTGGACGGTGCTGTTCGCGGTGGCGACCGGTGTCCTGGCCGGCCTGCTGGCGGGGCCGGCGTGGGCGGCCCTCGCGCTGGTCTGGCCGGCGGCCGCGGCCTGGGGCTGGGTGCTGCTGGGCCGGAACTGGCGGTCCTGGCGGTACGCCGAGCGCGCGGACGACCTGCTGATCAGCCGGGGCGTGCTGTGGCGGGAGCAGACCGTGGTCCCGTACGGGCGGATGCAGCTGGTCGAGGTGACCTCGGGACCGCTGGAGCGGCGCTTCGGGCTGGCCTCCGTACAGCTGCACACGGCGGCCGCCGCCACGGACGCCAAGATCCCCGGCCTGGCCCCGGCCGAGGCGGAACGCCTGCGCGACCGCCTCACCGCCCTCGGCGAGTCAAGGTCGGCAGGCCTGTGACCTCCGGTCCGGCGGACGAAACCCCGCCGCCCCCCGCCCCTGCCGGCGCGGCCCCGCCGCCCTCCGCCCCTGCGGGCGCGGCCCCGTCGGCCTCCGGCCCTGGGGGTGCGGCCCCGCCGCCCTCCGCCCCTGCGGGCGCGGCCCCGTCGGCCTCTGGCCCTGGGGGTGCGGAGCCACCGCCCCCCGCCGAGCCCGCCGCCGGCGGGGGGCGGTTGCACCCCTTCACCCCGTTGCGGCGGGCCTGGGTGCCGATCGCCGCCACCGTCGGTGTCATGGCCCAGCAGGGCGACCGCGCCGGGGAGTGGATCGCGGAGCTGTCCGCCGGGCTCCGGGTGGCGGGCGTGCTCGGGCTGGTCCTGGTCTTCGGCGCGTACGGGTTCCTGAGCTGGTGGTTCACCCACTACGCCATCACCGACACCGAGCTGCGCATCCGCAGCGGGCTGATCTTCCGCCGTACCGCGCACATCCGCCTCGACCGGATCCAGGCGGTCGACGTCACCCGGCCGCTGCTGGCCCGGGTGGCCGGGGTCGCCACCCTGCGGCTCGACGTGATCGGTACCGAGGCCAAGGACGAGCTGTCCTTCCTCGGCGAGCGGGAGGCCGTCGCCCTGCGCGCCGAGCTCCTCGCCCGGGCCGCCGGCTTCGCCCCCGAGGAGGCGGTGAGCCTGGGGCAGGCGCCCGAGCGGGAGCTGCTGCGGGTCGGGCCGCGCGACCTCGCCTTGTCCATGGTGCTGAGCCTCGGCTCCTTGGCCGTGCTGGCCGCCGGGCTGCTCGCGCCCGTGCTCGTGTGGTGGTTCAGCCGCAGCCCGTGGGTGGCCCTCGTCGTTCTGCTCCCGGTGTTCGGCGCGCTCTGGAAGGGCAGCGGCGGCCGCTTCCTCACCGAGTACGACTGGACGGTCGCCGAGTCCCCCGACGGGCTGCGCCTGGACCACGGGCTGCTGGACCGGGCCCACGAGACGGTGCCGCCGGGCCGGGTGCAGAGCGTACGGATCGTGGAGCCGCTGCTGTGGCGGCGGCGCGGCTGGGTCCGCGTGGAGCTGGCCGTGGCGGGCTCGAAGAACGGGCTGCTGGTCCCGGTGGCCTCGCGGGCCGCCGCCCACGCCGTGATCGCCCGGGTCCTGCCGGGGGCGGACCTCGCCGCGCTCTCCTTCACCGGCTCCCCGCGGGCCGGCGCCCGCTGGGTGGTCCCGGTGTGGTGGAAGGGGTACGCCCTGGCCGTCTCCCCGGAGGTGTTCGCGACCCGGCACGGCCGGCTGTGCCGGCGTACGGAGATCGTCCCGCACGCCAAGGTGCAGAGCGTCCGGCTCACCCAGGGCCCCTGGGAACGGGCCCGCGGCCTGGCCGACGTCCACGTGGACACCGGCGCGAACGGCACGGTCACCGCCCGGCTGCGGCCGGCGGCGGAGGCGTCCGGGCTGCTGCACGCGCAGGCCGAGCGCTCGCGGACCTCCCGGGCCTCGGCCCGTCCGGACCGCTGGATGGCCTAGGGCCGGACGGGGGGTCGCATGGGGCACACGAGGTAACTGTCCGATTACGGGAAGAGAGTATCGGCCGCTACGGGTAGCGAAGGGGGCGGCGGATCCTCGACCTGGTCCGCGCCCGCCGAACCCAAGGAACAGCACATGCACCCGACCGCTTCCCGCTTCGCGCGTACCGCCCGCTTCGCCGTTCCGGCCGTGGCAGCGCTCACCGCGACGATGGCCTTCGCCGGCCCGGCCTTCGCCGACCCCGCACTGGTGACGCGCAACGGCAGCCAGATCCTGTACACCGCGCAGCCCGGGGAGACGAACACCGTCACCTTCAGCAGCGTCGGCGGACTCCTCCAAGTGGAAGACAGCACGAGCAATCTGATCCCCGGCCCGGGCTGTGCGCGGTTCAACAACGATCCCCACATCGTCCGCTGCGGATCGGCGGGGAGCGTGTCCCGCATCCAGGCCTCGCTGGGCGACCGGAACGATACGGCCACCAACAGCACGTCCATCGCGAGCGACATCACCGGCGGGGAGGGCGACGACAAGATCTACGGCGGCAGCGGCCCCGACCGGCTCCTCGACTCCGACGGCTGGAACGCCGCGCCCGGCTCCAACACCTTCGAAGGACGGGGCGGCAACGACACCATCATCAGCCGCAACGGCGGCTTCGACAGGGTCGATTGCGGTGAGAGCCCCTTCGACTTCGATGTCCTGCTGGCCGATGCGGCCAGCCTGGACACCGTCGTCCCGAACACCTGCGAGTTCGTCCAGCGCAGCTAGTGCCGTGTGACCGGCCGGCGGCGGCGCGGGTCAGCCCGCTCCGCCGCCCCCGGCGTCAGTCCGTTCGGACCGTCAGGGTGGCGGTGCCCGTCAGCACCCGGTGGTCGGAGCACAGCTGCAGGGTCTTGCCGCCGTCGATCGAGCACCGCGTCGGGATCGCCTTCGAGTCGGCGGTGTAGGTGCTGTCCGGGGCGAGCTGCCCGGTCGGGGCGAGGATCAGGTCGATCTTCGGATTGCCCAGGTTCTCGGCACACGGGGTCGGGTTCGAGTCCGGGGTCGCCGGGTCGTCGAGCGCGGTCCACTCGCCGTACCCCGGGCAGTGCGCGGGATCGGCGCCGTCGAGCTCGGTCCGCCCCTCCATCAGCGGGCCCAGCCGGGCGAAGCCGGGCTGGGCGTTGAAGTCACCCGCGACGAGGTACGACTCGCCGGCGGCGGTGAATCCGTCGAGGATGTCCCGCACCGCGTTGAGCTGCTGGCCGTTGATCTTCGGCGACGTGGGCTCGGGCAGGCGCCGGTTCGAGCCGGTGATGTGCGTCGTGCAGAACTTCATCTTCGGCTGGGCGGCCAGCGGCGCGCACAGCATGCTGCGGTCCTCGGTGTAGCCGCCCGAGTCCGCCTCGGCCTGCGTGTAGTCGGCGGGCAGCACGTAGGTGCGCGAGATGCCCAGCTCCGCCTTGCTGAACAGGGCGTTGCCGAAGGCCTCGCCGTTGCAGACGGTGGTGCCGGCCGCGTGGGTGGTCGCGAAGCGGGCGAAGCTTGCGGCCTCGGTCCACGGGGTGGCGCCGGAGCTCAGCTTGCCGCGGATCTCCTCGTACTGGCCGCGGCAGATCTCGTTGAAGGAGACGAAGTCCGGGTTCTGCGTCTTGATCGAGCCGACGGCCTCGTCGACCATCCAGCGGGCGCCGTTGGCCTCCCAGACGGCGTCGGTCGACGCGGTGCCGTCCAGCCCCTTGTTGATCTTGTGCCCGGCCACGTTCCAGTGCCACACCGTGTACGTCTTCACGGTGGTGGGCACCGGGTCCGCGCCCGCGCCCGCGGGCGCGGACCCGGCCGAGACGAGTACCGCCGCCAGCGCCAGCGCGGCCGCGCCCGCCGCCCGTCCGATGGATCTCATGCCTGTGAACCCCCCTGGGAGGGCGGCGGACCGTGTGTCCGCCACCGCGACCCGGAGGATCTCATGATCAACGGGAGGAGTGGCTACGCCCCCGCTCCGCCGCCCCCGGCCCGGACCAGGCCCGTCTCGTACGCCAGGACCACCACCTGCACGCGGTCGCGCAGGTTCAGCTTCGTCAGGATGCGGCCCACGTGCGTCTTCACCGTGGCCTCCGACAGGACGAGGCGGGCCGCGATCTCACCGTTCGACAGCCCCTGGGCCACCAGCAGCATGACCTCGCGCTCGCGCTCCGTCAGCCGCTCGACCTCCTTGTTCTGCGGCTCCTGCGTGGTTGTCGGCAGCATCGGGGCGAAACGGTCCAGCAGCCGCCGCGTCGTGGACGGGGCGACCACCGCGTCCCCGCTGTGCACCGAGCGGATCGCCGCGAGCAGCTCGGCCGGCGGGACGTCCTTCAGCATGAAGCCGCTCGCGCCCGCCTTCAGACCCGAGAAGGCGTACTCGTCCAGGTCGAAGGTGGTCAGGATGATGACCTTCGGGTGCTCCTCCGGCTCGCAGATCCGCCGCGTCGCCTCGACCCCGTCGAGCTTCGGCATGCGGACGTCCATCAGCACCACGTCCACCTTCGTGGCCCGCAGCACCTCCAGCGCCTCCAGGCCGTTGCCCGCCTCGGCGACGACCTCCATGTCCGGCTGTGCGGCCAGCACCATCCGGAAACCGGTGCGCAGCAGCACCTGGTCGTCTACCAGCATCACGCGGATGGACATCGGTTACCTCGTCCTCGTCATCGCTTCATCGCTTCTTGAGTGGGAGCAGCGCGCTGATCCGGAAGCCGCCGCCCGGCCGCGGCCCCGCGTCCAGGGTTCCGCCGACCATACCGATCCGCTCGCGCATGCCGATCAGCCCGTGCCCGGCGCCGTCCGCGCCGCCGTCCTCGTACAACTCGTGGGCCGCGCCCCGCCCGTCGTCCTCGACGAGCAGGCCGAGCCCGTCGTCGAAGTAGACCAGCCGCACGCTCGCCTTCGCGTCCGGGCCGCCGTGCTTGCGCGTGTTGGTCAGCGCCTCCTGCACGATCCGGTACGCCGTCAGCTCCACGCCGCTGGGCAGCCGCCGCGGCGCGCCCTCGACCTCGAAGTCCACGGCGAGCCCCGCCGCCCGCACCTGCTCCACCAGGACCTCGATCTGCTCGACGTCCGGCTGCGGCACGTAGTCCTCGGACTCCTGCGGTTCGCCGGTGCGCAGTACGCCCAGCAGCCGGCGCATCTCGGCCAGTGCCTGGCGGCCGGTCCCGGAGATCGTCTGCAGGGCCTCCTTGGCCTGCTCGGGGGCCACGTCCATGACGTACGCGGCTCCGTCGGCCTGGACCACCATCACCGAGACGTTGTGCGCGACGACGTCGTGCAGCTCGCGGGCGATCCGGGCGCGCTCGGCGGCGACCGCCACCTTCGCCTGCGCCTCGCGCTCCTTCTCCAGCCGCTGGTTGCGCTCGATGAGCTGGGCGTAATAGGCGCGGCGGGTGCGCAGCGAGTCGCCCATCACCCAGGCGAGCACGAAGGGGACGATCATGAAGATGGTGAACAGCACGGTGTCCGCGTCGCTCGTCCCCTTGTCCACGCCGAACCGCAAGGCGTAGAGCGGGGCGGCGGCCAGCCCCCAGCCCAGGGCGGTGCGGGAGACCCAGCGGGGGACCTCGCTCGCGGCGACCGTGAAGAGGATGACGAGCATCGCGAAGTCGTACACGCCCGCTTCGGCACCGAGGACCAGCTGGTAGATCCCGGCGCCGAGGGTGACCCAGAACATGCCCTGCGTCCACTTGCGGCGCAGGGCCACGGCGGTGCTCAGTGCGAGGACCGCGGGGACCATGGCGAGACGCCAGGTCTTGCTGCCTTCGATGCCCACCACGTTCAGCATCGACACCCCGAAGAAGAGGACAGCCCAGAAGCTGTCGACGCCCGTCGGGTGTCTGCGGAGGAAGTCGTAGAGGCGCTGCACGTAACCCAGAGTAGGGAACGGCGACAGGTGCTGGAGTCAACCAGAGGTGCGAACCTCGCACGGGGGGCGTACTCCGCAAGGTGGACGGTGAACTTAACCTTTGCGTGATGAACACTCAGCCTGAAGTCGGGGAACCGGTCCGGTGGCGGACCGCGATGGAAGCCGCCCTGTACGGCCCCGGCGGCTTCTACGTACGCCCCGGCGGGGCCGGGCCCGCCGGGCACTTCCGCACCTCGGTGCACGCCTCGGGGCTGTACGCGGCGGCCGTGGCCCGGCTGCTGCGGTGGGTGGACGCCTCGCTCGGTCACCCGCGGGAGCTGGACCTCGTCGACATGGGGGCCGGGCGCGGGGAGCTGGTCGCGGGGGTGCTCGCCGCGCTGCCCGCGGAGGTGGCCGCGCGGGTGCGTCCGTACGCGGTCGAGCGCGCGGAGCGGCCGGCCGGACTCGACCCGGGGATCCAGTGGGTGGCGCGGCCGCCCGAGCGGACGATGGGGCTCCTCTTCGCCAACGAGTGGCTGGACAACGTGCCGCTGGAGGTGGCCGAGGACGGGCGGTACGTGCTGGTCGCGCGCGACGGTACGGAGTCCCCGGGCGGCCCCCTCGACGCCGCCGACCGGGCCTGGCTGGAGCGCTGGTGGCCCGGCGCCGAGCAGGCCGGCCGCGCCGAGATCGGCCGGGCCCGCGACGAGGCGTGGGCGGCCGCCGCGGCGACCGTGGAGCGGGGCCTGGCGGTGGCGGTGGACTACGCCCACACCCGGGACGCCCGGCCCCCGTACGGCACCCTGACGGGTTTCCGCGCGGGCCGCGAGGTGCCGCCCGTCCCGGACGGCAGCTGCGACGTCACCGCCCACGTGGCCCTGGACTCCTGCGCGGGCCCCGGCGCGGTGCTGCTGACCCAGCGCGCGGCGCTGACCGCCCTCGGCGTCTCGGGCGCCCGCCCCCCGCTGGCCCTGGCCTCCACGGATCCGGCCGGCTACGTCCGGGCCCTGGCCTCGGCGGGCGAGGCGGCGGAGCTGACGGCCCGCGAGGGCCTGGGCGCCTTCGGCTGGCTGGTCCAGCCGGCCGGGATCGGGCCGTGGCCGGACGGCCCGCTGACCTGACCCCGGCGTGACCCGGCGTGACCCGGCGTGACGCGGCGTGACGCGGAAGGGGCCGGCACCCCGCACGGGATGCCGGCCCCTCATCGTGGTTCCGCTTACTGGTCGACCTCGTCGTGGCCGGTGTGCAGGCCGCCGCCGCTGCCCGTGCCGCTGGTCGGCTCGGAGACGACCGGCTTCGACAGGGGCGCCAGGTCGAAGGCGTAGTGGCCGACCGCGTCCGCGATGACGTCGACGTTGATGTCGAGCGCCTTCTGGTCGATGTTCGCGAGGGTGTCACCCTTGCCGTGGTAGTTCACGTCGTAGGCGACACCCGCCTGACCGCCGAACTTCGCGGCCTGCTCGGCCGTCATGATGCCCTCGGCGCCCGTGAACGTACCGCCGGACGGGATGCCCACCGCGATGAACGGGCCGTAGTCCGAGCGCCCGGAGAAGTCCGTGCCCTCGTGCGGGATGTTCTTGGAGTCGAGGAAGCTGGTGATCCCCTTCTCCAGCTGGGCGGAGCCCTCCGGGCCGGGGCCCGCGCCCGTCTTGTCCGAGTCGTCGCCGTCGTAGACGAAGTACGCGGAGTTCGGCGAGGCGATCATGTCGAAGTTCAGGTAGAGCTTGATCTGCTTCTTCTGTGCCTCGGTCAGCCCGTCGACGTACGCCTCCGAGCCGAGCAGGCCGAACTCCTCCGCCGACCACCAGGCGAACTTGACCTTGTTCTTGATCTTGTCCTGGCTGCTCGCGAGGCGCTGCGCGACCTGGAGGATGCCGGCCGAGCCGGAACCGTTGTCGTTGATGCCCGGGCCCGCCGCGACCGAGTCGAGGTGCGCGCCGAGGAACACGGTGTTGTCCGCGTCCCCGCCGCGGGTCTCCGCGACGACGTTGTACGTCTTGCGGTTCTCGCGCAGCTGACGGATGTCGAGGGTGACCTCGACCGGGCCGGCCGCGACGTCGGCGGCGAGCTTCTCGCCGTCGGCCTTGGTGATGCCGCCGGTCGGGATCTTGCCCACGTTCGGGTCGCCGAGGGTGCCGTTCAGGGCGCCGTCGGTGTTGTTGTATATGACCGCGCCGACCGCGCCCGCGGCTGCCGCGTTGGTCTGCTTCGTCGCGAACGTGCAGCCGCCGCGCTTGATCAGGGCGACCTTGCCGGTGAAGGCGCCGGCGGCGAAGTCGCCCGGCTCGCAGCCGTTCGTCCCGTCCGCGTCGACGGGGGCGGCGGCGACCTGGGCGGTGACGCCCCCGGCCGGGGAGTTCGCCGTGTACGTCATCAGGTGGATCGGGACGTCGTGCGCGTTCGCGCCGTTCACCGTGAGCTTCTCGGCGATCGACTCGACGTACACGAACTCGAACTCGTTCTTCGTGACCTGGTAGCCGGCCGCCTTCATCACGGCCTCGACGTACTTGGCGGACTGCTCGTGGCCCTTGGAACCGGCCACGCGGGTGCCGTTGTTGTAGTCCGCGATCGACTGGAAGACCTTCAGGTGGTTGTAGGCGCCCTTGCCGGTCGAGTCCTTCACCAGTTTCCTGGCCAGTGCGTCAGCCCGGGCGGCGTCGCTCGCGGGGCTGGTCGCGCCGGCCGGGCCGGCGAGCATCAGCGGGGAGACAAGGGCCGCGGCGGCCAGGGCGGCGGTCGCTGCGGCTATACGGCGTGAGGGCATGCAGGGTCCTTCCACGGCAAAAGTGCGAGCAGGGAGGAGCGGTGGACGCACGTTAGACAGCAACGGGCCACTCTGGCCAGACTTTTCACTGATTCCGGTTTATGAATTCCGTATATCGGCGACTTGGCGGCATCTTCGGGGCAGCTCCGGCCCTAGCGGAGGATGCCCTCGATGAAGTCCGACCCGATGCGCGCCACGGCGGCCAGATCCAACTGATGCTGGACGTACCGGCCTTGGCGTCGCGTATGGAGCAGACCGGCCTTTTTCAGGACGGACAGGTGCCGCGACACCTCCGGCGCGGTGATGCCGTACACGGTCGCCAACTCGCTCGTCGTGTACGGGGCCCGCGCCAGACTCCGGCACAGCCGCATCCGCATCGGATGGGCGAGGGCCTCCATCCGCCGCTGGAGCAGCTCCACCGAGCCCGGTGCGGAGACCGGTTCGGGGGTGCCGAGCGGATAGTGGACCACCGGACGCCAGCCCGGCGCGTGCAGCACGAGCAGGTGCGGCCAGCCGAAGTTGGTCGGTACGAAGACCAGCCCGGCGCCTATTCGCGGATCGGTGGCGGTGGTCGAGCCGTTGACCATCTTGTCGGCGGTGATGGTGGTCCGGGCCTCGTCCACGCTCAGCGCGGAGGAGACCTCCTTCAGCGCGGCCGGCAGCCCCTTGTGGCGCAGCACCTCCGTCTTGTGCCGGGCGTCCGCGCTCTGGCCGGGCTCCACCCGCCGCCAGGTCTCGGCGAAGAAGGCCTCGTCGCAGTCCTCCAGCAGGCGCCGCATCCACACCCGGACCCCGGCCGGGTCGTCCAGCAGCCGCAGGGAGAAGTCCAGCTGCCGGGGGCCGCGGGCGGCGGCCGTCTCCAGGGCCTTGGCCCGGGCGCGGGGGTCCGTGAGGGGGGAGGGCAGGCCCTCGTCGTACAGCGCGAGCCAGCAGTGCTCCAGGGCGGCCATGACGAACCGCTCGTCGTCCAGCCGGTCGAGTACGTCGAGCTCCGCGGCCAGCGTCCCGGCGGGCAGCCCGGTCCCGCCGGGGATCCCGGCGAAGGCCATGAAGATGTCGGAGAAGGAACTCCGCCACATGAAGTCCGCCTCCAGCAGCCGGTCCGCGAGGCCCGGATCGAGCGCGGCGGTGGTGGCGGTGGTCCAGGAGGTGAGCGCGGGGTGATGGGCGGGCTGGTTGAGCGCGTGCAACGCCATGCAGAGCTCTGCGAGCGGGGAGGGCGCGAAGGAGATCCGTCCCGCGGGCAGGCCGGCGATGTCGATGGTGACGCTCATCGGGCCATTCTCCCGGGCGGGGCGGCGCGGCCGGTGCGGCCCGCCGGGTCCCTCCGGGTGGTTCGCCTGCGGCTCCGCTCCCGGGGCTCCGCCCCGGACCCCGCGCCTCAAACGCCGGCGGGGCTGGATGTGGCCGGCGTCAGCCTGCAACCGCGGGTAGCGCCCGGGCCTGCTGGATTGCCCGCAGGGCGATTTCAGCCCCTCCGGCGTTTGAGGAGCGGGGTCTGGGGCGGAGCCCCAGTTTCGGGAAGGGGCGGGGTGGGGAAAGGCCCCGCGCAGCGGCAGCGGCGCCCGATTGACGCGGGCCGTCAATCGTCGTGCGGGTCGGCACCGGCAGGCGCAGGGTGGAGGCATGACTTCCATGGAGCAGTACCTCGTAGACGCCTGGCGGGCGTCCCAGCACGGCGACCCCCCGCCACCCCCACCCGGCCGCGACGACCTCGCCGTCCTCCGCGCCACCCGCTCGTACGAGCAGTTCCAGGCGGTGCTCGACGGCCGCCCGGCAGGGCACCCCTGGCGGGCGGCGGCGGCCAGACTCCTGCGGATCCGCTAGTCGAAGTTCGGCGCGTTGCGCTCGTACACCAGCCGCAGCCCGATCAGCGTCAGCCACGGCTCGTGGTCGTCGATCACCGAGGACTCCCCGAGGACGATCGGCGCCAGGCCGCCCGTGGCGATGACCCGCACGTCGGACGGGTCCCCGGCCGGGCCCGCCAGCTCGCGCGCCATCCGGTTCACGATCCCGTCGACCTGGCCCGCGAACCCGTAGACCACGCCCGACTGCATCGCCTCGACCGTGGACTTGCCGATCACGTTCCGCGGCCGGGCCAGCTCGATCTTGCGCAGCTGCGCACCCCGTACGCCGAGCGCCTCCATCGAGATCTCGATGCCGGGGGAGATCACCCCGCCCACGTACTCGCCCTTCGCGGACACCGCGTCGAAGGTGGTCGCCGTACCGAAGTCGACCACGATCGCCGGGCCCCCGAAGAGCTCGACCGCCGCGACCGCGTTGATGATGCGGTCCGCCCCGACCTCCTTCGGGTTGTCCATCAGGATCGGCACGCCCGTCTTGATGCCGGGTTCCACCAGCACCGCCGGGACGTCGCCGTAGTAGCGGCGGGTGACCTCGCGCAGCTCGTGCAGGACCGACGGCACCGTCGAGCAGATCGCGATGCCGTGGATCCCGTCGCCCAGCTCGCTGCCGAGCATCGGGTGCATGCCCATCAGGCCCTGCATCAGCACGGCCATCTCGTCGGCCGTGCGACGCGGGTCGGTCGAGATGCGCCAGTGCTCGACGATCTCGTCACCGTCGAACAGGCCCAGGACCGTGTGGGTGTTGCCTACGTCGATGGTGAGGAGCACGGGTTACACCGCCTCGCGCAGATCGAGGCCGATGTCCAGGATCGGCGAGGAGTGGGTCAGCCCGCCGACCGCGAGGTAGTCCACCCCCGTCTCGGCGTACGCCCGGGCGGTGTCCAGCGTGAGGCGGCCCGAGGACTCCAGCACCGCGCGGCCGGCCACCAGGGTGACGGCCTCCTCGGTCTCCGGGACGGTGAAGTTGTCCAGCAGGATCAGGTCGGCGCCCGCGTCCAGGACCTCGCGGACCTGGTGCATCGTGTCGACCTCGACCTCGATCGGGACGTCCGGGAAGGCCTCGCGCACGGCGTTGAAGGCCTGCGCGACGCCGCCCGCGGCGATCACGTGGTTGTCCTTGACCAGCGCGGCGTCCGACAGCGACATGCGGTGGTTGACGCCGCCGCCGCAGCGGACCGCGTACTTCTCCAGCGCGCGCAGGCCGGGCGTGGTCTTGCGGGTGTCGCGGACCCGGGCCGCCGTGCCCTCCAGGACGTCGGACCAGCGGCGGGTGGCCGTCGCGATGCCCGACAGGCGGCACAGGATGTTCAGCGCGCTGCGCTCGGCGGTCAGCAGGTCGCGGGTGCGGGCGCGGACCGAGAGGAGCACCTCGCCGGCCTTGACGGCGTCGCCGTCCTCCGCGTGCCGCTCCACCTCGAAGGCCTCCGTGCAGACCACGGAGAACACGGCCTCGGCGATGCGCAGGCCCGCCACGACGCCGTCCTCGCGCGCGACGAAGTCGGCGACGGCCTCGGCGTCCTCGGGGACGGTGGCCACGGTGGTCACGTCGACCCCGCCGTCCAGGTCCTCGGAGAGCGCCATGTGGGCGATGTCCTCGACCTCGATGGGGTCGAGGCCCGCGTCCACCAGCAGCTGGGCCAGCGCCGGGTCCAGCCCGGTCTCCTCGCCGTCGCCGCAGGCGCAGTCGTCGCCGCAGCCGCCGTCGTTCTGGTCGATCAGGGGAAGTTCGGGGGTGCTCACGGTCACTGCTCCAGGCTCAGGGGGTGGGTTACGGGCGGGAAGTCGGCGGAGTCGGTCGGGGTGACGACCAGGGCCCGCCGCTCGGTCGCGGACAGCCGGACCACGAGGTGGCGGCGCCAGGCGGCGTCGTCCCGGTCCGGGTGGTCCTCGCGCCAGTGGCAGCCGCGGGTCTCCACCCGCCGCTCCGCGGCGGCGACCAGCACCCGCGCCACGCACAGCAGGTTCGTGGCCTCCCAGGTGTCCACACCCGGTTCGGCGGTCTTGCCGTGCGCTTCGAGCTCGTTCAGGGCGGTCGCGTAGAGCCCTTCGAGGGACTCGGCGGCCGTGCGCAGCGACGCGGCCGAGCGCAGCACGCCCGCGCCGTCCGTCATGATCCGCTGGATCTCGTACCGGGCCCCGGCGGGCTGCAGCGGCCCCGTCGCGGGGACCGGGACGCCCGGGCCGCTGCCCGAGCGCTCCTGCCGGGCGATGTCCTCGGCGATGCGCTCGGCGAAGACCAGGCCCTCCAGCAGGGAGTTGGAGGCCAGCCGGTTCGCTCCGTGCACGCCCGTGCAGGCGACCTCGCCGCAGGCGTACAGGCCGGGGACCGTGGTCCGGCCGTGCAGGTCCGTCCGTACGCCGCCGGACGCGTAGTGCGCGGCGGGCGCGACCGGGATCGGCTCGGTCACCGGGTCGATGCCGTGGGCGCGGCAGGCGGCCAGGATGGTGGGGAAGCGCTGCTCCCACATCTCGGCGCCGAAGTGCCGGGCGTCCAGGTACATGTGCTGGGCGCCCTGCTCCTGCATGCGGCGCATGATCCCCTTGGCGACGATGTCGCGCGGGGCGAGCTCGGCCAGCTCGTGCTGGCCCACCATGAAGCGCACGCCGTCCGCGTCGACGAGGTACGCGCCCTCGCCGCGGACCGCCTCCGACACCAGCGGCTGCTGCCCCTCGGCGTCCGGGCCGAGGAACAGCACCGTCGGGTGGAACTGCACGAACTCGAGGTCGGAGACCTCGGCCCCGGCCCGCAGGGCGAGGGCCACGCCGTCGCCGGTGGACACCGACGGGTTGGTGGTCGCGGAGAACACCTGGCCCATGCCGCCGGTCGCCAGGATCACGGCGGGCGCGTGGACGGCGCCGACGCCGTCGTGCTGGCCCTCGCCCATGACGTGCAGGGTCACCCCGGCCGTACGGCCCTGGGCGTCCTGGAGCAGGTCCAGTACGAGCGCGTTCTCCACCGTCTCTATGCCCGCCGCGTGCACGGCCTCGACCAGCGCCCGGGAGATCTCCGCACCCGTGGCGTCGCCGCCCGCGTGCGCGATCCGGCGCCGGTGGTGGCCGCCCTCGCGGGTCAGCTCTATCTCCCCGGTCTCGGCGGAGGTGTCGAAGACGGCGCCTGCCGCGATCAGCCGGCGCACCGCGTCCGGCCCCTCGGTGACGAGCAGCCGTACGGCCTCCTCGTCGCACAGGCCCGCGCCCGCGATCAGCGTGTCGTCGAGGTGCTGCCCGGGGGTGTCGCCCTCGCCGAGGGCCGCAGCGATGCCGCCCTGGGCCCAGCGGGTGGAGCCGTCGTCGAGCCGGGCCTTGGTGACCACGACCGTGCGGCGGCCCGCGGCGGCGCAGCGCAGCGCCGCGGTCAGGCCCGCGACGCCGGAGCCGACGACCACGACGTCGGCGTCGACGGCCCAGCCGGGGGCCGGCGCGTGCAGCCGTATGCGCGTGCCCGCGCCCTCGTCCGCGCCGCCCGGCGGGATGGCTCTGCCTGGGGTGCTCACGTGTGTGCTCCGAACTCCAATGGAAGGTTGTCGATCAGCCTGGTCGTGCCCACCTTCGCCGCGACGGCCAGCACGGCCTGCCCGGTGAACTCGGGGCCGACGTCGGTGAAGTCCCGCGGGTCCACCAGCGCCAGGTAGTCCAGTACGAGCGGAGGCTCGTGCCGGCCCGCCTCCTCCAGGACGTGCCGCGCGGCGGCCCGTACGGCGTCCGGCAGCCCGCCGCCCGCCGCCGACACGGCGTGCGCGTCGGCGGAGGCGCGGATCTCGCCCAGCCGGGCCAGGGCGGTGGCCCGCTCGTCGCTGGCCGGGGAGGCCTCGGCGCGGGCCCGCAGCGCCGCCTGCGCGGCGAGCCGGTCCTGCCCGGCGAACAGGGCGCGCGACAGGGCCAGGGCGGTGCGCCGCTCGCCCGGGGAGAGGTAGCGGTTGCGGGAGGACAGCGCGAGCCCGTCCTCCTCGCGGACGGTCGGCACGCCGACCACCTCCACCGGGAAGTTCAGGTCCGTCACCATCCGCCTGATCAGGGCCAGTTGCTGCGCGTCCTTCTGGCCGAACAGCGCCAGGTCGGGGCGGGTCAGGTGGAGCAGCTTCGCGACGACGGTCAGCATCCCGTCGAAGTGCCCGGGGCGGGTGGACCCTTCGAGGCGGCCGCCCATCGGGCCGGCGCTGACCCGCACCTGCGGATCGCCGCCCGGGTACACCTCGTCGACGGCTGGCGCGAACACCGCGTCGGCGCCCGCCGCTTCGGCGATCGCGAGGTCGGCGTCGAGAGTGCGCGGGTAGCGGTCGAGGTCCTCGTTCGCCCCGAACTGCAGGGGGTTGACGAAGACGGTGACGACGACCTGCCCCTCGGGCCCGGCCAGTTCACGGGCCGAGCGGATGAGGGTGGCGTGCCCCTCGTGCAGGGCGCCCATGGTCATCACCACGGCCCGGCGGCCGTTGCGCGGGAGCCCCAGCAGCTCCTCGGCGGTGTCGAGCAGCAGTTCGCTCACGGGGCACTGCCCCCTTCCGGCTCCGCGTCGGCGAGCACGCCGAGCAGGTCCTCGGCGAGTTCGGGCTTGAGCAGACCGTGCGCGAGGGCCCGGTCCGCGGTCGTCCGGGCCATCGCCAGGTACCCGGCGACCGTGCCGGGGGAGTGCTTGCGCAGCTCCGAGACGTGCGCGGCGACCGTACCGGCGTCCCCGCGGGCCACCGGCCCGGTCAGGGCGGCGTCCCCGGAGCGCAGGGCGTTGTCCAGGGCCGCGCCGAGCAGCGGGCCGAGCATCCGGTCGGGGTGCTCGACCCCGGCCTTGCGCAGCAGCTCCATCGCCTGGGCGACCAGGGTGACCAGGTGGTTCGCCCCGAGCGCGAGCGCCGCGTGGTAGAGCGGACGGCTCTCCTCCGCGATCCACTCGGGCTCCCCGCCCATCTCGATGACCAGGGCCTCGGCCGCCAGCCGCAGCTCCTCGGGGGCCGTGACGCCGAAGGAGCAGCCGGCCAGGCGCTGCACGTCGACCTCGGTGCCGGTGAAGGTCATCACGGGGTGCAGGGCCAGCGGCAGCGCCCCCACCCGGCGGGCCGGGTCGAGCACGGAGGTCCCGTACCGGCCCGAGGTGTGCACGAGGAGCTGCCCGGGCCGCACGGCGCCGGTCTCCGCGAGCCCCTCCACGAGGCCCGGCAGCGCGTCGTCGGGCACGGTGAGCAGCACCAGGTCGGCCAGCTCCAGCACCTGCGCGGGCGGGACGAGCGGCACGTCGGGCAGCATCCGCTCGGCGCGCCGCACGGACGCGTCGGAGACTCCGGACACGGCGACGGGCCGGTGCCCGGCCTGCTGGAGCGCACGGGCCAGCGCGGGGCCGACCCGGCCGGCTCCGACGACGCCGACGGCGAGCCGGGCAGGGCGCGGCTGCTGTGATGGATTCACGCGGGAAGGGCCTTCCGTTCCAGTCCGCGGGGGGTACCGGACGATACGCCGCCATGCTAAGCGCTCGCGGGGAAGCGGGGCACGTTCCCGAGAGCGCTCGGCTCCCGGGGTCGCCGCCGCCCGGTGGGCGATGATCGGGCCATGACCGATCAGACCGAGGGCACGGAGTACGAGCGGCGGCTGGTGGCGGCCTGGCGCGGAGCGGAGCGCACGCTGTCCCGCAGCCTGCGCGAGCCGACGGTGGCGGAGCTGCTGGCATCGCTGGCCGAGGCCCCCTACGACCTGGACGAACAGGCCGACGTGTACGGCGACGGGGTGGTCTCCGCCCTGGAGCGGCGCGTCGCGGACCTGCTGGGCATGGACGACGCGGCGTTCTTCCCCACCGGGACCATGGCCCAGCAGATCGCCCTGCGCTGCTGGGCGGGCCGCACCGGGAACCCGCTGGTGGCCCTGCACCCGATGAGCCACCCGGAGCGCTGGGAGAGCGGCGCCCTGTCGGCGGTCTCCGGCCTGCGCACGGCCCACCCGACCACGGACCCCCGCCAGCCCTCCGCCGAGGAGGTCGCGGCCCTCCCGGAACCCTTCGGCACGCTGATGCTGGAGCTGCCCCTGCGCGACGCGGGCTACCTCCTGCCCACCTGGGAGGAACTGGAGGAGCTGGTGGAGGCGGCCCGGGAGCGGGAGGCGGTGGTCCACTTCGACGGGGCCCGGCTGTGGGAGTCCACGGTCCACTTCGGCCGCACGCTGCCGGAGATCGCCGCGCTGGCGGACTCGGTGTACGTCTCCCTCTACAAGTCCCTCGGCGGGCTCAGCGGGGCCTGCCTGGCGGGACCGGCCGAGTTCGTCGAGGAGACCAGGGTCTGGCGCCACCGGTACGGGGGCCGCGTCTTCCGCCAGTTCCCCGCCGCCCTGTCCGCCCTGACGGGCCTGGACCGGGAGCTGCCCCGGCTGCCGGCCTACGTGGAACAGGCCCGCCTGGTCGCGGCCGCCCTGGGCCCGGCGCTCGCCGCGTCCGGCATCGCCTGGTCCCGGGTCAACCCGGAGGTCCCGCACACCCACCAGTTCCAGGTCTGGCTCCCCTTCGAAGCCCCGCACCTGACGGACACGGCCCTGCGCACGGCGGAGGAGACGGGCCGGGTCCTCTTCCGCCAGTGGTCCCCGACGGTGGTCCCGGGCATCGCGATGACGGAACTGACGATCACCACCCCGGGCCTCTCATGGACGCCTGCGGACGTGGCCTCGGCGGTAGCCGACTTCACAGCCCGCCTGTAGCTGCCCGACCCGACCGGAACGGTGGAAGGGCGGGTAGGGGACGGCTCCGCGCAGCGGTACACCCGCCACCCCCACCCGCACCGGCGAATCACCGAATTCCGCGAAAGCGACCGACGAAGTCCGGCCACGGCGTACCGTCCCCTCCGACGGGAATTCCCGGGACCGGAGGAGACACCATGACCGTCCAGCCCGCGCCCAGCATCAGCACCCGCGCCGGCGCCAGCCCCTGGCAGAAGTCCTCGTTCTGCGGCGAAGGAGACGCCTGCGTCTACGTCTCCGCCGCCCCCGGCACCCTCGTTCGCGTCGCGGACCGCGCCGACCCCGCCCACCTCGTGCTCGCCACGACCCAGGCCGCCTGGACCGATTTCCTCCGCGCGGTCAAGGAAAGCGGCTAGCAGAAGCGGCTGGAAGAAACCGCCGCGCCGCATTCCCACCTCAGGGGATTTTGTCCGATTAGCGCGTATCTTCGGCCCATGCCCACGCCCTACGGATCCCGCGGCGGCATGGCGTTCAGCGCCGCTGAACTGCTCGTGCTCAGGCGCTCCCTCGCCCACGCCCTTCAGTCCTCCACGGCCCCCCTCACGGCCCCGGAGGTCCAGGACTGCCTGCGCCTCGCGCAGTCGGTGGACGACGTGGTCGAGGAGGCGGGCCGGCTCAGAGCGTTCCTCCTGGAGGATCTCGCCCGCTACCGGGGCGCCCTGCCGGGCAGCCTGTCCGGCTACCTGGAGCTGCTCCAGGACGCCCTGGCGGCCGGCTACGAGCCCGTGCCCGACGACCTGGCCGCGCTGCGCGCCCTGCGGTCGAACCCTGTCGCCGCCGCGCTGCTGGACCGCGCCCAGGGGGTCGCGGAGCGCTCCGTACGGCGTCGGCTGTCGACGGCCCCCGCGCCCCGTACGCGGCTGCTGGCGCTGGCCGGCGGCCAGGAGCAGCGGCCCGCCCCGGAACCCCGGCCGAAGGAGCCGCAGCGGCCGGAGAAGCCGATCCCGACCCCGGGCGAGGTGTTCCCGCCGCGCCGCAAGCCCACCCCGCCCCCCACCGCCGGCCGCGCCGCCGGCTAGTGCTGTGACCGGCAAGGTTCACCGGGTCACGGCGCCCGGCACGGCACCTCGCTGCGTTGTCGGACCGCGCAAGTACGTCCAGTACGAGGCGCGGCCCTCCGCCTTGCGATGCACCGCACCGGACACCGCGACCCGGCAAACCTTTCCGGCCACAGCACTGGCTACGCTGTCCGTCATGGACTACGTCTCCGCGCTCGTGCCCCCCGTCGTGATGGCCGCGTTCTTCATCGCCCTCGTCAGGACGATCGTGAAGAGCCAGGGCGGCGCGAACAAGGCCAAGGAGGACGCGGCGGTCGACGCCGTGATCGCCCGGGCCGCGGGCACCCAGCAGCAGAAGTAGCCCCCGAGGGGCGACGGGCGTACGGCCTCCAAGGCCGTGCGCCCGATTTTGTTGCGCGTTGCTCCCCGAATAGTCGGGCAATTCCGCACAAGCCGCACTATCGTGCTGCTGTGCCTCGCCCCTTGGGAGAACTCGAAGACGCCGTGATGACGCGGGTGTGGCAGTGGAACCGCCCGGTCACCGTTCGGGAAGTACTGGAAGACCTCCAGCAGGAACGGTCCATCGCGTACACCACGGTCATGACCGTTATGGACAATCTTCATCAGAAGGGCTGGGTCCGCCGGGAAGCCGAAGGCCGTGCCTATCGATATACGGCGGTCTCCACCCGCGCCGCCTACTCGGCCGCACTGATGAACGAAGCCTGGTCCACGAGCGACAACCCCGCCGCCGCTCTCGTGGCCTTCTTCGGCATGATGTCGGCGGAACAGCGCGAAGCCCTCCGCGACGCCGTACGCATCGTCCAGCACGACGACGAGACCCCCGCCGCCCCCGAAGCCGAACCCGAAGCCGAACCCGAAGCCGAAGGGGACTCCGGCGGGCAGCCCGGGGCGCCGGGGCGATAGCGTCCGGTCGCATGGGAGAGTTTTCCGCCGCATCAGCCGCACAAGCAGAATCAGTGACGATCCGCCGTGCCCGCACCGGTGATGTTCCCGCACTGCGCCGCCTGCTCGACCAGTACGTTCAGCAGCGGATCCTGCTCGACAAAGCACCGGTCGTCCTTTACGAGGACATCCAGGAGTTCTGGGTCGCGGAACGCGCCTCGGACGGCCAGGTCGTCGGCTGCGGGGCTCTCCACGTGATGTGGGAAGACCTCGCCGAAGTGCGCACTCTCGCCGTCGACCGGGGGCTGAAGGGGGCCGGAGTCGGCCACCGGGTGCTGGAGCAGTTGTTGCGCACGGCCCGCGAGGTCGGCGTGAGCCGGGTTTTCTGCCTGACCTTCGAAGTGGACTTCTTCCGCAAGCACGGGTTCGTCGAGATCGGCGAGACGCCGGTCGAGACGGATGTCTACATGGAGCTGCTGCGTTCCTATGACGAGGGCGTCGCCGAGTTCCTCGGTCTCGAACGAGTGAAGCCGAACACCTTGGGCAACAGTCGGATGCTTCTGCACCTCTGATCGATCACCCGGGTTTTTTCCCGCGCTCCGCCCGCCCGTGGCCTATGTCCGAATCGCGCACGTTTCCCGCCTCGTTGCGGTCTCGAACCTCTCCCCGGGGGTTTGTGTTTTTCAGGCAAAAGCGGTTTCCTTTCCGCGTACTGCTTTTCGATGAAAGGAAATCCCGGTGGCACAGAAGGTTCAGGTCCTTCTTGTCGACGACCTCGACGGTGGCGAGGCGGACGAGACGGTGACGTTCGCTCTGGATGGCAAGACCTACGAGATCGACCTCACCACCGCCAACGCTGAAAAGCTCCGCGGTCTGCTCGACCCGTACACCAAGGGCGGCCGCCGCACCGGTGGCCGTGCCACCGCGGCCCGTGGCGCCAAGTCCCGCGCGGCCGCGACGGCCGGCAGCACGGACACCGCCGAGATCCGTGCCTGGGCCAAGGCCCAGGGGCTGAACGTCAACGACCGCGGCCGCGTCCCGGCCGAAATCCGCGAGGCCTACGAGAACCGCTGACCCGCGGCTTCCCGTAGGGGCGTACGTCGCCTCAGGCGCGCCCGGTGGCATTCCGTCGCCGCCGCCGCCACCAGGCGTACGAGATCGGGCCCGCGGGCGGGCCCGGCGGCCCGCCCGGGACCGGGCAGGGCCGGCAGGAGTGCCTCACACCCCTGCTCGGGGGGTCGCAGCCACACGGCGGCCCCCCGAGGGCTTTCTCCCGCGGGCGTCCCCGGAGGGGCCGGGGCGGTGATCCGGCCGCCCGCGCCCAGCGCGGCGAGGTCCAGGGCGACCCCGCCCCACTCCAGCCAGTCGAGCAGCCCGTCCAGCTCCTCCGCGCTCCCCGCGGCCACCAGGAACCGCATCCGGCGCCCGGTCAGCGCCACGGGCCCCGTGGAGACCGGCCGGCGCAGCAGCGCCGCCCCCGCGTCGGACGGCAGCTCCAGCACGTCGAACAGGGTCCCCGTGGCGAGCAGCCCGGGCGCCCCGCCCAGAACGGGCCAGCCGAGCACCCGCTCGTACCAGCCGGCGTGGGTGTTGCCCTCGGGCGGTACCCGGGGACCCGGGATGGTTACGGCCATGTCCGGAGCAACTTCCGAAACGCCGCCGGGTTACGGTCGATGTGACACACCGCACCCACATCGATGCGGAACGTAAACATCCGTGCGGCCGGAGTCCCGCATTCGGGACGGAACCTTGTTCGCCCTTAGCGGAGGGGACAGGTGCCACCGGCATGGAGTGTCAGTCCTTACGGGTAAGACATTCCTAGTGGATCGGGGCGACACGCTGATTTGAACGGCATCCGTTCGCCATCGGCGTACACGCATGACGGGTATCTGCCTGGCCTGCGGGAACATCGTCTCGCACCATCGAGTTGGAGCAGTAGTCGGCTCTTACAGCCGGTTTTCCTCACCGACGTGGGGGTGAGCCGTGGACGGATGTCGGCAGTTGGAATGAGCTGTCCCGTCCCGCGGGACTAGCATGCGGAAGGACAGGGCGGGGACCGACCCCGAACTGCCCGACCGCTCTGAGGAGCGATAAACGATGTTCGAGAGGTTCACCGACCGCGCGCGGCGGGTTGTCGTCCTGGCTCAGGAAGAAGCCCGGATGCTCAACCACAACTACATCGGCACCGAGCACATCCTCCTGGGCTTGATCCACGAGGGTGAGGGTGTCGCCGCTAAGGCCCTGGAGAGCCTCGGGATTTCGCTCGAGGCTGTTCGCCAGCAGGTTGAGGAGATCATCGGTCAGGGGCAGCAGGCCCCGTCCGGCCACATCCCCTTCACCCCGCGGGCGAAGAAGGTCCTGGAGCTTTCGCTCCGAGAGGCCCTCCAGCTCGGCCACAACTACATCGGCACCGAGCACATCCTGCTCGGCCTGATCCGCGAGGGCGAGGGCGTCGCCGCCCAGGTCCTCGTGAAGCTGGGCGCCGATCTCAACCGAGTCCGGCAGCAGGTCATCCAGCTGCTCTCCGGCTACACCGGCGGGGGCAAGGAGTCGGCCACGGCCGGCGGCCCGGCCGAGGGCACGCCCTCGACCTCGCTCGTCCTGGACCAGTTCGGCCGCAACCTCACCCAGGCGGCCCGCGAATCCAAGCTCGACCCGGTCATCGGGCGCGAGAAGGAGATCGAGCGGGTCATGCAGGTCCTGTCCCGCCGGACCAAGAACAACCCGGTCCTCATCGGCGAGCCCGGCGTCGGCAAGACCGCCGTCGTCGAGGGCCTGGCCCAGGCGATCGTCAAGGGCGAGGTCCCCGAGACCCTCAAGGACAAGCACCTCTACACGCTTGACCTGGGTGCCCTGGTCGCCGGTTCCCGCTACCGCGGTGACTTCGAAGAGCGCCTGAAGAAGGTGCTCAAGGAGATCCGCACCCGCGGCGACATCATCCTGTTCATCGACGAGCTCCACACCCTCGTGGGTGCGGGTGCCGCCGAGGGCGCGATCGACGCCGCCAGCATCCTCAAGCCCATGCTGGCCCGTGGTGAGCTCCAGACCATCGGTGCCACGACGCTGGACGAGTACCGCAAGCACCTCGAGAAGGACGCGGCCCTCGAGCGCCGCTTCCAGCCGATCCAGGTGGCGGAGCCTTCCCTCCCCCACACGATCGAGATCCTCAAGGGCCTGCGCGACCGCTACGAGGCCCACCACCGCGTCTCCATCACGGACGAGGCCCTCGTCCAGGCGGCGACGCTGGCCGACCGGTACATCTCGGACCGCTTCCTCCCGGACAAGGCGATCGACCTGATCGACGAGGCCGGTTCCCGGATGCGCATCCGCCGGATGACCGCGCCGCCGGACCTCCGCGAGTTCGACGAGAAGATCGCGGGCGTGCGCCGCGACAAGGAGTCGGCCATCGACTCCCAGGACTTCGAGAAGGCGGCTTCTCTCCGCGACAAGGAGAAGCAGCTGCTGGCGGCGAAGACCAAGCGCGAGAAGGAATGGAAGGCCGGCGACATGGACGTTGTCGCCGAGGTCGACGGCGAGCTCATCGCCGAGGTCCTCGCGACCGCGACCGGCATTCCCGTCTTCAAGCTCACCGAGGAGGAGTCCTCGCGACTGCTCCGCATGGAGGACGAGCTGCACCGCCGGGTCATCGGCCAGAAGGACGCCATCAAGGCGCTCTCCCAGGCGATCCGCCGTACCCGTGCGGGTCTGAAGGACCCGAAGCGCCCGGGTGGCTCGTTCATCTTCGCCGGCCCGTCCGGTGTCGGTAAGACCGAGCTCTCCAAGACGCTCGCCGAATTCCTCTTCGGCGACGAGGACGCGCTGATCTCCCTCGACATGTCGGAGTTCAGCGAGAAGCACACGGTTTCCCGCCTCTTCGGTTCGCCCCCCGGTTACGTGGGCTACGAAGAGGGCGGCCAGCTCACCGAGAAGGTGCGCCGCAAGCCGTTCTCCGTCGTCCTCTTCGACGAGGTCGAGAAGGCCCACCCGGATATCTTCAATTCCCTTCTCCAGATCCTGGAAGACGGTCGTCTGACCGACTCCCAGGGCCGGGTCGTGGACTTCAAGAACACGGTCATCATCATGACGACCAACCTGGGTACCCGGGACATCTCGAAGGGCTTCAACCTGGGCTTCGCGGCTCAGGGCGACACCAAGACCGGCTACGAGCGGATGAAGGCGAAGGTCAACGAAGAGCTCAAGCAGCACTTCCGGCCCGAGTTCCTCAACCGCGTCGACGACACGGTCGTCTTCCACCAGCTCACCGAGGAAGACATCATCCAGATCGTCGACCTGATGATCGCGAAGGTCGACGAGCGCCTCAAGGACCGCGACATGGGCATCGAGCTGAGCGGTGACGCGAAGCTCCTGCTCGCCAAGCGCGGCTACGACCCGATCATGGGTGCCCGGCCGCTGCGCCGGACCATCCAGCGCGAGATCGAGGACACGCTCTCGGAGAAGATCCTCTTCGGCGAGCTGCGTCCCGGTCAGATCGTGGTCGTCGGCAAGGAGGGTGAGGGCGAGGAAGCCAAGTTCACCTTCCGCGGCGAGGAGAAGTCGGCTCTGCCGGACCTCCCCCCGATCGAGGCCACGGGCTCCGGCCCGGACCTGTCGAAGGGCGCGTAACGCGGGAGCAGTACCAAGGGGCGGCCCCGGGACCGAAAGGTTCCGGGGCCGCCCCTTTTGGTTGCCCGCCGGTGACAAGCCGCACAGGACAATACGGACGTACTAGGCGTATTCGTAGATCCAATGACCCTCCGTACGCGCCCTCCGCCGCAGGTGGGGGCCACGTCAACAGGCCGTAAAGCCCTCACTCGGCTACGAGACCGGGTAGTAATCGGGAGGTTTGGGGAAGTTCGGACGCTCGGGTTACCAAGGTGAGGCCCACCCGGCACCTGCTTGATCGTGCCGGGTCACTTCATGCCCTGTCCCCGGCCCCGGAGGTCTCCTTCATGTCCGCGAAGCGCGTCAGCACCCGTCGTACCCGTATCGCCGTCGGCGCCACCGCTCTCGGTGCCGCTCTGGCCCTGGGAGCCGGGACGACCGCCGCGTTCGCCGACACGACGCAGACCGCCCTCGCCGGCACCGCCGAGCTCGTGGCCGAGCAGGCCACCGCGCAGGCCGCCAAGGCCGACGCCGCCGCGGCGAAGACCTCCCTGTGGGAGAAGCCGGTGGACAAGTACACGCTGTCCGCGACCTTCGGCAAGGGCGGCACCATGTGGTCGCACAAGCACTCCGGCCAGGACTTCGCCGTCCCCTCCGGCACCCCGGTCGACGCCGCCGCCGCGGGCACCGTCGTCAAGGCCGGCCCCAACGGAGGCGGCGACGGCCCGGCGTACGGCAACGCCATCGTGATCAAGCACGCGAACAACACGTACTCGCAGTACGCGCACCTCTCGAAGATCCAGGTCGCGATCGGCGAGAAGGTCGCCAAGGGCGAGCAGATCGCCCTGTCCGGCAACACCGGCAACTCCAGCGGCCCGCACCTGCACTTCGAGATCCGCACCACGCCGAACTACGGCTCGGCCATCAACCCGATGACCTTCCTGCGCAACGCCGGCGTCACCATCTGATTCAGCCGATGACCCAGGAATGGGTGCCGGTGGCCTTCGCCGCGTCGTCGAGCTGGCCCTTGCGGTAGGCGGCGGCCTGCTCCGGGGTGAAGGCCGTTCCGTAGAACCGGATGTAGGTCAGGGAGCCCGTCCAGGCGCCGACCCAGTTGTTGTCGTGGCGGGCCCGGCCCAGCTGCAACGGGCCCGCGTTCTGCCAGATCCCCGGGATCTGGGCCTCACCGGCCTTCTTGCCCTCCACGTAGAGGGCGATCATCTTCTTCTCGGCGTCGTGGACGGCGGTCAGCACCGTCGTGTCCTTGACAGTCTTCAGCCCCTCGGCGGCGACGGTCACGATCGTCGGCTTCGCGCTCTTCTCCGTGGTCCGCACCCGGAACACCCACGCCTGCTTGCCGTTCACCTCGTCGGCGCCCAGCTCGAACGAGAACGACTCGCCCGTGCCCTGGCTCATGGCGATGTGCGGGCCCTTGGCGGCGGAGGCGTTGTTGACGCGGGCCGACAGGGAGAAGCTCTTGGTCGTGTCCACGGCGGCCTCGGTGGCCTGGGCGTACGAGTTCGCATTGCCCTTGAGGCGGAGCTCGAAGTGCTCGCCCACCTTGGGCACCGTGGCCTCGGGGCCCATGCGCAGGCTGGTCTTGCCGACGCTGTCCCGGAGCAGGGACGGGTCGCTGGCGACGGTGGGGGAGTAGCCCTTCGACGGGGACGCGGACGCGCCCGGGTCGGGAGAGGCGGACGCGGAGGGCGTGTTGTCGGCGACGTTGTTGCCGTCGTCCTCGGCGGGCTTGTCGCCCTTCAGCAGGAAGAACGTTCCGCCACCGGCGAGCAGCAGCAGCACGGTCACAGCGCCGCCGATCATCCACAGCCGCTTCTTGCGCCGCTCGGCGGCCGACCGGTCGGCCATAGCCTCCCAGTCGGGCTGATCGGCGGAGGGTATGGCCCCCAGGTCGGGCTCGGGCCCCGGCGCGAAGGGCTGCGCGGGCCCGAAGGCGCCTGCGGACTGGTTCGGCGGGTAGCCGTAGCCACCGCCCTGCGGGTATCCGTAGCCGCCGGACGCGGCCGGTCCCGGCGGGAACCCGTAGCCGCCGCTCCCCGGGGCGGGCTCGGGCTGCGGGTTGCTCGGGGGATTCGTGCCGTCGGTCATGCCTCGGATGCTAAATCACGGACCCGCCCGGACCTATGCCGAGGTCCTGGCGGCCGGCTTCACGGCCCCGGGCGGAGCCCCCGGTGCGGGCGGAACCTCGTGGACCGGCGGAGCCCACCGGCGGAGCCCACCGGCGGAGCCCAGCGGCGGAGCCCCCTGGACCGGCCGAGCCCCCTGCTAGGGGACCTGCACCACCGGGAAGCTCCCCGTCGCCGTAGGAGCGTGCTCCGGCAGCCACAGCACCGCCACCGCCCCGGCCGCGCCCGCCGAACCGCCGCCGCCCGGCGCCGCCACGTTGCGGAACGTCAGCCGCGCGCCCAGGACCCGCGCCTGCCCCTCCGCGATGGTCAGCCCGAGCCCGTGCCCCACGCCCGCCCGGTCCGTGGACCCGGTACGGAACCGGCTCGGCCCCTCGCGCAGCAGCGCCTCCGGGAAGCCCGGCCCGTGGTCGCGGACCCGTACGACCCGCCCCTCCACGTCGACCTGGATCGGCGCCCGCCCGTACCGCGCGGCGTTGGCGAGGAGGTTCCCCAGGATCCGTTCCAGCCGCCGCGGGTCGGTGCTGACGATCTCGTCCGCGACCACCCGTACCGAGGCCTCCGGCATCAGCGCCTTCACCCGGCGGCTCACGAACTCCCCCAGCGCCACGTCCTGGAGCTCGGCCCGCTCGGACGCGCTGTCCAGCCGGGCCACTTCCAGTACGTCCTCCACCAGCGCGCGCAGCGCCTGCGCCCGGTCCCGCACCAGCTCGGTCGGCCGCCCCGGCGGCAGCAGCTCCGCCGCCGTGAGCAGCCCCGTCACCGGCGTGCGCAGCTCGTGCGCGATGTCGGCGGTCACCCGCCGCTCCGCCTCCAGCCGCTGCTGGAGCGCGTCCGCCATCGCGTCGACGGCCCGCGCGAGGTCGTCCGTCTCGTCGCGTACGACGCCCCCGACCGCGTCCCGTACGCGTACCTCGGGATCCCCGTGCGCCACCCGCTGCGCGGCGGCCGCGGCCTTGCGCAGCCGGCGGGAGATCTGCCCGCCGATGAGCACGCCGAGCGCCGAGCCGCCGATGACCACGGCGAGGGAGCCGATGACGAGGGCCCGGTCCAGGTCGCGCACCATGTTGGCGCTCTCCCGGAACTGCGTGTGCAGCGACAGCACCTGCCCGTTCCCGAGCGGTACGGCGGCCCACACCTCCGGCAGCCCGTGCGGGTTCTCCTGCACGAAGGTGCCGCGCCGCCCGGACCGCGCCTTCTCGCGCAGCTGCGCGGGCAGCTCCGGGTCGTTGACCTTGGCGCCCATCATGGGCTTGCGCCCCGAGTCGGCGTTGCGGGAGATGAACTGCACGCGGTCGAGCTGCACCTCGCGGGCGCTCTCCAGCATCGACACCCGGGCAGCGCTGTGCACCACCAGGCTCAGCGCGACGGCGGTGAGTGCGCCGACGGCCGCGATGGCGAGCGTGATCTTCCAGCGGATCCCCGTACGCAGGGTGAACCGTCTCATGCGTCAAGCCTTGAGCTTGTATCCGAAGCCCCGGACCGTTTCGATCCGGTCCTGCCCGATCTTGGTGCGCAGCCGCTGGACGTGGACGTCGACGACGCGGGTGTCGCCGCCCCAGTCGTAGTCCCAGACCCGTTCCAGCAGGCGGTCGCGCGACAGTACGGTGCCGGGCGCGGAGGAGAACTCCAGCAGCAGCCGCATCTCGGTCGGCGTCAGCGCCACCGCGGCGCCCGCCTTCCGTACCTCCATGCCCTCGGTGTCGACCTCCAGGTCGCCGAAGGACAGCACCCCGCGCTCCCCGGCCGGCCCGTTGCCGTCGGCGCCCGACGCGCCGTTCTGCGGGCCGCCGGCGTGGCCGAAGCGGCGCAGCACGGCGCGGATGCGGGCGACGAGCACGGAGCCGTCGAAGGGCTTGGTGACGTAGTCGTCGGCGCCCGCCTCCAGGCCCAGCACCACGTCGATGGAGTCGGCGCGCGCGGACAGCATGATCACGGGGACGGTGGACTCGTCGCGGATGCGGCGGCACAGGCTCACGCCGTCCATGCCGGGGACCATCACGTCGAGCAGGGCGATGTCCGGCCGGTTCGCCCGGAAGGACTCCAGGCCGGACAGGCCGTCGGGCATGGCGGTGACCATGAACCCGTCGCGTTCCAGCGCCAGGGTCGTGGCCTCACGGATGACGTCGTCGTCCTCGACGAACAGGACATGGGTCTCGGCCATGCGGAAGCCTCGCCTCAGTTCTTCTGGGTCACGGCCGGGGCGGGCTGGCCCCCGCCGTCGACCACATTGCTGTACTCCGAGTGGACCCGGTCCTGCTCGGTGAACTTCTCCCCGTTCCAGTGGTACGTGATCACGTCCTCGCCCGACGGGTACGCGAGCGCGTCGCTCTTCCCGTAGACCTGCTTCGTGACCACCAGATCGCCCCGGTCGATCTCCGCGTAGAGCGGAGGCTGTTCGTCCGAGAAGACATTCTCGTACGTGCCGCCGGCCGATCGGTACACGTACGAGCCGCGGCCCAGCGCGTCGGCGCAGGACAGGACGTTGACGACGATGTCGACGACGGGGCTGCCGGTGACCCTGCCGTAGCTCACGTCCACCGGGTACTCCTTGCCCGAGCAGGGCTTGAGGTCCCGTTTGACCGCGGGGCTGACCTTGGGGTCGGCCAGCACGAGCTTGACGGGGTCGACCTTCTTCAGCGGCTGGTCGAAGGGGGCCGCGGAGGGCGAGCCGGGGTCCTCGACGTCCTCGGAGTCGGACGAGGCGGACGGCGAGGGGGAGGCCGAGGCCGCGGGCGCCGCCGCCGAACCGGCCTTGGCCACGGCATCGCTGCGGGCGGGTCCGCCGTCGCGCAGGCCGGTGCCGCCGGAGGAGCACCCGACCGCGAACACGGCAGTGCCGACGAGGACGACCGCCCCCGCCGACATCAGAACCAGAGAGCCGCCGGTCAAACCCGTCGGACCTTGGCCTTGGCCATTCAGGCCGCGCACCGCTCACGCCCCTCGTACCGGATGGTGTGGTCACCGCGTTCCAGCGCGCGCATGTCCAGGTCCCGGCTCTCCAGTTCCTGCCGGAGGCGGGCCAGCGCGCGGTGCAGCGTGCTCTTCACGGTACCGGCCGACATCCCGAGCGCGGCGGCCGTCTCCTCGGTGCTCATCTGCTCCCAGTGTCGCAGCACGACCACGCTGCGCTGCTTGGGCGCGAGCACCTTGAGGATGTCCATCAGCAGCGCGCGGTCGGCGCGCTGGTCGGAGCCGTCCTCGACGGAGGCGTCGGGGAGCTGCTCGGTGGGGACCTCTTCGAGCTTGCGGGCGCGCCACCACTCGGTACGGGTGTTGATCATGACCCGGCGGAGGTAGGCGTCGGCCAGCGACTTGTCCGCGATGCCGTCCCAGCGGCCGTAGGTGCGCACGAGCGCCGTCTGCAGGAGGTCCTGCGCGTCGGTGGGGTCCGGGACGAGGCGCCGGGCACTGCGCAGCAGGGCGTCCTGCCGGGTGCGTACGTACTCTTCGAATTCGAGCACCTCGCCGTGCGCCATCTCAACCGCCTCCACTGCCGTCCCCCGGTCATCCGCTGTCTTACGGATTCGAAGGTACGGAGGGGTTGTCACGGGCCTGTGCGGGCCAGCCTTCGGTGGGCGCACGGACACCCATAGGTTGTGTAACAGCGGCTGTGAGCTGGGGGTTTCCCGGCAGAAGCGGAATGGTTGAGTCAGCTTCCGGTGCTCCGGCGGACGCGCCGTGGGGCCTTCGGATCCCGTCGCCTCAGGTCATCGGAAGCCGGTACGAGGATCCGGCGAGGGGCTCCACCAGCCCGTCGGCCACCAGCCCGTCCAGCGCCCGGGCCCGCTGCACCGGCTCGTCCCAGACCGTGTCGAGCACGGCCTGCGGTACGGGGCCCACCGCCTCCCGGAGCACGGCGAGCAGCCTGCCGCGCACCTGCCGGTCGGTCCCGGCGTACGTCTGCCCGCGCCGCGGCGGTCCCTCGTGCGGCGGCTTCCCGGCGAGGCGCCAGGCGCACAGCCCGGCCACCGGGCAGCGGGCGCAGTCCGGGCTCTTGGCGGTGCACACCAGCGCGCCCAGCTCCATCGAGGCCGCCGCCCAGCGGGCCGCGGTCTCCTCGTCCTCGGGCAGCAGGGCCCGGGCCAGGCGCCGCTCGGCGGCCGTGGTGGCGTTCGGCGGGTACTCGACCCCGGTGGCGGTGCGCGCGAAGACCCGCCGCACGTTCGTGTCGAGCACGGCGTGCCGCTGCCCGTACGCGAAGGAGGCCACGGCGGCCGCCGTGTACTCGCCGATGCCGGGCAGCGAGAGCAGCTGCGCGTGCTCCCGCGGCACGTCGCCCCCGTGCCGTTCCGTTATCGCGACGGCCGCGCCGTGCAGCCGCAGGGCCCGGCGGGGGTAGCCGAGCCGCCCCCAGGCCCGTACGGCCTCGCCGGGGGCCTCGGCGGCCAGGTCGGCGGGACGGGGCCAGCGGGCGAGCCACTGCTCGTAGACCGGCAGGACCCGGTTGACGGGGGTCTGCTGGAGCATGAACTCGCTGACCATGACCCCCCAGGGGCCGGCCTCGGGGCGGCGCCAGGGCAGGTCGCGGGCGTGCTCGTCGAACCACGCGATGACGGGGGAGTGCAGCGCGTGCGGCGTTGCGGAGTCTGGGGATACGGGTGCAGTCATGGCAGACGGCATCCTGGCACGTTTCGGGGCTGTCGCGCCCGGCCGGTGCCGGTGAACCAGACGGCCGGGCGAACCCCGCTCGCCCGAGCGGCGGCCACGACCCTGCCCATCGGGCCGGTGAGCGCGAGCACGAGGAGGGCCGCCAGCGAACCGCCCAGCAGCAGGCCCATCGCCACGTCGTGCGGATAGTGCACGCCGACGTAGACGCGGGAGAAGGCCATCAGCAGCGCGAGCGGCACGGTCAGGAGCGCCAGGCGGGGGACGGCGAGGGCCAGCGCGACGGCGGCGGCACCCGCGATGGCCGCGTGGTTGCTCGGGAAGGACCAGTCCCCACGGGCGGGGCAGGTGATCAGTGAGGCCGCGGCCCCGGCGACGGCCCGGCAGGGCCGCTCCTCGTCGACGGTCGACTTCACCGCCTCGGACGCGACGTACGCGACGGCGGTGGCGAGCGGCGCGAGGACGGCGAGCGCGACCGGGCGGGGACCGCCCCGCCGGCCGCGCGAGCGCCACCAGACGGCTATGAAGAGCAGCCCGAAGAGCAGGAGTCCGTACTCCGTCCAGACCTCGAACGCCGACTGCGCCCAGGCGGGCGTGGAGTGGGCGAAGTCGGTGATGTCGCGGTAAAGGTCCGAACTGTACATGGTGACCGACCGTACTCAAGGGCGATGGACCGGGCGTCGGACGGTTGGCCGATTTTCGGCTACCCCGGTTCCGCCCGCAGGATGATCATCGGCAAATCGAGGCCGCTGCGCGGCATGTGGGGCACGGATCGTGCCCCGAACTCTCGTAAGGTTCCGTCCGTGGGATCTCTGCGCAATCCGGTCGGGCCGCTCCCCTCCTCCATCTACTGGCGACGGAGGGCTGTGCTGGCGTCCGTCGTCGCGCTCCTCGCACTCCTCGCCGTGTGGACCGTCAGTTCCGGCGGGGGGAAGACGAGTACGAACGGCAAGGGCGAGAAGGGCCCCGACGCGGTCACCGCCATCACCCCCGGACCCGCCGGTACGGGCCCGGCGATCGGCACCGCCCCGGGCGGCCGCACGGAGTCCTCCGGCGGCGCGGGCACCGGCTCCGAGGGCGGCGCGGGCGGCTCCGGCGGCGCGGGCGGCACGGGCAAGAACGGCGACCCGGGCGCCGGCCCCGGCTCCGGCGGAGCCGCGTCCTCCGGCGGCTCCGGGGGCGGTTCGGCGGCCGTCCCGGCGGACTCCCCGCTGCCCACGTGCGCGCCGGGCGCGCTGCAGTGGGAGGTCAAGAGCGTGAAGAACGAGTACGAGGCGAACGAGAAGCCCCGCCTCGAACTGGTCGCCCGCAACATCTCCGGCACCACCTGCAAGGTCGACCTCGGCCCGAAGCAGGCGGTCCTGACCATCCTTCAGGCGAGCACGAGCAAGGCGGTCTGGTCCTCGGCGGACTGCCCGACGGGCGCGGGCAACGCGTTCTTCCGCCTCCCGGCGGGCGGCGAGACGAAGCAGCCGCTGGACTGGGACCGCCGCTTCAGCGCGGCCGACCAGTGCCAGGCGCCTCCGGCGGGGTCTGCGGTTCCGGACACGTACGTGGTGGAGGTCAAGTCCCCGGGCATGCCGGTGGCCCGCACCTCGTTCGTCCTGAAGCAGAACTAGCCCACCACCTGCGGCGCCGCTGCTGGGGCTCCGCCCCAGACCCCGCGCCTCAAACGCCGGCGAGGCTGAGATTGCGTTTGAGGAGCGGGGTACGGGGCGGAGCCCCAGGGGTCAGACGTAGCGCTCCAGGATGGAGGACTCCGCCAGGCGGGACAGCCCCTCGCGGACGCTCCGGGCGCGGGCCTCGCCCACGCCGTCGACCGTCTGCAGGTCGTCCACCGAGGCCGCCAGCAACTTCTGCAGCCCCCCGAAGTGCTCCACCAGCCGCTCGATGATGGCCCCCGGCAGCCGGGGGACCTTCGCCAGCAGCCGGTAGCCCCGCGGGGACACCGCCGAGTCCAGGTTCTCCGGCGCGCCCGTGTACCCCAGCGCCCGCGCCACGATCGGCAGTTCCAGCAGCTCCGCGTGGGTCAGCGCGTCCAGCTCGGCCAGCGCCTCGTCGACCGTGCGGGAACGCTTCGCCGTCGGCTCCGGCACGTAGTCCCGGATGACCAGCTCCCGCTCCTGCTCGATCCCGACCGTCAGCTCGTCCAGCTGGAGCGACAGCAGCCGCCCGTCCGTGCCCAGTTCGACCACGTACTCGGCGATCTCGGTCGCGATGCGGCGGACCATTTCCAGCCGCTGCGCGACCGCCGTCACGTCGCGGACCGTGACCAGGTCCTCGATCTCCAGCGCCGACAGCGTTCCCGCGACCTCGTCGAGCCGCAGCTTGTACCGCTCCAGCGTGGCCAGCGCCTGGTTCGCCCGCGACAGGATCGCCCCGGACTCCTCCAGGACCCGCCGCTCCCCGTCCACGTACAGCGCGATCAGCCGCATCGACTGCGACACCGACACCACCGGGAAACCGCACTGCTTGGAGACGCGGTCCGCGGTCCGGTGACGGGTGCCCGTCTCCTCCGTCGGGATCGACGCGTCCGGCACCAGCTGCACGCCGGCCCGCAGGATCTTGGTGATGTCCTTGTCGAGGATGAGCGCGCCGTCGAGCTTGCACAGTTCGCGCAGCCGGGTCGCCGTGAACTCCACGTCCAGAACGAAACCGCCGGTGCACATCGCGTCGACGGTCTTGTCCATGCCGAGGACGATGAGCCCGCCGGTGTTGCCGCGGACGATCCGTTCCAGGCCGTCACGCAGCGGCTGACCAGGTGCGACCGCGCTCAGCGAGGCGCGCATCAGCGCGTCGTGCTTGGAGCTCGCGCCGGACTTCCCGGGTGCTGATGCCCCGTCCTTGGCTGCCACTGCACTCCTCCGGTCGCGGGTTGCGCCGCCTGCCTCCGGCCGGGCGGACCATCCAGAAGTCTACCGGCGCGCGCTGCGGGCCCGCCGTGGCTTGGCCAGGTACGGCCCGGGCGGGCCCCTGACGGACCCCCGTACGGACCCCTGACCTGGGGGTCCGTACCGCGGTCCACCGGTGCGCAGCGTCAGTCCGCGGCCCGCTCCTTGGCCGGCGTACGGGACCGCCCGCGCGGCAGGACCCGGAGCGCGTCGCCCATGTCCGCCACCTCGATGACCTTCATCCCGGCCGGGACCTTCCCCGGATCGGCCGGCACCAGCGCGTGCGTGAACCCGAGCCGGTGCGCCTCCGCGAGCCGCCGCTGTACGCCGGTCACGCGCCGCACCTCGCCCGCCAGGCCGACCTCCCCGATGGCCACCAGGTTCTTCGGGAGCGGGACGTCACTGGCGGCGGAGGCCAGGGCGAGCGCGATGGCCAGGTCGGCGGCCGGCTCGGTCAGCTTCACGCCGCCGACGGTCGCGCTGTAGATGTCCCGCTTGCCCAGGGCGGTGATCCGGCCGCGCTGCTCCAGCACGGCCAGCATCATCGAGACGCGCGAGGTCTCCAGACCGGAGGTGGTGCGCCGGGGGGACGGGATCTGCGAGTCGACGGTGAGCGCCTGCACCTCGGCGACCAGCGGGCGCTTGCCCTCCAGGGTCACGGTCAGGCAGGTGCCGGGAACGGCCTCGGCGCGCCGGGTCAGGAACAGCCCGCTCGGGTCGGCGAGCCCGGTGATCCCCTCGTCGTGCAGCTCGAAGCAGCCGACCTCGTCGGTGGCGCCGTACCGGTTCTTGACCCCGCGCACCAGCCGCAGCCGGGCGTGCCGGTCGCCCTCGAAGCTCAGCACCACGTCGACCAGGTGCTCCAGCAGGCGGGGGCCGGCGATGGCCCCCTCCTTGGTCACGTGGCCCACGAGGAGGGTGGACATGCCGCGCTCCTTCGAGGCACGGATCAGCGCCCCGGCCACCTCGCGGACCTGGGCCATGCCGCCGGGCGCGCCGTCGATCTCGGGGGAGGCGACGGTCTGCACGGAGTCCAGGATGAGGAGGGACGGCTTCACCGCGTCCAGATGCCCGAGCACGGCGGACAGGTCGGTCTCGGCGGCCAGGTAGAGGTGGTCGCTCAGCGCGTTGATCCGGTCGGCGCGCAGCCGCACCTGGCTCGCGGACTCCTCGCCCGTGACGTACAGCGTGCGGTGCTGCTCGCTCGCCGCCTTCGCCGCGACGTCCAGCAGCAGCGTCGACTTGCCGACGCCGGGCTCCCCGGCGAGCAGGACGACCGCGCCGGGCACGAGGCCGCCGCCGAGGACGCGGTCCAGCTCGTCCACGCCGGTGCTGCGCGCGGTCGCCGTACGCCCGTCGACCTGCGCGATCGGCACGGCGGCCGCCGACACCCGCCCGGCGGCGGTGGTCCGCACGGCGGGCGCGCCCATCTCCTCGACGGTGCCCCACGCCTGGCATTCGGGGCACCGGCCGAGCCATTTCGCGGTCGTCCAGCCGCACTCGGAGCAGCGGTAGGACGGCCGGTCCTTGGCGGATGAACGAGATGTACGGGCAGCCATGCCGCTCACGGTAGCCGCCCGCACCGACAGCGCGGGCTCCGCGGCTGCTCAGCGGCCCGGGCGGGGGTCCGGGCGGGGGTCCGGTTGCGGGGGCGGGCCGGAACCGTCAGGGCTCCCGTCATCGCGGCGCCGATCTGTTCACCCTTAAGGGCTAAATGTGCTGAAGGCTTCCGGGGCGCCACCGGCGCGCCGCCTACGGTCGCCAGGTGAACAGCAGCAGCCAGGCACACCCCTCACCGCGCACCGGCGCACACCGGGCGCACGGGCGCGCCCCCCTCGAAGGCGAGCAGCCGCCGCCCTTCCGGCACGAGCCCTACCTCGACGGCCTGTTCACGTACTGCCTCTCCGTCCTGTGCGACCACGACACCGCCACCGACGTGCTCGGGGACGTCCTCGCGGTGGCCGAGCGGAACCCCGGCCGATGTCCCCACGAGGGGGACCGGCGGGCCTGGCTGTACGCCCTCGCCCGCTGGGGCTGCCTGCGCCGGCTCGCGGAGCAGCGGCGCGCGAGGCAGGGCGCGCATTCCGCCCGGCGTGCGCCGGAGCACACGGATCACGGCCGTGCGCCGGGTGTCGGCGGCGGCGAAGCCACCGCGCCGGCCGCCCACCGCCCGCTTGACGTGAGCGCCTATCGCCGTACCGAGCTGGCCCGGCTCGCCTGGCCCGAGGCCGCCGGGACCACGCCCGAACAGCGCGAGGCCCTCGAACTCGCCGTCCGCCACCGCCTCGCCGTCACCGAGCTCGCCGCCGTCCTCGGCACACCCCCCGCGGCCGCCCGCGAACTGCTGACCGGCGCCGCCTGCGAGGTGGAACGCACCCGCGCCGCCCTCGCCGTCGTCGAGACCGGCAGCTGCCCGGCCGTCTCCCGCCTCACCGGCGACGACGGCGGGGGCGTGGGCGGGCGGGGCGGGAGACTCGGCGGCGGGGTACTCGGGGGCGGCGGAGTGCTGCTCTCCAGCAGTCTGCGCGCCGAGCTCGTACGCCACGTGGACGACTGCCCGCGCTGCCGCCGCGTCGCCGAACGCGTGGGCGCCGGCGCCCCCTGGCCCGGCTCCGGCCTGCCCGCGAGCTCCGGCGGCGCGGGCGGCATCGACCCGGCCGGCCTCCCGCTCATCCCGGCACCCCGCACCGCCGTCCACGCCGCGATGCTCCGCTCCGGCCGCGCCGGCCGGGGGCGCGGTCCGGGCCCGCGCTTCGACCGCACCGGCTTCCCGATGGACCCCAAGGACCGCGCCGCCCGCCGCGACCGGCTGCGCGCACGCGCCGTGACCACCACCGTGGTCGCCACCGTCGTCGCGGCCCCGGTGCTGGCGCTGTGGGCGGCGTACCGCGGCGCGCCCAGTACGGGCGAGCCCGTCGGCGGCGCCGCCGCCCGGATCTCCGCGAGCGAGTCGGAGCTCCCGACGGCGCGCACCGACGGCCGCCCGCTGACCGCGTACGACAACGCCGGGAACACCGCCACCACCACGGGCAGCCCCGGCTTCGCCCCGGACCGCGCGGAGCCCGACGTATCCGTCGAGGTGATCAGCACCGGCCCCCCGGCCGCGGACCGGGCCGGCGCCCCCGGCCGGCTCACCGTCGCCGCGTCCTCGCACCGCACCACCACCGTGCTCACCCTCACCGCCTCCGGCGGAGCCCCGGTGGACTGGCGGCTCTGGTCCGACGCGCCGTGGCTGCGCGCGAGCCGGACGGCGGGCACCCTGGCCCCTGGAGAATCGGTCACCCTGACCATCGCCGTGGACCCGGAGGCCCAGCCGGTGGGTGCCTGGACGGCCCGGGTGGGCGTGGACCCGGGCGGCACCGTGGTCTCCATCCAGGGCCGGGGCCGCCCGGCGCCCCAGCCGACCCCTACCCCGACCCCCACTCCGACGCCGTCCGAGACCCCGCCGGGCACCCCGACGCCCACGCCGACCGCGACCGCGACGGGGCCGGGCGGAACGGTTTCCCCCGACCCGGGGGCGACGGCGTCGCCGTAGCGGCCGGTCAGCCGTAGCGGCCGGTCAGCCGTAGCGGCCGGTCAGGCGGTAGCGGCCTGTCAGACGGGGTCCGCCGGGTGCGGAGCCATCGGCAGCAGCGAGGACAGCCGCGCCTCGCACAGCGCCACGAGGGCCTCGTAGCCCTCCTTGCCCATCAGCTCCGTCAGCTCCGCCTTGTACGACTCGTAGACCGGCTTGCCGGCGCCGTGCGCGGACGTGGCCGACGTGCACCACCAGTGCAGGTCGTGGCCGCCGGGGCCCCAGCCGCGGCGGTCGTACTCGCCGATCGACACCTGGAGCACGCGCGTGTCGTCGGGCCGGTCGATCCAGTCGTACGTACGGCGGATCGGCAGCTGCCAGCACACGTCCGGCTTGGTCTCCAGCGGCTCCTTGCCCTCCCGCACGGCGAGGATGTGCAGCGAGCAGCCCGCCCCTGCCGCGAAACCGGGCCGGTTCAGGAAGATGCAGGCGCCGTCCCAGCGGCGGGTCTGCTTCTCCCCGTCGTCATCGTGTTGCGTCCACCCGCTCTCGCTGCCGACGTCGTGGAACTGCCACAGCTCCGGCGTCAGCCGCGCCACGTGCTCGGCGACGCGCTTCTCGTCGTCCTCGTCGGAGAAGTGCGCACCGAGCGTGCAGCAGCCGTCGTCCGCCCGGCCGGCCTGGATGCCCTGGCAGCCGCTGCCGAAGATGCAGGTCCAGCGGGAGGTCAGCCAGGTCAGGTCGCAGCGGAAGACCTGCTCGTCATCGGCGGGGTCGGGGAACTCCACCCAGGCCCGGGGGAAGTCCAGACCCTTCTCGTCGGGGGTGACGGAGATGGTGACGTCGGTCTTGTTCTTGCCCTTGCCCGCGTCCTTCTTCGACCGGGTCTTGTTGGCCTTCTTCATATTTGGCACAAACCCAAGCGTAAACGCCCCTTACGCGACCGCTACGCGTTCGGCGCAGTAGCGTTTCCCCCTATGAGACTCGGTGTCCTGGATGTGGGTTCGAACACGGTCCACCTGCTGGTGGTGGACGCGCACCCCGGCGCGCGCCCGCTGCCGGCGCACTCGCACAAGGTGGAGATGCGGCTGGCGGAGCTCCTCGACGAGGGCGGCGCCATAACTCCCGAGGGCGTCGAGCGGCTGATTTCCGTCATCACCGACGCCGTGCAGGCCGCCGAGGACAAGGGGTGCGAGGACGTCCTCCCCTTCGCGACCAGCGCCGTGCGCGAGGCCACGAACGCGGACGAGGTCCTGGCGCGCGTGAAGGCCGAGACCGGCATCGAGCTCCCCGTGCTGAGCGGCGACGACGAGGCCCGGCTCACCTTCCTGGCGGCACGCCGCTGGTTCGGCTGGTCGGCGGGGAAGCTGCTCGTCCTCGACATCGGCGGCGGCTCCCTGGAGATCGCGTACGGCATCGACGAGGACCCGGACGCCGCCGTCTCCCTCCCGCTGGGCGCCGGCCGCCTCACGGCGGGCTGGCTCCCGGGCGACCCGCCGGACGCGCTCGACATCCGCTCCCTGCGCAGGCACGTACGGGCGGAGATCGCCCGGACGGTCGGCGAGTTCAGCCGCTTCGGGGCCCCGGACCACGTCGTGGCGACCTCGAAGACCTTCAAGCAGCTGGCCCGCATCACGGGCGCGGCCCGCTCGGCGGACGGCCTGTATGTCCAGCGCGACCTCACCCGCAAGTCCCTGGAGGAGTGGGTCCCCCGCCTGGCCGCGATGACCACGGCCCAGCGCTCGGCCCTCCCGGGCGTCTCGGAGGGCCGCGCCAACCAGCTCCTGGCGGGCGCGCTCGTCGCGGAGGGCGCGATGGACCTCTTCGGCGTCGAGGCACTGGAAATCTGCCCGTGGGCGCTGCGGGAAGGCGTGATCCTGCGGAGGCTGGACCACCTCCCGACGCCGGGGGTGTAGGGGGCGGGGGCGTACGGGTTCACGCGCGTGGGGGGTGGGGCCGGTACGGGCCCATGCGCGTGCGGGGCCTTTGCCCCCCCCCGGGCTCCGCTCCGGGCCGGTGTTTGCCCACCCGCCCCCTCGGCGGTGGGGGAGGGGCGGGCAGTCCTGTATGGCCGGATCGGGGGCGGCCGGCTTGAGCGGGCCCGGATCAGAGAGGTCTTGGGGGTTTCCCGGCAGTCTTCGTCCTTCCGCGTCGGGCCGCCCTGTCAAGGGCGCTCACTTCGTTCGCGTCGCTGCGCGACGGCCTTCGGCCGCCCTTGACAGACCGTCCCGCC
>NZ_JBFBFP010000002.1:0-625 GCF_040684275.1 Streptomyces sp. NPDC091371
AGGCCGTCCCGCCACGGAAAGACAAGAGACTGCCGGGAAACCCCCAAAAGAACGGGCCGGGGGATAAAGGAAACGGACGGCCATGTCAGGGATGTTCGGCCCCGTGAGCGAGGGGGCGCGTCCCGGCTCGGCCCCTGCCATCTCTTCCCGGCCCGGGCAGGCGGCGCAGCCGCCAATGAACTCGACCACAAGAGCCTCGGGCGGCGGTGGGCGCGTCAAATCGCTACGCGCTCCTCAAAGACGGCGTCTGCCGCCCTCTTGGGCTGGTCATAAGCCGCCACGGATCGCTACGCGCTCCTCCACGACGGCGTCCGACGGCAGTCTGGGGCTGATGGGGGTTAAAGAGGCCAGAGAACGGGGCCGGTGATGGGATCGGGGAGCGATTCCTCGGCCCATCCGAGCTGGATTCACGTCAGGACGAAGACGTCACCCAAAACCCACTCCCAAATCACCTCAATTGGGGCATCTTGCCTGGCCTTTTCGTCCGGTACTTCGCCTGACGTGAATCCAGCTCGGAATAGCCGCTGTTCGGGGCCTTTTCCGCCCCAGACGGCGGTCAGACGCTGTCATGGAGGAGCGCGTAGCGATCCGTGGCGCCTAGACCAGCCCCAGACTGCCGTCGGAC